>CAYHHL010000030.1:2439-42401 GCA_964356325.1 uncultured Enterobacteriaceae bacterium | reverse complement strand
TCGGAGCGTTCGAGCACGATGCTGTAGTAGCGGCACGACTTCTCGCCGCGTTGGCAACCGGTGCTGGCCGCCACGAGCAGGGCGAGCGCCGCAACACCGCGAAGGCTGACAGGAAGGAATGTGTGCCGGGAACGGGACATCGGGACCTGCCGGGCGGGGAGAGAGACCGGGATCGCACCCGGCGAAGGCGGCTTGCATCTGCCGTGAGCGCGGCATGATAGACGCGAGACGTGGCGGCGTCAAGGCTAACTAATCGTGCGTTTTCAGCGGTTTGCCGTCCAGCGGTAGCGCTTCTGGCCAGGCTTGCCGTCACGGCACTGTCGCGTTCGCCGCCCCGATGGACGCGCGACGGACCGGGGCCTACACTTGCCGCCATGATGCGTCGTTGCCTGATCCTGCTGTGCTCGTTGAACATCGCGGCAAGTGCGTGGCTAACTGGCCCAGTCCTTGCCTCCGCACCGACGCCGACCGCCGAAGCCATGGCGCCTCGCACGGAAGCGGAAGCGGCGGTGCAAACCGAGGCGATGCCGATTGGCCAGCGGCTGACGTTGCGCAACGAGGCCGGGCGCTATGACGTGTGGCTGGTCAGCGGGCTGGACTTCGAGAAGCTGAGCGAGAAACTGCGCAAGGCCGTCAGTGCGCGCCGCGATCTGGGCGATGGATGGCGGCTCGAACAGTGGACATACCTGGAATCGGACCGTTCCTATGTCGGCAGCCTGGTGGGCCAGGGCGAATACAAGCTGCGGTTGTCACGGCATCTGGCGGGAAGTCTGGTGGAACTGGAGAACGCGGGCAATCAGGCGGACGCGTTGCCCTGGGCGCCGCCGTACCGTCCGCGGCCGGTGCTGTTGATGCACGGGTCGGTGCGCTAGCCTCCTGACATTGCTGATCGCCTCACGGGCAGGACAGCAGCCACTGCTCCAGGCCCGGTCGCGGCGCTCCGGCGGCATCCAGGCGGCCATCGAGAAGCAGGCGCGCTGGTTCGGTCTGCCAAGTGCCGGAGACCGGTCCCCACCAGGCCGGCGCGTCGGCCGTCGGGGCCTCGAGCGTCACACTGGCGTCCAGAAGAACCTTGCGAATCACGGCTTTGGGACCACCCGGGGGATGCGTCAGGATCGCCAGGCCGATCTTGCCCGAGCCCGCGAACAGGGCGGCGCGCGCCGACCCAGCCCCAGGCTCCAGCACCGCGAGTTGCCAGCCCGATGGATTGACCAGTGCAAAAGTCCATAGTTGCATTACGCCGGATGACACCTGGGCAAGCACCAGGCGGTTGGCACCGGCATCGAACAGCAGCGACGAGCCAGGATGATAGGCCGGCCCGGGGCCTGCCGCCGTTTGCCACCAAAGTTGCTTGCTTGGCGTGCCGAGGTCGATCCGCCACAGTTCCGCGGCATTCGCGTCCTGGCCCTTGCTGAACAGCCACGTCACGCCAGGTTGCGTCGAGCGCGCCCACGGCGAGTCGGTCTGCACCGGCGGCAAGACGCTGAGCAGCGTGCCCGAGACCACGGTCCAGGTACCCGACGCCGTGTCGAGGCGCAATGCACCAGGCGATGCCGATTGCGGTTCCGTCGCCAGCAGCGTGGTGGTCAGGGTCGCCTTGCCCAGGCCGCTCCACATCAACACCCCGGTTTCATTGGGTTCAATAGCGACCGCTGCGAAGGCCCGACCGGTCACGTTGGCGGGATAGGCCAGCGGCTGCCACTTTCCCGCGTGCAGCCGCCAGCTGGGGCCCGAGAAGTCGGCCGTCGTGCCACGCAACGACGCGCCGCCCAAGCGATACAGATCGCCGGCCAGGGTCACCCAGCGCGCGCCGACGACTGGATCGGGCGCCACGTCCACTTCGGTCCACGCACCGGGCAGTCCGACGAAAGTGCGGTTCTGCGGCTGGCCGTCCGCCGCCACGCCCATCGCCACCGCCACGCCGCCGCTCGGCAGCGCCGCCACCGCTGGCGCCAGGATGGCGGGCCACGCGGCGTCATCCGCGGTCGACCACAGCCCGGTCGCGACCTCGAAATGCAGCACGGGCGCAGGCTTGCCGTTCAGGTATTGGGCGCCCACCAGCCAAATGAACCCTGGCGGGATCGCATCGCACACCAGCCGCGCCGTCGCCACGGTCACGCCGGGCGGGCTCGTTCGCGGTTGCCAGCTCACGCCATCGGCCAGGGTCGAATACCAGGGACCAGACGCGCCCGTCCCCAAGGCATGCAACTCGCCGTTCGGTGTCGCGCAGGCCGCCACATGTCCCAGCGCGAAAGGAGGTTGCGGCACGTTCGCGGTCCAACCGTCGCCACCCAGCTGCAGGCGCTGCGCCACCGGCCCGTTCGGTTCGCCACCGCCCAGCAGCCACAGGGACTTGCCCAGCAGCACCAGGGTCGGATCCAGCCGCGGCTGCGGTGGCGCCGCCCAGGCCAGCGGGCTCGTCTTCCCGGTCAAGAAGTCATAGCTCAGCGCCGGCGCGGGGGTGGCCAGCACATCCAGTCCGCCGATCAGCCACAGCTGCGCGCCTGTCGCCACCACCCCTGCGGGAAGGTACACCGCCGCGGCAAGTCGGCGTTTCAGCAGGGGATCGTCCGCCAGCCGCTTCCAAAGCCCGCTCGCCAGATCTTGACGCCACAATTCACCCGAGAGCACCTGCTGCGCCGGCCCCAGCGTCGCGATCCTGCCTCCCGCCACCAGCAAGCCTGCGTTGCCCGCGCACATCGCCGCCTCGGAGCGCGCTTCCGGTCGGCCGTCACCCGCCGCGAATGGTCCGGTCCACACCTGCGGCAGGCCCACGTCGGTCTGGCCGTCGCAGTCGTTGTCCAAGCCGTCGCACGCCGTTTCCTGCTTCTGGAAGCCCGGCGCCGTCGTAAAGTCGCAAGTCCACTGGCCACCAACACAAATCGTCTGCGGCTTCGCGGTCAGGCACACGCCGGTCGCCGGGCACGCCAGTGCCTCGAGGAGCGCCACGCCCTCGTCGGTCTGGCCATCGCAGTCGTCATCAAGGCTGTTGCATTGTTCAGTTGTTGCCTGGCTCGTTGTGCCGTCCGGGTGGGTCGAGCACGTCGCCGCGGTGGCGTCTTGGCTGCACTCGACCATGCCCGCGCCGCAGACGCCAGTTCCTTCGCACGCAGCACCCAAGTCCAGTCCTTGCCAATGGAAACTCTCGTCGGTTTGACCGTCGCAGTCGTCGTCCAAGCCGTTGCATGCCTCGACGCTTGCCAGGCTGTTCGGACCGTCGCCCCACGTGCTGCACGTCGTACTGCCGGCCTTGTTGCACGCGACCAGGCCGGGGCCGCAAATGCCCTTGCCGGGGCAGGCGCCCCCCAACGCGACGCCGGCGAGATCGAAGCCCTCGTCGATCACGCCGTTGCAGTTGTCGTCCAGGCCGTTGCACAGTTCGGGACTGGCGGCTGAACTCGGGCTGCCGGGCGCCGACGAGCACACCGGCTCGCCCTGGCTGCCGCATACCACCAGGCCCGAGCCGCACGCACCCAAGGCGACGCATTCGGCACCCAAGGGTAAGCCTTTCAAGGCGATTCCCTCGTCGGTCTGGCCGTCGCAGTCGTCGTCCCTGCCGTTGCAGGCTTCCGGCTGTGCGCCGCTGCCGGGGCCGCCGGGGTTGGACGAGCACTGCGCGGTGTCGCCTCCGCAAACCACCGTACCCAAGCCGCATTCGCCTACGCCCAGGCAAGGCGAGCCGACCGGCAGGCCGCCCACCGAGAAGCCCTCGTCGGTCAGCCCGTCGCAGTCGTCGTCCAAGCCGTCGCACAGTTCAGGACCTGCCGCGGACTTGCCGCCGCCTGGGTTGCTGGAGCAGACCGCCTGGCCGCCTTGGCATTGCACCGTGCCGGCTCCGCACGCGCCGACGCCGGTGCAGGGCTGGCCGACCGCGTGGCCACCGTAGGAAAAGCCTTCGTCGGTCTGGCCGTCGCAGTCGTTGTCCAGGCCGTCGCAGGGTTCGGCGCCAGCCCAGCCTGGCACCTGGGCATAATCGCAGTGCAGGACGCCAGCTTTGCAGGTGGCGATAGCTGGTTTGGCGTGACAGACGCCTTCGGTGGCGCAGGCAAGGCTCGCGAGTTCAGCGGGCGTGGCGTCGGCGATCGAGTCCCGGGCGTCGCGTTCATCGGCCAGGCAGTCGCCATCGGAGTCGATCAGCAGCGACTCGACGACGTCGGGCTTGCCGTCCGCGTCTGAATCGAGAGGATGCTGTTTGTCCGCGCCCACTTCCGCGCTATCGGGCTTGCCGTCGTCATCGCTGTCGGCCTGCAGCGGATGGCTGTGCAAAGCGTGTTCGGCTGCGTTGCTCAAGCCGTCCTGGTCGGAATCGCCAGCGGGCGCGAGGCATTGGTTGGTGTAGCAAAGGCCGTTCGCGCATTCGGAGGAGGCGACGCAATCGTGACCGTCGGGGTACGACCGCCCGCCGCAAGACGCCAGCCAGAGACACAACGCCAGCCACCCGGGGCTACGGCGCGAACTGACCGAAGTGGTGGGCGAGAGCTTCACGCTGGCAAGGCTATCTTTCGCTTGGGGTCTCGGCAAGCGCGCCAGGTCCCGGCTGCACGCCCGGCGCCTCCAGCCCTAGCCACACGCCCGCGAGTTCCCCCACCAGTTCGGATGCCAGCCCCGCGCGATTCCCCGACTTCTTGCGCATCGCCCGCCCCGCCAACGCATGCACAGCCACCGCCAGCCGCGCCGCGTCGAACGGTTGCAACCCTTGCGCCAGCAGCGCGCCCAGCACCCCGGTCAGCACGTCGCCGCAGCCTGCCTTGGCCAGCGCCGGGTTCTGCTCCAGCGCGATCGCCCACCGCCCGTCGGGATGCACCACCAGTGTCTGGCTGCCCTTGAGCAAGACCACCGCGCCGAACCGTTGCGCCGCCAGCCTCGCCGCTGCCAGCCGGTCCGCTTCCACCTGGGTGATCGTCGTGCCCAGAAGCGTCGCCATTTCACCGGGGTGTGGCGTCAGCACCAGCCGGTCTGGCGTGGCCTGCATGGGTTGTCTTGCCAGCAGCGTCAGCGCATCGGCGTCCAGCACTGCCGGCAAGTCGGACGCCAGGACCTTGCGCAGCAGATCCAGCTCCACCGCGCCGGTACCGAGCCCCGGTCCTACCGCCAGCGCCGTCTTCCTGACCAGCAGCTTGTCCAACGTACCGACGGACTCCACCATCAGATCCGGTAGTTCCGCTTCGAGTCGGGCCCGCACCTCGGCATGCGTCGCCAGCGTGCACAGGCCCAGGCCCGATCGCAGCGCCGCGCCCGACGCCAGCAGCGCCGCGCCCGCCTTGCCCGGCGAACCTGCTACGACCAGCAAATGGCCGAACTTGCCCTTGTGCGCCTCCAGCGGTCGATCCGGCAGCAGTTCCCGCGCCATGGCGTCGTCGATCGTGAACCCGCACGGCGTCTGCGCTTCCAGCCACGGCCGCGGCACACCGATGTCCGCTACCTCCAACTGCCGCCAATGCGCCGGGCCTTGGCCGAGGAACAGGCCCGCCTTGGCCGCCGCCATCGTCACGACGAGGTGGCATTTCACCGCCGCGCCCAGCACTTCGCCCGTGCCCGCGTGCAGCCCGCTCGGCACGTCCGCCGCTACGGTCAGGGCGCGATGACTGCCGTCGAGTTGCGCGCAAAACGTCAGCAACGGCTCGCGCAACGGCTGTGTCGGGCCGATGCCCACCAGCGCGTCGATGATCGCCACAGACTTGCCCAGCTCATCTTGGATCTCATGGAGTTCCGTAGGGCTCGGCACGTCCTGCCACCAGCGCGTCTCGTTGCCCAGCCGTTGCAGCGCCGCGTAGTGCAGCCGCGTTTCTGCTGTCATCCTGCCGGGATCGCCCACACCCAGCAGACGCACCGCAAAACCGTGGTTCAGCAGCACGCGCGCCGCCACGAAACCATCGCCGCCGTTGTTGCCCACGCCCGCCAGCACCGTGACCAGCCGATCGCGCCCAGGTCCAAGGCGTTGCACGATGGCGTGCGCGATCGCCCGACCCGCGGTTTCCATCAGCAGCGCCGACGGCAGCCCGAGCTCGGTCATCGTGCGCTCGTCCAACGCGCGGGCTTGCTCCGGAGTCAGGATGCGCATCGCCTAGCCCTCACGCAGGATCTCGAGCATCTCGCGCACCGCCCGCTCCAGCCCGACCAGCACCGCCCGCGCGATCAAGCTGTGGCCGATGTTCAACTCCGCCACGTGCGGCAAGGCGCAGATCGCGCGGACGTTTTGGTAGTCCAGGCCGTGGCCCGCCGCCACCCGCAACCCGAGGTTGTGCGCGGTCACGCACGCCTTTTGCAGCCGCTGGAGTTCGCGCTCCTGGTGCAGCACGCCCATCGCCTCGCAGTATTCGCCGGTGTGCAGTTCGACCGTGTGGGCCCGCAGTGCCGCCGCCTTGCGCACCTGCTCCTCGTCCGGACCGATGAACAGCGACACGACGATCCCGGCGGCACGCAACGCCTCGATCGCCGTGTGCACCGCCGTTTCCTGGCCGATGCAGTCCAGGCCGCCCTCGGTCGTGCGCTCCTCGCGCTTTTCCGGCACCAGCGTCACGACGTCGGGCATGTGCTTGCAGGCCAGCGCCACCATCTCGGGCGTCGCGGCCATCTCCAGATTGAGCGGCACTTGCACGGTCTTGCGCAAGATCTCGAGGTCGCGCTCCTGGATGTGGCGGCGGTCCTCGCGCAGGTGGACGGTGATCTGGTCGGCGCCCGCGAGCTCAGCCAGGGACGCGGCGAACACCGGATCCGGATAGCGCGTGCCCCGGGCTTGGCGAAGGGTGGCGACGTGATCGACGTTGACGCCGAGGTGGATGCGGGCCGTGGGCATGGGACACTCCGTGGGGGGACTGGGCGCAGTTTGCCACGCGGTGCTCGTCGAGACCATCCGCTGCCATTCAAACGCGTCATAGCAGCCGAAATCGACAAGGCTACCGCGACAAGGCGGGCAAGACGCTGTTGGCACTCGATGCCGTCCTGGTGCGGGCGGGGCACGCAGGGCTGTTCGCGTCCGCTAGAGGCGTGCGCGCGCGCGCTTTCTTGCCGTGACCCACCGCCCTGCTAGCCTCGGCCTATGCGCCTCCTCTCCTGGAACCTCCGCCGATCCCTGCAGTCCCGCGCCCAGCTCGACGCCATCCTTGCGCAACAGCCCGACCTCGTTGCGCTCCAAGGTGTGACGCGCGCCGCCATGCCCTTGTTCCGCATGGGGTTGCCGCGGGCAGGACTCGAACACGGCCTGGACCTGGGCGACCTGGGCCTCTGGTCGCGCTGGCCGCTGCAAGCGCTGCCGGTCCCCTGGCTGGCGGCGCGGTTGGCGCATCCCGACGGCGTGCTCGATGTCCACACCGCGCGCGTGCCAGCAGGAAAGCCCACTGATCCACGGGCCTTGGCGCTACACGATGCACTCTACCAGCACCTTGCGCTCCCGTCGGACGTGCCGCGGCTCTTGTGCGGCGACCTGCAAGCCCCGGACTTCGAAACACCTGACGGCACGCCGATCTGCTGGCCGGGGCGGCACTGGGACGAACGTGCCCGGGTCACCCACGCCCGGCGCTGGCAAGTCGTGCGCGGCCTGGAACCGCACGGTTGGCACGACGCCTTCCGCATGCTGCACGGTTGGTCCGCGACCGGTGCCAACGAGGCCTGGAGCCACGAGCGGCTGCACCGGGACAAGCCACAGCGCTGGCGCCCGGACCATCTGCTGGCGAGCGGCAAGATCCGTGCAAGGACATGCACCTACGCGCATGCTCTCCGCGGCAACGGCCACGCTCCCCTGCTGGCCGACCTCGCCTTGGGCTCAGGCTGGCAAGCCCCGCGCCTCGGCTGGCAGTGGGAAACCTCGGTGGCGACGCACTGGCGCGGCCGTCCCCTGCTCGACCTCGCCGCCCTGGAAGACGAAGGCGGCGGCTGGTGGGTCCGCGGCAGCTTCGACGACTTCGCCGCCGGCACCTTCACCTTCGAATGGGCCCCCACCTGGGACCGCTTCGACCCGCGCCAATACGACTACGCCGCGCGCTGTTGGAGCGAAGACGAAGCCTTGGACTTCCACCTCCACGAAGCCCGCGTACTTGCCTTGGCCGAAACGACCTTTGCGGCCCCTCCCGCCCTTCCCGGCCAGCCACCCCGCGCGAACCAGGCCCTACACTTCGCTTGGATCGAAGCCGACCTGCCGGAATAGAGAACGGCCGCAGGCCAAGGCCGAAAAAACCACTGGTAATGAGACCACCTACGTAGCAACCGCACCCGTAACCACCCCCGAGGCCGGAGTGGAGGCTCCACCAGCAACACCCAGGCGGTCCTGTGACCGAGCGGGTGGAGCGTAGGCCGAGCCGCAACCTGGGCATGCCGCCCCCGGGTCACAGCCGCAACCGCAGTCCCGATCCGCACTGAAGAAGGCGAGTTGAAGGAAGGGGTTTCAGGAGGGGGTCCAGGGGGAAACTCAAAGGGGAAACTCACAGTTTCTCCTTTGGGGTTCCCCTTGGTGCAGCTAAACTCCGATCGCCTGCGAAACAGAATCTGCAATCCTCTGCGCATGCGCGAGCACCAGCGTCTCATCCTGACCTTCGACCATGACGCGGCACTTCCGCTCCGTCCCGGAATACCTGACCAGCACGCGGCCAAACCCGGCCAACTCCTTCTCCGCCGCCGTGATCGTCCCCGAAACCGCGATGAGACTCGAAATCGGCGGCTTGTCGCGCACCGCGAGATTGATCAGCACCTGCGGCACCGGCACCATCGCCTCGGCGAGTTCCGAAATGCGCTTGCCTTCCCGCACCGCGATGGCGATGACCTGCAGCGCCGCCAGCGTGCCATCGCCCGTCGTGGCATGGTCCAGGAACACCAGGTGACCGCTCTGCTCACCGCCCAGGTTGTAGCCATTGCGGCGCATGCACTCCACGACCTGACGATCACCGACATCGGTGCGCACCAACTGGATGCCGTGCTGCCGAAGCGCGATTTCCAAGCCGAAGTTGCTCATCACCGTCGCGACCAGGGTGTTGCCGCGCAGCTGGCCCTCGGACTTCATCCGCATCGCGCAGATCGCCATCAACCGGTCGCCGTCGACGATCTGGCCTTTTTCGTCCACCAGGATCAGCCGATCCGCATCGCCGTCCAGCGCCAGGCCGACATCGCAGCCGTGCTCGATGACCGTGCGCGACAAGCCCTCGGGGTGCAGCGCGCCGCAGCCGTCGTTGATGTTTTCGCCGTCCGGGCGGCAGTTGATCGAGATGACCTTGGCGCCCAGTTCCTCGAATACCGCCGGAGCGACCTTGTACGCCGCGCCGTTGCCGCAATCGACCGCGATCTTCAGGCCGTCCAGAGTCAGGTCGTGCGGGAAGGTGTGTTTCAACTTCACGACGTAGCGGCCCCAAGCGTCATCGATGCGGAACGCCCGGCCGATGTCCGCGCCCTTCGCGAGCTTGTCGTACAGGGGCTGCGGATTGGCGATCAGTTCCTCGATGCGTTGCTCCAACTCGTCGGGCAGCTTGAAGCCGTCCGAGCCGAAGATCTTGATGCCATTGTCCGCAAAGGGATTGTGCGAGGCGGAGATCACTACGCCGGCATCGGCGCGCATGCCCAACGTCGAAAAGGCGATGCCGGGCGTGGGCAGTGGGCCAACCACATACGCGTCGGCGCCCACCGAACAGATGCCGGCGACCAGCGCGTTCTCGAACAAATAACCGCTGCGCCGCGTGTCCTTGCCGATCAGGATGCGCACCCGCTCGTGCTTGCCCCGACAGAGGATGCCGACCGCGCGGCCGATCTGCATGGCGTTCTCAGCGGTCATGACGCCAGAGTTGGCCTCGCCACGGACGCCATCGGTGCCAAAAAGCTTCGTAGATCCCATGCATTTCTCCAGCGAAGGTCGTTCGACGTCGTCTCCAGGATAGCCCAAGCGCGCGGGCCCTGGCCAGGGCAACTACACGATCCCGGGCCAGTTCCCGCGGAAGATTCGCGAGATTGCGCGGATCGACGGCAGACTCGCCGCCCGCTATGTTGTCGGCCTGCTGGTCGAGAGGTCAAACCGTGGAAGGATTCGCAGTGGCGTGGGTGTGGTTGGCGCTGGGCTGTCTGGCCTGGATCGCCAGCGCGGTGCTGAGCCTGCGCAACCTGTTGGCGATCACGGTGCTGGAGGACGTGGACCACCCGGCGCCGACGAAGTGGCCGCGGCTGTCGGTCATAGTGCCAGCGTGCAACGAAGTCGACACGCTGGAAGCGGCCTCGGCCTCGCTGCGGGCTGAAGACTATCCGGAACTGGAAATCTGGCTGGTCGACGATCGCTCCACCGACGGCACCACGGCGTTGGTCGATCGCATCGCGGCACTGGATGAACGGGTACGCGCCCTGCACATCCAGGAGTTGCCGGACGGCTGGTTGGGCAAGACGCACGCCCTGCACGTCGCCAGTCGGCACGCCCGCGGCGAGTGGTTCCTGTTCACGGACGCGGACGTGCACTTCGCTCCGGGTGTCTTGCGCCGCGCGATGGCCTGGGCCGAGGCGCAACATCTGGATCACCTGACGCTGCTGCCGCGGTTCAGCGTCAGTACGTTTTGGACCGAAGTCGGCGTGTCGACGTTCGGCGGGCTGTTCCTGACGCTGGGTCGAGCGGCGGCGATCGGCAAGCCGGGCTCGGACGCGTACCTCGGGGTCGGCGCGTTCAATCTGGTGCGGCGCGAGGCGTTGGAACGCACGGAGGGGTTTGCCTGGCTACCCCTGGAAATTGCCGACGACACCGGGCTGGCGATGCTGCTGCAACGCAACGGGGCCAAACCGGCGATTGGCATTTCGCGGCGAGACCTGTGGATTCAATGGTATGCGACGCTGCCGGGCATGATCCATGGCTTGGAGAAGAACGCGTTTGCGGTGATGGGCCACTTCTCGCTGGTTCGCACCACCGCACTCATTGTGGCGATGGTGACCAACGCGCTGGCCGCGCCGCTGGCCTTGCTGTTCGGGCCGCTGTGGCTGCAGGGGCTGGCGCTGCTGGCGTTCCTGGCGCTGCTGACCCAGGCGGTGATGACTTCGCGGCGCATCGGTTTTGCCGTGCTGCCGCAGCTGCTGGCGCCGTTCGGCTACTTGATCATGGCGTGGACACTCGCGAAATCGGCGCGGGTGACGTTGCGGCAGCGCGGCGTGCGGTGGCGCGGGACGCTGTATCCACTGGCGGCGCTCAAGGCCGGACAGCGGGTCAAGTTCTGATCATCGGGCGGTCCACGTCGGACGCAACACCACGGACTCACTGCGATCCGGGCCCACGCTGAGCACGTCGATCGGCACGTCCAGGAAGCGCTCGATGCGATCGAGGTAGGCCTGGGCGGCACGAGGCAGGTCCTCCTTGACGCGACAGTCGCGCAGGTCCGTGTGCCAGCCCTCGTGCCATTCGTAGATCGGCTCGACCTCGGCCAGATCCGTGGAATGCGAGGGATAGTCGTGGACCACCTCACCGTCGCGGCGATACCCGGTGCACACGGCGATCCGATCGATACCCGTCATGACGTCGATCTTGTTCAGGAACAGCCCAGTCAGCCCGTTCAGCCGCACCGCATGCTTGAGCGCGAACAGGTCCAGCCAGCCGCACCGCCGCGGCCGTCCCGTCGTCGAACCGAACTCGCGGCCGATGTCTCGCAACCTCTCGGCGACTTGATCGTGCAATTCGGTCGGAAACGGCCCGCTGCCCACCCGCGTCGCGTACGCCTTGACCACCCCCACCACGCGATCGATCCGCGTCGGCCCGATGCCCACGCCCGCACACGCGCCGCCTGCGACCGTATGTGAGCTCGTCACATAGGGATACGTGCCGTGCGTTACGTCGAGCAGCGTGCCTTGCGCGCCTTCGAGCAGCACCCGATCGCCCCGCTTGAGCGCCTCGTCGACCCGCTCGCCCACGTCGTCCAGGTACGGTTTGAGGCGCTCGCCTATCGCCTCGTACTTGTCGACGAGATCTGGGATATCAGGCGGTTCCCCACCGAGCGCGCGCACCACCGCGGTCACGTCATCGGCCACTCGCTCCAAGGCCCGCTGCAACCGCTTGCGATCGGTCAAATCCCTGGCGATCAACGCCCGGCGCCCGACAGCGTCCTCGTAGCATGGCCCGATGCCCTTGCCGGTAGTGCCGATGCGCCCCTCGCCAAGTCGCTGTTCGCGCAGGCGATCGACCTCCCGGTGCCAGGGCAGCACGATCGGCGCGGTATACGCGACGCGCAGGCGTTCCGGCGGCACGTAGATGCCGTCCTCGGCCAGTGCCGCCAGTTCGGCCAGCAGCACCTCCGGATCGAGCACGACGCCCGGACCTATGCCGCAGATTACCTGCTTGTGCAGCACGCCACTCGGCAGCAGGTGCAGCACGCGCTTGTGTCCGCCGACGACTAGCGTATGCCCAGCGTTGTTGCCACCTTGGAAGCGTACGACCCAGTCCGCTGTCTCGCTCAGGAGATCGACGATCTTGCCTTTGCCTTCATCGCCCCACTGGGCACCAACCAGGACGATGGCGGGCATGCGCGCTCCTTGCTTGCTGAACACTGTGAAATTCGCGGCAGTGTCTCGTTCGAGTTCGCCGCGGCCAGTGGAGCAGGTGCCGGGAAGCGTCGGTCGGTCCGCGTCGCTGGTCAAGCCGTTGCGGTCACGTCAGCGGGTTGACCGCGTTGGTCACCGTGCCGTCGCGCAGGAACTCGATGATCTGGTGGGCAATCTGCAGGCTGATCTTGTCCTGGGCCTGCCTCGTCGCGATCCCCAGGCACGGCGTGCACAGGACTTGGGGCAACTCGTACAACTCGCGCTGCGATCGGTGCTGATCGACCGCCTGAGCCTCGTTGATCGTCCATGTTTCGAACAAGTCCAGCGCCGCGCCGCCGAGATGGCCCGAGGTCAGCGCCTCGCGCAGATCAGCGTGCACCAGGATGCCGCCGCGCGCCGTGTGGATGAGCAGCGCTCCGGTCTTCATCTTGGCGAAAGCATTGCGGTTCAACAAACCCTGGGTCGTGGCCACCAACGGCACGTGCACCGTCAGGATGTTGCAGCCGCCCAGGACGTGGTCGAAATCGACCCATTGCACGCCGAAGCCATGGGCCTGTTCGGGCGCCACCACCGGATCGTGGCCGATGACGCGCATTCCGAGCGCATGGGCCTTCGCCGCGACGAGGCGACCGGTCGCGCCCAGGCCGAGGATGCCGAGCGTCTGGCCCTGCAACTCCTGGCCAAGGAACTCGGCCCGCTGCCACTTGCCCGCCTGTTGCCACTGCCCCGAGCCGATCGAGTGCGCCGCCTGCGGGATGTGCCGGGCCAGGGCGAACATCAAGCCGATGACCAGTTCGGCCACCGAAACTTCACCGCCGACGGGCGTATGCATCACCAGCGTGCCATGCGCCGTCGCCGCCGCCACGTCGATGTTGTCCGCGCCGACGCCCGCATGGCCGATGACCTTGAGGCGATGGGCTTGCGCGAAGACGTCGGCCGTGACCGGCGTCATCGAGCGCACCACCAGCGCGTCGTACTCGCCGATGATCGCGCACAACGCCGCGGGCTGCAGGCCGGTGCGCACGTCCACCTGGCACACGCCGGATTGACGCAAGACTTCGAGGCCTTCAGGGGCGATCGAATCGCTGACGAGCACACGGTAGGTCGTGGTCATGGCGGCTCCTGACTGGCTGCGGGCATCTCCGCACTGCGTCACAGAGCGAGGGCCGCGTCAAACGTCGGCTCGGCCATGGCTGGCAAACTCAAGGTACCAGGGCGTTCTTGCACGGCTCCGTGTCGCGCTTGTCGACGAAGAAGAACGGGTGCAGGCAGTAGTCCAGTGAGTAACCGGTCTTGGCCGCCGCATCGTAGCCCGCCAGCACCTTGTCGCCGCCCAGCCGCTGCACTGTCGCCCACGCCGGGTCGTAGAACGGCGTGCCGCGCGGCATCTCGTAGAAGGAAACATTGGTCTTGGGATTCCACATCCACGCCCATGGCGGCCGGCCGAAGTCGTCGCCCTTGCCCTGGAACTTGCTTCCCGTTGCGATCTTCGGGCCTTGCGGACGGCCCGCGGGCGGCGCGTAGGTGAACTGGGTGTCGACCCAAAGCCCGCCCGCGCCCGCTTCGTCCCGGTGCGCAAACCACGTTCCGTGCAGCGACTGCAGGCCGTAGGTCACCGTCGGGCCCGGATTGCCCGCCGCCGTAGCCGTTTGCCCTTGCAGTCCAGGCAGGTAGTCGATCCACTTCAGCGTCGCCTTCACCTGCGGGCTGGTCAAGCACAGCGGCGTCGGCAGCGAGAGGCCCGAGTCGCCCGGATCGATCCACAGGCAACTCTGATGCGATCCCGCGCTCAGGTAGCCCGGGTAGCGCCGCGGTGTGCAGTCTGACAACCCTTCGCAACCATAGGTATCATTGGGATCACTGCTCGGTGGGAACAGCTGAGCCTCGGGCAACACGCCGCGCACGAAAGTCGACTTCGGCCAGCCGCTCTCTTGCGTCACCCACAGCCACATCTGCTCATCGGCCTTGGTCTTGAAGTAGGTGGTCAGCGCGATCGCATGTTCTTTCGGCCACTTGGCAATCGTCACCAGGCTGCCCGCGACATCGTTGTCCAGCGCCACTGCCGGCGCCACCGCGACCCGATGCGGCCAGAAGAACACGTAGGTCACGAAATAGTGGCTCTGCGTCTCGATCACCGACCAGCCGACCTGGGCCAGCGGCGCTGTCGTCGCGGCATTGGTGGCATTGTCGCTGGCGTCCCAATTGCCGTCGAAGTCCAGGCTACGCAACGAGTCCGCCTGCAGGTCGCCAGACCCCACGCCCTGACGCAAGGTCGGGGCATAGCGCGCCGCCAGCTTCTCGTACGGCGCCAAGTTCGCCATCGGCCCCACGTACCAGTGCAGCGTAATAGCTTGCTGAAGTGACGCGCCTTTTTGCGCCTGCACCAGCGTGCCCAGCACCATCTGGATGCGACTGGCCGGCGAAATGGGCGCGTCGGCCGTGAACGTCAGCTTGTCCTCGACGGCCGTGAAGGTGCCCGGCACCAGCGTGCCCCCGTGCGTCGTCACCTCGATGGTCGTCGCCTTGGCCGCCTCCGCCTTGACCTTGCTGTTGAACTGCAGCGTGACCGTGAAGGGTTGCGCGAGGTTGGCCGTCCCATTGGCCGGATCGGCCGACAGGAAGACGAAAGGCTGCACGCCCGTGTCGAGCGGCTTGGCAGCATCCGGCGAGGGCGCAACATCGGCTACGGTCTCAGGCCCTTGCGCATCGCCCGGCGGCGCGGCCACGTCCTGCACGGCATCTTCGTCTAGCGTATCCGGCGTCGCGGTCTCTTCGCTCGCTCCGTCCAGCGCAGCGAATCCCAGGTCCGTCGTACCGATCTGGACATCATGGACATCCTTGGGCAACGCCGCGGGCGACAAGGGTGGATCGCCACACGCCGACAGGCCGAGCAAGAAGCCGAGGAGGGCGGGACCGATGCGGCGCGTCATGGAACCTCTCGTCTCAAGGTGACTCAGCGCAGCTTGCGGGCGGACGGCGCTTCGTGGCAACGTGCCGCCGACGTAGCGGGACCTCGGTCCGACTTCGCCCGCGCGCAGGATGCTTGCCAGCCGCGGGCACCGTCAAGCGCACGATCACCAAGCACGCGGCGGCGTCGTGCACCGTCGCAGCGTCACTTTGCGCCCGAGGCCGTCCAGTGACGCGACACGACTCAGGAATCAGCCAGGACGGCAAACGCGCGCGCCTGACCGAACGATGGTTCGAACTGCTGATGGCGGCGCGGCTTCTGCGCTCTCGGCGCAGCGTGCACCTCTCGCTGGTCACCGCGATGTCGGTGGCGGGCATCGGCCTGGGCGTGGCGGCGCTGATCGTCGTGCTGGCGGTGAACACGGGGTTTCAGGCGGCCTTCCAGGACCGCATCCTCGCGACCTATCCCCACCTGGTCATCATGCGGCGCGGCGTGGACTTGCACGACTATCGCGACGTGGTCCAGAAGCTCAAGCGCGTGCCGAGCGTGCGGCTGGTGGCGCCGGCGACCTACGACGACATGATGCTCTCCTCGGCGACGGGGCGGGCGGGTGCGGTGGTGCGCGGCGTGCCGGTGGAAACGCTGTCAGGGCTGCCCGAAGGCGCGGTGGTGCTCGGCAAGCTGGATCCGCGCGGCGAGCGACCGACCGTGCAGCTCAAAGGCCGTGAATTGACTGTGCAGTCTGGTATCGCGAGCGGTCGGCACGTGCTGGTCGTGGCCGGCGGCAAGGTCCAGACCGTGACGGTGCTGCAACCGATCCAGGGCGCGTCGCAACTCGTGGTTTTCGATACGCGCGGCTGCCCGGACAACACGGTGGAAACCAACGCGGGGCTATTTCTCGTGCATCCGGACAGTGGCGACATCACGCGCCGGGCCACGCGGATGAACTGTCAGGTTGCCGCGAGTTGGGAGACGGGACCGGGCAGTTGGCGGTTGCGCTGGGTCGACGCCGGCGTGCAGCACGAGCAGGCGATCGAACTGGCGTCGGGCACGGCGACGGTGGCGGTGCTGGACGGCGCGCGTGTGCTGCAAGTCCAGACGCCGCCCGACGATTTGAGCCCGAGCCTGGCCGGCGTCGCGGTGGTCGATCTCGAGACGACGCCGCTGACGGTGCGCCTGCCCGGCGGTACCACCACGGAAATTACCAGCGTTTCCGAGTGGATGGGTCTGCGCGGCGAACTGCCCTCGATCGCCCTGGGCGAAGGTCTGGCCAAGCGCCTGGGCGTCAAGCTGGGCGACGAAGTGCGCGCGGTGTCTCCGCTGCGGGGCATGGATCGCGGCTCGGACGGGGCGGCGGGCAGCGCTTCGGGACGGTTCCACGTCGCGACGGTATTGCGCACGGGCTTTCACGATCACGATCAACGCCTGGCGATCGTCGATTTCGACGCGGCGCAGCGCTTCCTGGGTCGAGGCGACATCGCGCGATGGGTGGAAGTGCGCGTCGACGATCCGATCCTCGCCAGCAGCCGGGTCGACGCTTTCCGGGCCGCGTTGGAACCGACCGACCTGTACGAAGTGCTGATGGGTGCCAAGCAGTTGCGCGAAAAGCTGATGGAGATCCAGAACGCCCAGGTCGCGGGCGTCGAACTGCGGCCGCCGAACGACGCGGTGGCGGTGGTAGACGACTGGGTCTCGGGGCTGCGCGCGGCGCGATCGGTGCGCACCAGGACGACCGGCAACTGGCGGGTACTCGATTGGGAGGAGATGAACCGCAACATCTTCGACGCGGCGCGCATGCAGAAGATCGCCATGTCCCTGTTCCCGTTCATCATCGTCCTGGTGGCGGCACTCAACGTAGTCGGCACGCAGGCGGTGGTGGTGCACGAACGGGCGCGGGAAATCGCCATCCTGCGGGCGATGGGCGCGACCCGGCGCTCGGTGGCCTCGATCTTCTTGGCCCAGGGCCTGGCGGTCGGCCTGCTGGGTACGATCCTGGGCTTGCTGACCGGTGGCCTCGCCTGCCTGTTGTTGGACGCCGTCGGCTATCCCTTGGATCCGCAAGTCTATCTGATCTCGCGGCTGCCGGTCCTGGTCGAGCCCGCGTCGTTCGTGCTCTCGGGTGGCGCGGCGACGCTGCTGGCTTTCGTGGCTGCCTGGTACAGCGCCCAGCGCGCGGCGTCGCGGGCTCCAGTCGAGGCGCTGCGGCGGTTGGACTAGAGCACCGATAGTCGCTTGCATCCTGAGCTCGACCCAGGTACACCGGCGCCGGCCGTCCAGGTCACGGTGGCGGCTGCCAACTTTCGGGATCGCCTCGTAATGACAGGACTTCGGTCGGATTCGGACACAGCGGCAACTGGGTGACGGCGTGGTGCAGACGGTTGGACAGCGGCTGCGACAGCGGCGCGACGCGCGGGGCTTGACCCACGAAGCCGTCACGCGCTCGACCCGTCTGACGCGCACCGTCCTGCAATCGCTGGAAGAAGACCGCTTCGGCGACATCGCGGCGCCAGTGTACGTGCGCGGCTTCCTGCGCATCTACGCGCAATGCCTCGAGCTGGACGCCGATCAACTGCTGGAAGCCTATGAGCAGCAGATCACCGTTCAGAACGACGAACCGACGCCCGCTGCAGGCGCAGTGAACCTACCGGAATACCTGCGCTCTTCGACCAAGCCAGCACGCGCGTTGTCGCCGGCCCAGCTGTTCTTGCTGGTTGCCACGGCCGCCATCGTCGTCGCATTCATGTGGAACGTCAGTCGCAAGCGTCCGGTACAGTTGGCGAATCGCCCGGCGCTGCAGGCGGCTCCGGCGACGGCGACCGGGCCGTCGGCAAGCGAACTGGACGTCAGTGCCGCTGCCCGCAAGCCTGCGCCCGCGGCCCAGCCCGCGCGATCGCCGAGACATTAGCAGCACTCCAGGTCGTGGCTGATGTCCGATCGCGACGACCTTGGCACCTGCCTCGTCCTGCGCATCCAGCCTCTGCGGGAAGCCGATGTCATTGCGACGCTTTTGCATCCCAGCCACGGCCGGGTCGACGCCGTGGCTCGGGGCGCGCGGTCCAGTCGCAAGCGCTTCGGCGCCGCCCTGGCGACGTTTTCGGCCGTGCACGCGCAGCTCGGCCGCGGCCGCGGACAACTGCCGGTGCTGGCCGAAGCGAGCCTGGTTCGGGCATACCTGGGTGATTCTACAGGCTATCCGCAACTCGCGCTGGCATCGTACGCGACCGAACTCGCCCTGCATGCCAGCCAGTTCGATCACGCCGATCCGGGGCTCTTCACTTGGCTCGCTGGGGTGTGGGAGGCGGCCGGGGGGCGCGTGGCCGGGCGGTTGCGCGTGCTCCGTCTCCAAGCGGAAGTGACGTTCCTGCGTGAACTCGGGGCATTCCCAGACGTGCGCCACTGTGCCGTCTGTAGCGGGCCGACCGGGCAGGGCGCGGCCTGGCCAGTGGCGGCGGCCGGCCTGCTGTGCCTGGGCTGTGCCGGCGGCCAAGGGCCGAAACTCTCAGCGGATCTGGTCGATGCCCTGGCGCTCGCCGCCTTCGAGGCCATCGAGGGCCACGCTCTGCGCGACGTCGAGGATCGCGTCGGCCAGTTGATCGGTCAGGTCATTTCCGTGCCGCTGCGGTCCGCGCAGGCGCTGCAGTCGCTGGTCGCGTTCGACGCCGATCCCGCCACTTGACGACGGCGCGAGCCTGCGCGGACGCTGGCGTCTGCTCTTGCCGATCCGCGTCGTCTTGCCGTACACTCCCTGCCCTCGTTGCGTCCTCCAGGCCTCGCCCGGGACGCAACGGCACGGAAGCACGACGCTCCCGTGAACGAAGCACGCTCGTCGCGCGATGGCCAGGCTGTCGCGCCCTCTCCGTGCCCGCCGCCCCCACACCGGGACGACGCGGGTGCCGACGGGCGGAAGTACAACGGAGAACAGGAGTTACGAAATGGCAGCTCAAGTTTCGATTCGCGACATGCTCGAGGCCGGCGCGCACTACGGTCACCAGACCCGCCGCTGGAACCCCAAGATGAAGCCGTTCATCTACGGCGCGCGCAACGGCATCTACATCATCAACCTGGGCAAGACCGCCAAGCTCTTGCGTGACGCGCAGAACTTCCTGTCGCGCATCACCGCCCGCGGCGAGCAGGTCCTGTTCGTGGCGACCAAGCGTCAGGCCCGCGACATCGTTCGTGAAGAGGCCGGTCGCGCCAAGATGCCGGTGGTCGCGCACCGCTGGCTCGGCGGCACGCTGACGAACTTCCGCACCGTGAAGACCTCGATCGAGCGCCTGTCCGAGCTCGAGCACATGATGTCGCCCGAAATGGCTGGCCGTTTCCCGAAGAAGGAACTGTCGCAGATGGCCAAGACGCACGCCAAGCTCGTGCGCAACCTCGGCGGTCTGCGCACGATGCCCGGCATGCCCGGCGCGTTGTTCGTGGTCGACCCGAGCGAGGAGCACATCGCCATCGCCGAGGCCCGCCGTCTGGGCATCCCCGTCGTCGCGCTGTGCGACACCAACGCGGATCCGGATCTCATCGACTACGTGATCCCCGCCAACGACGACGCGATGCGCTCGATCCGCCTGTTCGTGCAGTCGGCCGCCGATGCCTGCATCACCGGCGCCGCGATGAGCCGCGACAACTTCGGTAAGGACTTCGAAGGCGGTTCCGGCACGGGCACTTCGAGCTCGGGCGAAAGCGTCGAGGTCATCCGCAAGCCGCGCCACGCCGAAGTCGCTGCCGTCGTGACCGAAGAGGACGACATGGCCGCGGACGAGCCCGAGGCCGAACCCGAAGCGTAAGGTCCCGACGTTGCAGACGATGCGACGTCAGCCGTACGATTCTCCCGAGTTCGCGCTCTTGCCCATCTGACGCCACCGCCGCGATCGCAGCCCGCCCAGGCTCGGTCGCGGGGGGCGTCGGGACCAAATCAACACAACGATGTCGTTGGACCCTGGTCCGACAGACTCCCAGCCAACAGGCCGACTTCCGCTCGGCTCGATCACGAGGACAGCATGACGACCCCCATCACTGCGCAGATGATCAAGGACTTGCGAGAAGCCACCGGCGCGCCGATGGGCGACTGCAAGAAGGCCCTGACCGAGCATGACGGCGACAAGGCCAAGGCCATCGAATACCTGCAGAAGAAGTCGCTCGCCAGCGCGCAGAAGAAGTCAGGCCGCGTGGCTGCCGAAGGTCGCGTCGGATCGTACGTGCACCACGACGGCAAGCTGGCCGTGCTGGTCGAGCTGAACTGCGAGTCGGACTTCGTGGCGAACACCGCGGACTTCGAGGAACTGGTGCGCGGCGTGTGCATGCAGATCGCCGCGATGTCGCCGAAGTACGTGCGCAAGGAGGACGTGCCCGCCGACGTGATGCAGCACCAGCGCGAGATCTTCGAGGCCCAGGCGCGCGAGTCCGGCAAGCCCGAGAACATCATTCCGCGTATCGCCGAGGGCAAGATGAACGCGTGGTTGGGCGACATCTGCCTGCTCGAGCAAGCCTACGTCAAAGACGAGAAGGGCATCGCGGTGGGCAAGTGGCTGGCCGAGAAAGTCGGCAAGATCGGTGAGAACATCGTGGTGCGCCGGTTCACGCGTTACGAATTGGGCGAAGGTCTCGAGAAGCGCGCCGACGATTTCGTCGCCGAAGTCGAGCGGATGGCCGCCGAAGGTTAAGGGCACTGCGGGCGCGCTTGCCACGGATACGCCTGGCGGTGTACATGGCCGGCGCGCGTCCGTCCTTCTCGCGCGCCGAGGTCCGATGCCCCTGTCCAGCGCCAAACGGGACCCGCGGTCGCCCATCGCCTTCAAGCGCATCCTGCTCAAGCTGAGCGGTGAGGCACTCGCCGGGTCGAAAGGCTATGGCATCGATCGCGAAACCCTCGCCACTATCGCCAACGAATGCAAGCAGGTCGCCGATCTGGGCGTCGAGTTGGCCATCGTGATCGGCGGCGGCAACATCTTCCGCGGCGTCGCCGGCGCTTCGGCGGGCATGGACCGGGCCAGCGCCGACTACATGGGCATGCTCGCCACCGTGATGAACAGCCTGGCCGTGCAGGACGCGCTCGAACGCATGGGCGTCGAAACGCGTGTGCAGTCGGCGATTGGCATGCAGCAGGTCGCCGAGCCGTACATCCGGCGCAAGGCCATCCGCCACCTGGAGAAAGGCCGCGTGGTCATTTTCGCGGCGGGCACCGGCAATCCCTACTTCACCACGGACACGACGGCGGCGTTACGGGCAGCCGAGATCGGCGCTGAACTGATCCTCAAGGCCACCAAGGTCGACGGCATCTACGACGCGGACCCGAACAAGGTGCCGACCGCCAAGAAGTTCGAGCGGCTGACCCACCTGGACGCACTGTCCCGGCAGTTGGGCGTGATGGACGCGACCGCGCTTTCCTTGTGCATGGACAATGGCTTGCCTATCGTGGTGTTCGATCTGCACCAGACGGGCAACATCTTGCGCGTGGTGCACGGCGAGCACGTCGGCACTCTGGTGACCAAGGAATTGCCCGCTTCGTAGGAAGGGAGTCGCACCATGGACGAGGAAATCTTCGCAGAATTGCAGTTGAAGCTCACGGCCTCGCTCGAAGCGTTCCGGCGCGACGCCTCCAAGTTGCGCACCGGGCGGGCCAACACCGGCATGCTCGAAGGCGTTCGCGTCGAATACTACGGCGCCGAAATGCCGCTCGGGCAGGTCGCGACCGTGACGGTGGCCGATGCGCGGCTGCTGCAGATCAAGCCGTGGGAACGGCAGATGTGCGGTCCGATCGAGAAGGCGGTGCTCGCGGCCAATCTCGGCTTCACGCCGAGCAATCGCGGTGACGTGGTGCTGGTGCCGATTCCGACGCCGACCGGCGATCGCCGCCGCGAGATGGCCAAGCTGCTCAAAGGCATGGCGGAAGACGCCAAGGTGTCGACGCGCAACGCCCGCCGTGACGCCAACGAGATGCTGGAATTGATCGAGGACATGCCCGAAGACGACATGCACAAGAACAAGAAGAAAGTGCAGGATCTGGTCGACGCGGCGATCAAGCGCATCGATCAGGTGGCGGCCGACAAGGAAGTGGAAATCCTCGACGTGACCTAGCTGCCTCGGCTAGCCCTGCCTGGCCTCCACCCGAACTGCTTGCACCCACGCGGCAATCCACGTCGTCTCGGTCATCGCGCAGGCCCGCTCGTGCGCCGCCGCGAAGTTGTGGCCGGCCCGCATCGCCCGACACAGCCCGGTCAGCCCCACCGCGCCGAACCGGTCCATCCACGCCTGGAACAGCAGCGCAGCCGTGAGGTAGCAGGCGTCCGGGTGCGTGGCCATCACCGCGTCGCTTGCCCCAGGTAATTCAGCCAGTTGCGGGTGCAGGCCCAGGTCGCGGCGGCGATTCGGCAGCGGCGGACCCTCGGCGATGACCGTCGCCATGCCTTCGCGAAACCAGGTCGGCACGTAGGCCGCCGTTTCCGCACCGGGCGGCGCACAGCGTTGGAAAAGCAGCACATGCGCCAGTTCGTGCAGCAGCGCTTGCTCCAGCACCCGCGGCCCCGGCGGCACCGTCCAGCGGCCGGGCGCCAGCAGCACGACGCCATCGAGGTTGGCCACGCCGGTCAGATGCAGCAGCGTCACGCACGGCGCCGCCGCCTGCAGTTCGCTTTGATCCGTGGTGGTGCGCAGCCGCACCGGACGAGTGAAGCGGCCCCAAGCCCCCAGCGCCGCGGCGATACCGTCGAGGTCGCGATCCAGCAGGGCTTGCACGGCGCCGTCGAGCGGTTCCTTGGTCTCCACCACCAGTCCTGACGCCGTCGCCTCGATGCGCATCAGTTCTGTCTCACCGGGGTAAAGCGTGGCAACGGGGGCGCGCGCTGGCGGGTCGTTTCGCAGGCGGCTACAGCATGCTAGCATGGCACGTGCAACGGCAAGCAGCAGAGCATTCAGATCTGGGAGCACGGCATGACGGTCCTACCCGGTTCGACCTGGCACGGCGGCGCCACGTCAGGCGATGGCCACGGTGGCCAAGACAGTTGGTTGACCCGCAACGGCAGCGCGGGATTGCCTCGCATCGGCGTGACCTTGGGCGACGCGGCTGGCATCGGCCCCGAGGTCATGCTGCAAGCGCTGGTGCACACGAACTTGCAGGCGCGCAATCGCGTGGCCGTGTACGTGGCCGCGGAACTGGAACCGTGGCTGCGGACGGCGTGCGATCGTTTCGGCCTGCTCGATGACGAACCGGGCGCCGACGGGCAGTCGGGAGTTGACGGACCTGGGCTGCAACTGCGTACCGTGCCGGCGGAAGTGCCTGTCGTGGGCGAATCCCTGCCGCAACCCGGTCGATCGACGGTGGAGAGCCGCAGCCAGGCGTTTCGCGCGCTGAGTGAACTGGCCGACCGCGCGATCGCCGGTGACCTGGACGTGATGGTGACGGGCCCGGTACCCAAGGGCATTTTCGACCACCTGACGCCGCGACCGCCGGGCCAGACCGAATTCCTGGCCGCGCGCATGCAAGCCCCGCGGTTTGCGATGATGCTGGCCGGGCCGCGTTTGCGCGTGGTGCCGGTGACGACGCACGTGGCGTTGCGCGACGTAGCGCAATTGCTGACGACCGACAAAATCGTGAACTGCGGTCTGGCCGCCGCCGACGCCTTGGTGCGCTGGCTGGGCATCGCGGCGCCGCGGTTGGCGGTGTGCGGGCTGAATCCCCATGCGGGTGAAGGCGGTCGGCTCGGCGACGAGGAAGCGCGCATCATCATCCCGGCGGTGGCTGAACTGGCGCGGCTGGGCATCGACGTCGAGGGGCCGCTGGTCGCCGACTCGGTGTTCTACCGTGCGATGACAGGGCGTTACGACGCCGTGCTGTGCATGTACCACGATCAGGCATTGGGTCCCTTGAAGACCGTGCATTTCCACGATGCGTACAACCTGACGTGCGGACTGCCCGTGCCGCGGATTTCGGCGGATCACGGCACGGCGTACGACATCGCGGGCAAGGGCATCGCGGATCCGGCGAGCATGGTGCAGACCTTGCTGCGCGCCGAACGGATGGCGGCGCTCAGTTGGTCGGCGACCCGCAACGACTAGCAAAGACTGGCGACTTTGGTGCACACGGCGACACAGGACGGAAAACTGGAGGGCTGGGCCATGACGGACGTTCGCAAGCTGAGTTGTGTAATGGCGGTGCTGGCGCTGGGCTGCAACAAAGGCCCTGAAAATTCGCAAGAAAAGCCCAAGACTGGGGTGAAGATCGAACAGCAGAAGCCCGACGAATCGCTGGCGCGCGAGGGCGTCACCTCGCTCGATGCCGAGTACCAGTTGGAGCCGGCGCGGTCGACCGCGGGCGATCTGCTGACCGGGTTGTGGCAGGAGGCCAAGGCCGAGCCCGTGATGCCGCCGCCGTTGCCGCCGGGCAAGCTCGGTGAAGGCCGGGAGCCGCCCAAGGCCCACGAGGCAGACAAGCCCACGCAGCAACAACCGAAGCAGGCCGAACCAGCGAAACCGCCGGTCCAGGCTGAAGGACAAGCCCAGCCGCCGCCCGGGCCGCCGAAGACGCCGCGGACCTGGCTGCAACCCGCGGTCCTGATCGGCCGCGCGCAGGTGTTCGTGGCGGGTAAGCCCGTGGGCAAGGTGACTTGCACGGCCGAGACGCCCGAGCTGTGCGCGGCCGAGGCGCTGCGGGGCCCGACCGGCAAGCAGGCGCTCGACGTCGACGCGACGGTGCAGGCGGCAGTCGGCGCGGCGGCGCAGGCCAACGGTTGGAATGGAAAGGAAGTCGTGGTGTTGGCGGACAGGCGCATCGCATGGTCGGGCCTCGAGGGCGTGCAGCAGGCGCTGTTGACCGTGGGCGCGCGGCCGGTGCTGGCGGCGGCCACGTACGCGGGGCAGGTGACGCGGGTGATGCCGGCCGCGAATGCGGTGGCGGCAGCGGGCTCGCCAGGCGAAATGGCGGCCAACCATCCCCTGCCGGCCACAGCGGCGACCGGCGGCGAGTCCTCCGCGCAAGCCGATGCGGTGCCTGACGATCTGACCGGAGTGACCATCGGCGTGACGGGGCATGGCATCTCGCTGCTGTTGGCGCGCAAGGGCGGCGAGCCGGCGCAACCCGAGTTGATGGGCAACGTCCTGGAAGCGCTGACGGCCTGGGCCGAACGGCTGCGCGCGGCGGCGCCTTCGGTGCAAGAGGCGACCCTGTCGATCGAGCCGCAAGCTCCCGTGGAGGAAGTGGTTCGTGCCGTGGATGCCCTGCGCGACACCTGCGCACGGGTCGCCAAGGGCACGCCCTGCCACGATCGTCGGGTGCTGTACCCGCGCATCCTGCTGCAGCGAGCCGGGGCGCCGGCACCGGCCGATCCCACCGCTGCGCCCGCCCCCGCGCTGCTGCTCGGCGAGCCCTCGATGCACCTGGCCGATCAACCGCCGATGGGTCAGTTGCGCTTGCAGGGCGGGCCGACCGGCATCATCGCGCGCGATCGCCTGCAGATGCAGCCCACGCCGACGTCGATCCAGACTCCCCGTGTCGACAAGCGCCCGTCGGGCCAGCCGGCGCCGACACGGTGAACGCGATCGCTCGAGGTAGGCTGCATGGCGACTGAACCCGCGGTTCCGCAAGCGGTTCTGCAAGTCGAAAAGCTGCGCGTGACGTTTCGGACCGACGAGGGCCCGGTGGTCGCGGTCGAGGACGTGTCCTTCTCGGTGGCGCGCGGTCGAACTCTGGGTATCGTGGGCGAAAGTGGCAGCGGCAAGACGGTCTCCTCGCTGGCCGCGCTGGGCCTCTTGGATGCGCGCTCGGCGACGGTGCAAGCCCAGGCGCTACAGCTGCAAGGCCTCGATCTGCTGACACTTTCCCCACGGCGACTGCAGGCCCTGCGCGGCGATCGCATGGCGGTCATCTGGCAAGATCCCATGACGGCGCTGAATCCCTACTTGCGCATCGGCGACCAACTGGCCGAAGTGTTGACGCTGCACCGCGGCATGAAGAAAGCGCTGGCCTTGCAAGCGGCGACGGCGATGATGACGCAAGTGGGGATTCCCGCGGCGAAAGAGCGGTTGCGCGCGTATCCCCATGAACTGTCGGGCGGCATGCGCCAGCGCGTGGTCATCGCCATGGCGCTGCTGTGCAACCCCGACCTGGTGTTGGCCGACGAGCCGACCACGGCGCTGGACGTGACCATCCAGGCCCAGGTGCTGCAACTCATTCGCATGCAACAGGAACGCACGGGTCTGGCGTTGGTGCTGGTGACCCACGACATGGGCGTGATCGCCATGATGGCCGACGAGGTGTTGGTCATGTACAGCGGTCTGGTGGTCGAGCAGGCGCCCGTCGCGGAACTGTTCGCCCGGCCTCGGCATCCCTACACCGTGGGGCTGCTGGCCAGCCTGCCGTCGGCGCGCAAGCCGGGCGAACCGCTGTACGCCATCGCGGGATTGCCGCCCTTGCCGCAAGATCGCCCGCCGGGCTGCGTGTTTGCGCCCAGGTGTGCGCTGGCGCTGGACGCTTGTCGACAAGCCCGCCCGCCCGCTGTGGAAATCGCCCCTGGTCACACCGCGTTGTGCATCCGGACCGACTCGGTGCCTGCCTGGGCCTCGTCGCTGAGCCAGCCGCGCGCCGCCCAGCATTCCGATAGGCCAACCGAGGTTGCAGGTGCCTGAACGCTCATTGCCCTCCAACGACCCCGGCTTCCTGGCTGAATGGCGCGACGTCCGCGTGCACTTCCCGGTCCGCAAGGGTCTGGTCATCGCCCGCGAAATCGGCCGAGTCCGGGCCGTCGACGGCGTATCCCTGGGCGTGCGCCGCGGTCAGGTACTGGGCCTGGTGGGCGAGTCGGGCAGCGGCAAGTCCACGACCGGACGGGCGTTGTTGCGCCTGGCCCCCATCACCTCAGGCAGCGTCTGGTTCGGCGGCCAGGACATCACCCATAGCGATCGGCGCGCGCTTCTGCCGGTCCGCCGCCGCATGCAGGTGGTGTTCCAGGATCCGGAGGCGTCGCTGAACCCGCGGATGCGCATCGGCGACGCGGTGGCTGAGCCCCTGCGCATCCACATGAAGCTGACGCCCGCCGAGACCGAGCGCAAGGTCGCACGGCTGCTGGAACAAGTCGGCCTGGATCCCCAGTTGCGGGCGCGCTGGCCCCACGAGTTCTCCGGCGGGCAACGCCAGCGGGTCGGCATCGCGCGGGCGTTGGCGACCGAACCCGAGCTGATCGTGCTGGACGAGCCGATCTCCGCGCTGGACGTCTCGATCCAAGCACAAGTACTGAACCTGCTGGCAGATCTGCGCCAACGGCTGGGCCTTTCGTACCTGTTCATCGCCCACGATCTGGCCGCGGTGGCGCACCTGTGCGACGAGGTGGCGGTGCTGTACCTGGGGCGCGTGGTCGAGCACGGTCCGGCCCAGCAGGTGTTCGCCCAGCCGGCGCATCCCTACACGCGGGCCTTGCTGGAGAGCGTGCCACTGGCCGATCCTGTCTTGGCCCGGCAGCAGAAGCCCGCGGTACTACAGGGTGAAATCCCTTCGCCGCTGAATCCGCCGACCGGCTGCCCGTTCCACCCGCGCTGTCCGTTCGCCCAGGATCGCTGCGTGGTAGAACTGCCGTTGCTGCGGCCGATCGCGGCGACCCAGGCGGCGTGCCATTTCGCCGAGACACTGCCGGCGCGCTAGCTACTTGATCGCGACGTGACGCAGCAGGTTCGGATCGTCCAGCGCCGCGCCCGCGCCCTTGACCACCGCGCTGACCGGATCGTCGGCAATCAGCACCGGCAAGCCGGTCTCGTCGCGCAGCAAGACCTCGATATCGCGCAACAACGCCCCGCCGCCCGCCAGCACCACGCCCTTGTCGACGATATCCGCGCTCAGTTCGGGCGGCGTCTTTTCCAGCGCGCCGCGCACCGCCTTGACGATCTCGGCCAGCGGTTCGGCCAGTGCCTCGCGGATTTCGTCGCTGTTGACCAGCACGACCTTGGGCACGCCCGCCGCCGCGTCGCGACCGCGCACTTCCATGGTCATCTGCTCGGGCCGTGGCCAGGCGTTGCCGATGCGCAGCTTGATCGCTTCCGCAGTAATTTCACCAATCAGCAGATTGTACTTGCGGCGCAGGTGCTCGATGATCGCCGAGTCCATGCGATCGCCGCCGACCTTGAGCGAGTGGCTGTAGACGATGCCCGCCAGCGAGATCACCGCCACTTCGGTCGTGCCGCCGCCGATGTCGACGATCATGTTGCCCGCGGGTTCCGTGATCGGCAGGCCAGCACCGATCGCGGCGGCCATAGGTTCCTCGATCAGGTAGACCTCGCGGGCGCTGGTCGATTCCGCGCTCTCGCGAACTGCGCGTTTTTCCACGTCGGTGATGCCGAACGGCACGCAGATGATGACGCGCGGGCGGACCAAGGTGCGCTGGTTCTGCGCCTTGGCGATGAAGTAGCGCAGCATCGCCTCGGTGACGTCGAAGTCGGCGATGACGCCGTCGCGCATGGGCCGGATGGCCTCGATGCCCTTGGGCGTGCGGCCCAGCATCTCCTTGGCGTCCTTGCCGACCGCGAGCACGCGCCGCTCGCCGCGGGCATCGAATTGCACCGCGACGACCGAAGGCTCACGGCTGACGATGCCGCGGCCCTTGATATAGATGAGGGTGGTCGCCGTACCGAGATCGATAGCGATATCGTTCGAAAACAGCGAGTTGAACCACTTAATCATCACACACTTGTAAGCAGATCACTCGGTGATAATTCATAGCTGCCGCTCATCATCCCGGACTGTGCCAGTAAGTTCAAGCGTTTCACCGCAGCCGTCGGGTTGGTTACTTCACTTGCCCGACTGGGAGCGCCCATTCGGCATGTAACCCGCGATCGACGATGCACTTGGCGTCGCCCCAGCACGGATCCTGCGCGATGTGTTTTCCCAGCGAATGCAGGTAGGTCACGATCATGTTGCGGTGGTACTCCGTGTAGGTGCCGTGGTAGCCGTCCTTGGCCGGAAAGCTGCCATCCGAGCGCGGTTGCGCGATGTACTCGTGGTGGCCGTGCACGTTCGCCAAGCACAGACCGGACTTCGCGCCATCGGGTTGAGCCGGATCGGTCGGAATCACGTTGCACAGGCCATCGCCGCCTTCGGGAAAGCTCGGATCCAGCACTGGCGGTGCCACGTCCGCTCCGTTGAGCAGTCCTGACGCGATCGCCGCCACCGTCCACGGCAGGTAGGCGGCGTCCAGGCCCATCGGATCGCCGCGCCCGAACAGCCCGGTCGCCCGCGCCAGCGCCACGCCTTGGGTGAATGGCACCGTCTTGTCGTTGACCCCCAACATCATCAGCATGTTGGTGCGCGGATGCCCCGGCAGCGGATCGAGCAGCACGCGGTCCGCCACCGTGATCGCGTCGGCCCCCTCCAGCACGTTGGCCGCCAGCTGAACGAAGTGGCGAAAGTCCGGGGTGTTGCGCTCGCGAGCCAGGCCCTTGTACGGCGTGCGCACTTCGGTCTTGGCGATGATCACGTCGCCCGGTCCGCGTACCTGCACTTCGAACCGATCGCCCACATCGGACGGCACCGCCAGCCGGAACGACCCGTTGGCCGCCGCCAGCACCTCGGCCGTCTCCTGATTCGCCAGGTTGCGCAGCACAACTTTCGCGCCAGCCGGAACCGTCAGATCCGCTTGCACGATGCTGGCTTCCACTTCCTCGTTCAGACAGACGCCGGTCTTGGGGTCCTTCCAGACCTTGCGCTTGGTCTTCTGGCAGCCGTCGGAATCGTCGTTCCAGGACAAGTGCACGAACTGCGGGGCGTTCTCCTTCTTGCTCGTCGCCGGACAGCCAACCAGCATCGGCCCCGAGACGGCGTGCACCAGACCCGTCACCTTGCCGTGCAGCCGGGTGCGCACGAAAATGTCCGCCAGCCCCGCGCCGGGCACCACGGGCGCCGCCGCCACGATGAAGGGCTCGAGCGGCGCGGTCAGCGCGGTGTGGATGCCGCCCAGGGACACGCCGGTCATGAAATACGGCACGTCGCCACCCACGTCCAGCACGCCGTCGAGATCGAAATCACCTGCGAGCATGTGGGGCTTGAGCTGTTCTGCGGTCGCTGTGTGACCATCCAATGTCGGCGGCACGGCCGGCACTGCTTTCTGGCTCAGCGAGTGCAACATTCGTACGGCCACGATGTAATCCAGCGTCGTCTGGCGCATGGCGTCGCGCAGCCGGAACGCGTCCGGGGCGTAGTAGGCCTCGCCGCCTTCGATCAGGCAGTCGCCGTTGTCGTCCACCGCCCGACCCTTGACCATCAGCTGCTGCACAAACCCGTTCTGCAACAGTTTTTCGACCTTGGCTTCGTCGGACATGGTGTCTGGAAAGCGCTTGTCGCCATCCAGCGGAAACAGCAGCGCCGGCAGCACGTTGGCCAGCAGGCCCATGAAACCCTTGGCGCGCAGCAGCTTGAGCGGATCGGTCAGGATCGGCCCGTGCCCCACCGCGTCGATCGCGAACGTCGCGATGCCCGCTTCAGCCAGACGGTCGGCCAGCAGCAGCGCTTCGATCCGGCTGGTCCCCGTCGCATGCGCGTGGATCGTCACGGGAAACGGCGGCTTGTGATGCTCGGTGGTCTTGGGCACGGTGAGCATGAACGGCACGCGCTCGTGGAACTTCTTTTCGTCCACGCTGACCTTGCCGGCCCGCACGTCCAGGTGCCACACGTTGTCCGGGGTCGCGCGCAGGTTGGGCGTGTCGAAACTACCGAACACCAAGTGCGAAACGTGATCGACCGAGCCCAGGCCGACGTCCGGCGCCGCTTGAGCCACCAGCCCGACGATCGGCTTCATGAACGCGGACTGCAGCACGAACACCGAATCGCCCTTCACGAACGGTTTGCCCTCGGTGGTGCCGTCGCCGTCCACCGTGATGCCGAGATCGTCCACCTCCGCGATCCGTGCGGGGAATTCCTTGTCGAGCCAGGCAAATGGCCCCTTGCCATACAGTCCGTCGCGCAAGGAGCGGAACGTCCGGGACAAGTCGCCGATCGTCAGGGTCCAGGCAAACGCCACGTCGTCGCGACTGACGCCGACCTTTTGCAGCGAGGGCAGGGCGCGCTCCAGGGCCTCGGTCTGGCTGTCGTGGTTCACCCACTCCCACGGTGAGCGAATCGGTCCGTATTGCCCAGACTTGCTCCACCCCTTCACGCCGCGCGTCAGGATCACCGCGTACTGGGCCCCCGCCTGCAGCGGCATCAGCGGCCGCAAATCCAGCGTGTGCGACTCGACTTCGTAGTGATAGACCCACTTGTCCGGCACGCCGTCGCCGTCCGTGTCGACCTTGTTGTTCGGCGGCAGCACGTAACTATCGAAGTCCTTGAGCGGATCGAGCGGCAGGTACTCGTGCGGATCGGCCGATTGCGGAAACCAGCCGGAGCCGAGATCCAGGGGCACGCGTTCGCCGAAGCGCGGGTTGGGCCGGTCCGGATGCAGCGGCTCGTTGGGCGAAACGTTGATGACGTACACGGTCTTGGCGGTCACGCTGGTCAGGTCCAGGGGCGCGTCCAACGCCAGCGAGATCGGCGTCAGGCCCGAGAACCCTTCGATGTCGTCGAGATGTTCGCGCGTGATCTTCTCGTTCTCGGTGGTCGTCAGCGTCGAAACGTTCCAATGCCGCTTGCCGTCCACGCCGACCGTCAGCAACAGGTCATTCGGAAAGGGGATCTCTGCCTGGGGCCGTTCCAGCGGCTCGAACACGACGTGGGGGCCCGGCACTTCACCCGCGCGCGCCGAAAGCGTCAGGCCGCGCGGCCGATCCGCTTCGCAGGCGACGGACAGCAGCAGTGACAAGAGCACGGTGAGCCGGGAAGCCCATGGAATGACGCACGACAGCCCACGCAACATGAAGTTCTCCTACCAACGGGCGCGAACCGCCAATTGACCCTGCACGACCGCCATCGCAGCGGCCGCGTGGCCGTCCGCATCGTCGAACGCTTCGCCGGGCAGCAGCACACCGGCGTCCGCCCTGGCGAGCAACTGTACGCTGTCACTGCCCAACGGTTGCGCGAATTCAACCGCGCCGTCGAATTCCATGCCCAAATCACGGCGCGATTTCGCCCCGCGCGCCCCGGTCGGCGTGCCCCCGTTCAGGAAGGTGCGGTAAGGCTCGGCCACGTCGACGGGAGCGCGCGCCCAGACCAGTCCACCGAGCACGGCCAGGCGGCGCGTCGCCTGGATGCGCACGACCGGGTGGAGATAAATCGCTTGCGTCACCGCACCATGGGTCAGGATGTGGTTGGCGCCAGCCGGTGCTTGCGCGACGAACCGGGGATCGCTCAGGTTTGCGCGCGTAGTGGCTGAGATCGCCCCGAGGTAGGCCGGAAAGAGCACCAGGCCGACGCGATAGTCCGAGGCGAACGCGAAGTTGCGCACCGTACCGTCGAACGGCCGCGAATCCCCGCTGGCGATGCCGCCTTCGAGTCGGCCCTGCACCGTGCCGTGGCTCGCTTCGAGTCGGAGTGCGCCGCCGAACTGTTCGATGTTCAAGAGATCAGGCTGAGCTGGCGTGCGCAACCAGGTCGTGGTGCCGTTGGCGTAGACCGCCTCGCCAGCGAGGACGAACTTCCAGGCGCCGTGACGCAACTGCCAGCGCGCGAAGGCGTCCACCACCCGGGCGTCGATGCCGAGCCCTTCCACGTCGGTCTGGTGACGTTCCGAATAGTACGCGCCGGTTTGCAGGTCCTTGCCCCGGTAGACCAGCGCGCCCACGAGGTTGCGGCCGACGTCGGTGCCGCCGATGACCCCCTCCCAGCGATCGTGTTGGCGCACGAGATCGTCCGAGATCAAGCGATCGTAGGCGACGGCGATTGCGAGCGGAAAGGCCTCGAGAGGATTGCCCTCGTGGAACAGCGCGGCCGGCAACACGGCGTACTGGAAGCGATCGACCAGCGTGCCGCCGCGCCGCAAGCCGAACTGCATCGGGTCGTCTTCACCGGCTTGCGCAACCAGGCCCAAGCCCCAGGACGCGACCATGCGACCCGCGCTGAACTGGCCGACCGGCGTGCCGGCTTCGACAAAAGCCTTGCGCAACGTGTAGGTGCTGGCCGGCGGATCGAAGCGGTCCAAGGTACCGCCGTCAATGTCGCCTTCCAGGACCGCTTGGAACTCGCGCACGAAGCCACTCTGGGGTGCACGGTGCCAACTGGTGCCGACCCGCAATCGGTTCGATGTCGCGAGGTTTGGGCCCACGCCGACGTCGGTGGGCAGAGGCCCTTGGACCGGCGCCGTGGTCTGGCGCTCGGCGGCGAATCGATCCGACAGCCAGGCGTGCCAGCCCGAATCCGCCGCGTGGCTCGCCTGATCCTGCTTGTCGACGACGAGCGGAGGCGCCTCGACCTGGGGCACGTAGTCGGGCGTGCCCCCGGTCGCGTCGGTCGATTCCTCGGCCAGTGGCACTACGGGCAACGGCTGCGCGAGCACGGGCCCCGCGATCAGCCATCCCAAACAGGTCCAACCCCAGCGACCGCCGCGCATGCTGCCTCACCGCCGCCACCGAGCTCGGGCGCGGCCGGCAGACTAGAAGCGTGGGGCGCGATTGTCCAACCGTGGTTTGCGACCTGGACCGAGGTCGGAACCGCAGCTACGCCTGGGCGGTCGGTTCACTCTTCTTCTTGCGGGCCTTGCTCGCCTGCAGCCGCACGGTCGCCTTGTCGTCGTGGTGGCCGTCGTGGCTGTGCTTGCCCTGGAGCAACTGGCTGAGGATCTCAGTCTGCGCCACGAACTGCGCGGTGATCTCGGCCGACAGCCCGGCGATTTCCTCGTGCAACTGCGCGATCTGCTTCTGCGATGCCACGCCCAGGTTGGTCAGCAGGTCCTCGCGCACGTCGGCCGGCATCTTCAGGATGTGCTCGACCTGCGCGACCATCGGCGAACCGGGACCCATCTTGGCGCCGACGTCGTGCGCGACCTGCTCCACCGTCTTCACCGCACCCTCGACTGCACCCTCGACCGTCTTCACGGCTTCGTCGACCGCGCCCTCGACTTTGTGCACTGCGTCATTCTTGCGCTCGACCACACCCTGGGCCGTGGTCTGGACCTGGTGCACCACGGCTTGCGCCTTCTTCTCGAACTCGGCGAACTGGTCGTTCCAGCGCTGCTGCGCCTGGGCGACACGGCTCTGGAACTGCTCGCGAACCTTGGCGCGCGCCGCCTCGACCTTCTCGACCAGACGCGCCGTCGTCGTGGTCGCGCGCGGACCGTTGTCGGTGTTCTTGTCATGACGCACGGCGTCCGTGTCGATCGTCTGGGGCTGAGCCATCGGGTCCTCCGTGAATGCCACGCCATGCGCAGCGCTGGATGCAAGCCGAGGTTTTTCCCATCGGCCGGATCCATCCTAACGCACTGCGTCATCGTGCGTCAAGATGTCGTAACGCAGTGCGTCATCCGGCGCCGGGAAGGACCGCCCTTGCCCCAACCGCCCCTCGCTGGTATCACGCCGCCGCCACGTTGGAGTCCGCCCATGGTTGCTCGCCGTCAGAAGGTCCTGGATCGTCTCGCACTGCTGGATTCGCAAGCCCGGGCGGGCGGCGGTCCCGAGCGCATGCAGAAGCAGCACGCCGCCGGCAAGCTGACCGCCCGTGAGCGCATCGATCTACTCCTGGATCCAGGTACTTTCGTCGAGATGGATCGGCTGGTCACCCACCGCTGCACCGATTTCGGCATGCAGGACAAGAAGATCCCCGGCGACGGCGTCGTCACCGGCTACGGCACAGTGCACGGCAAGACGATCTTCGTCTTCGCGCAGGACTTCACCGTGTTCGGCGGCTCGCTCTCCGGAGCCTTCGCACAGAAGATCTGCAAGATCATGGATATGGCGATGAAGGTCGGCGCGCCCGTGGTCGGCTTGAACGACTCGGGCGGCGCGCGCATCCAGGAGGGCGTCGAATCGCTCGCCGGTTATGCCGACATCTTCCTGCGCAACGTCCAGGCGTCCGGCGTCGTACCGCAACTCAGCCTGATCCTCGGGCCTTGCGCGGGTGGCGCGGTCTACAGCCCGGCGATCACCGACTTCGTGATCATGGCGCAAGAAACCAGCTTCATGTTCATCACCGGCCCCGACGTCATCAAGGCGGTCACCCACGAGGAGGTCACCCAAGAGGAATTGGGCGGCGCCATGCAGCACGCCTCGCGGTCGGGGGTGGCGCACTTCGCCGCCGAACACGAGAAGCACGCCATCGCGATCGCTCGGGAACTGTTGGGGTTCATCCCCTCGAACAACCTGGAACCGGCGCCGAGGCAGACCTGCCAGGATCCGATCGACCGCCGCGACAGCCGCCTGCCCGATCTGGTACCCGACGATCCGATGAAGCCGTACGACATGAAGGAGGTCATCGCCGCGATCGTCGACGATGCCTGGTTCTTCGAGGTCCACGCCCACTTCGCGCGCAACATCCTCTGCGGGTTCGCGAGGTTGGACGGCCAGACCGTGGGTGTCGTCGCCAACCAGCCCGCGCACCTGGCCGGCTGCCTGGACATCGACGCCAGCATCAAGGCCGCCCGCTTCGTGCGATTTTGCGATTGTTTCCAGATCCCGCTGGTCACTTTCGTTGACGTCCCCGGCTTCCTCCCCGGAACTGCGCAGGAATACGGCGGTATCATCCGCCACGGCGCCAAGCTGTTGTACGCATTCGCCGAGGCGACCGTGCCCAAGGTCACCGTCATCACCCGCAAGGCTTATGGCGGCGCCTACGACGTGATGAGCAGCAAGCACATCCGCGGTGACATGAATTTCGCTTGGCCGATGGCGGAGATCGCGGTGATGGGTCCGGACGGCGCGGTCAACATCGTCTACCGGCAGGAACTAGCGAAGTCAGCGGATCCAGTCGCCGCCAAGGCCGCCTACGTCGAGAAATATCGGGATACATTCGCCAATCCGTTCAAAGCCGCCGAGCTGGGCTACATCGACGAGGTGATCGTGCCCGAGGACACGCGGCCCCGCCTCATCCAGAGCCTGCGCATGCTCGCCGGCAAGCGCGACAGCAACCCGCCGAAGAAGCACGGGAACATTCCGCTGTGAGCGACAAGCCCTCCGCCATCCGCGTGGCCGATCTTGCCCAACGCGTGGCCCGCTTGCACGCGCGGCTGGAAACGCTGGCCGGCGTGGCCAGCATCGACGGCGGCGACAAGCTGCTGGCCGACGCCCGTCACGCCGCGCAAGTCTCTGTACATCTGTGCGATTTGCTCCAGCGTGGCACGTCCGAGGCCAAGCTCGACGACGAGGAGTCGGCGAAGTTGCAGCAGCTGTTGTGGCAGCGCCTGCGCGAAGTGGCGGCCGGCTTCGGCCCGGTCGATGTCGACGCGCTGATGGTGCAGGCTTTCGCGCATGTGACCGCGGGGTTGCCGCTGCTCGAGGAATGCGTCGACATGCTCGAAAACCAGCGCGATGCCGAGCAGTCCTTGCACGCGAGCCTGGCCGAGCACTCGGCGACCCTGGCACAAGTCCACGCGATTCTCGATCGTCTGGAGGAAATGCCGGCCTCGCCAGGGCTGCAGCACACGCTGGAGCAGGTGCTGGGCACCGCGCACGCTTTCCAGATCGACACGGATCTTCCGGCCTTGCAGGACGCCCGCCGCCAGGCCGAGTCGCTGCACCGCCGCGCCGTCGATCTGCTGCAGCGCACACGCAAGGCCCTGGGCGAATTGCCAGATTGAGGCGAAACCATGCGTCATGATGCCCGCGATGCCGAAGTGCTGGTCTTCACGTTCACCGAGGGCCTGCTGGCCGGCGTGGCGCACGACCTGAAGCTGCGCGTCACCGAGTTCACCATCGAGTCGGATCCGGCGAGCGGCGCGGTGCTGGCGACGCTGGAACCATCGACTTTGCGCGTGGTTTGCGCGATGCACGACGGCGTGGAGGATCCGGAGGCGCTGTCGGCCCACGACCACCGCGAGATCGAGCACCACATCGCCCTTGAAGTGCTGCGGCCGGCGCGCTACGGCGAACTGCGCTTCGAGGGCCATCTCGCCGAGCCGGGCCTGCTGCACGGCACGCTGACGCTGCACGGCCAGATGGTCGAACTGGAAGTGCCGGTTCGCCGCGAAGGTTCGGATTGGCTTGCGGAAGTGCGGTTGGACCAGCGCGAGTGGGGCATCAAGCCGTACCGGGCGATGCTGGGCGCGCTGAGGGTGCAGGCCGAAGTCGTGGTGCGAGTGCGGGTTCCTGCGGCGTGACGGTCAGATCGGCTTGACCTTGGCGCGCTGCTTGCCTTCGGGCGCTGGTTCGTCGGCTTTGGGCTTGGCGGGAGGCGCGGCCTTGGCCTTGCCTGGAGCCGTGGCCGGAGCCGTGGCCGGGGCCGGAACCGGAGCCGACGCTTTGCCCGAACCCGAACCCGAACCCGTTGTCGAGGGGCGAGAAGCGGATAGCTTCGATTCCTCGACAACGGGCAGGTCATAGAGCGACGCAGGAGCGTCAGACCTGCCCTGGCCCGAACCCGCACCCGCACCCGACCCCGAACCCGAACCCGAACCCGCACCCGAACCCGAACCCGAACCCGAACCCGGAGCTGTGGCCGGAGCCTCAGGCACTTTCCCCTGTCCCGGAGCCATGTCCGGACAGCCGTCCTCGTCCTCGAAGCCATTCTTGTTCTCGGGGCTCAGCGGGCACAGGTCGTGCAGGTCGGGAATGCCGTCTTGATCGTTGTCCGCCTCCGGGCAGCCGTCGTCATCGTCAAAGCCGTCGCGATCCTCCGCTTGATCCGGGCACTTGTCCTTCACGTCACGCAGTCCGTCGCCATCGTTGTCTGGATCCGGGCAGCCGTCCTCGTCCTGCACGCCGTCCTTGTCCTCGGGCGCGTTCGGGCACTTGTCCTGCAAATCCGCCAAGCCGTCGCCGTCGTTGTCCGGATCCGGGCAGCCGTCCTGATCCTCGAAGCCGTCCTTGTCCTCGGCCTGGTTCGGGCACTTGTCCAGCTTGTCGTCCAGGCCATCGTTGTCGGCATCGTGGGGCAACTGCTGCGGATCGAAGCGGATTCCTACCGCCGCCCGAAATGCCGCCGACCCCGGGCCCGAAGTCGGCGCACCACCTACCGCCGCGTACAGCCGCAGCGCATCGGTGACCGCGAAGTCGCCGCCCACCGCGAGATCGAACACGGTCTGGCCCGAAGGCAGCGCGCTCGCGATCGGCGCCAGCATCTGCAGTTCCGCCCGAGCATGCACCCGACCGTCGAGCAGCGCCCGCGCCGCCCCTGCCCGCAGCGCCAGCGTCGAGCCCGCGCGCAGCAGGGTTTCCCCTTGTACTGCCAGTGTTTGCGTCGATTGGAGGCGGACTCCCAGATCGGCGTCCGCTTGCCACGTGGCGGTCGACAGCGACCCGAGGACTTCCAGGCCCAGCGACGGCGTGCCACCCAGCCAGACGTTTTTCGCCGCGGTGGGCAGTCCGACGATGGCCGCCGCCGCGAGATCGGTCGCCATGCCAGAGTTCTGTCGATGGACCAGGGCTTTGCGCGTCTCGAGGCGAAGATCACCGAAGGCCGGGGCATCGGCCTTGTCGACGCGAACGAGGTCCGGCCCACCGCCGCGAATCATCCCCGCCATCGGCAGCACCGCGCCGACCTGCCAGCCGCCGGGCAGCCCCGCCGCGCCGCCGAGCTGCAGCATGCCGAGGTCGCCGATGACCGTCTGGCGTTGCTTGGCACCGTCGACGCTAGCAGAAAACCGAAGCGGTGCACGGGTATAGGAGAGGTCGGCAAATGTCGTCCAGGCTTGCGCAGCCATGGGCACCGCGGACCGGACCATCCAACCGTCGTGCAGGCCCGGAGCCATGCGCCAGGTCTGCACGTCCAGCGCAGGCGCCTCGGCAGCGCTCACAGGCCAGGCCAGCGCGAGCAGCAGGCACGCAAACAGGCAGGAAAGGCTCGGGCGCTGGGCCATCAGGACCTTAGTTAGCAGATCGCTAGCGCTTGTTAGCAGATCGCTCGGCGATATTTTGTTGCTGCCGCTGAACATCCGCCAGTTGTGATGTCGATTCGCAAGCTCCGCGCATCCTACAGGGATTTAACCGTGACGCCAGGGGGCGGCGTCCACTCGAACAGCTTGTCCTCGATGGGCCCGTACTGCGCATCCTTCCATTTCAGCGTGCTCGAGTCGTCCAAGGGGTCCACCAGCATCGAACCGCGCACTTCGCCAGTCTTCTTGTCGATCAGCAGCGTCAGCGAACGCATCAGCTGCGTGCCCTTCTTCGGCGTCAGCTTCAGCGCCCACGCGTCCTCGAGCGGCGACTTGTCCAACGAAAGGGCGAAGTCCTTCGCCAGTTCACCCTGACCGACCAGGTACGCCGTCGCCTGCCACAACTGGCTGTTCTTGACCGGCACCTTGGTCGCCAACTGCTCACGCTTCTCGTACGACCACAGCGTCTCTCCATTGCAATAGTAGGTAATCTCTTCGTTCGGGTACTCCCAGCGCATCTTGCCGGGCACCTGCTTGCTCGGATCGCCCTTCTTGATCCAGGCCCGCCCTTCGCGCGTGATCGCCGTCGCCAGCCCCTTCTTCTTGACCACCTGGGTGAAGTTCGCGGAAAAACCCGGCTTTTGCGCGTAGAACTCCTGCACTTGCAGCGCGACGGCCTCGGGGGTCCCAGGCGCGGGCGGCGCGGCCTTCTT
>CAYHHL010000030.1:0-2339 GCA_964356325.1 uncultured Enterobacteriaceae bacterium | reverse complement strand
CAGTATGCGCTTCGTCGGGCGACGGCGACAACGCCCTGCAGGCAGGACGCGCGAAAACCTGCGTGGATTCGGTCGACGCAGCATTATCGCAAAAACCATCCGCGCTGCCTGGGGTTGCCGACGCGGGTCTCCGGTCGTTATCGAAAACGAGCCGGCGCCGTGGCGAATTTGTCCCGCTCCGGCCATTTTCTGGCGCCCGATCCCCGGCGTGCTAGCGTCGACCGCCGATCCCGGGGACTTCCCCTTTTTTGCTCGCCGCTCACAGGGGTTGCCATGGCCCAGGCACAGACAAACGCGCAGGCTCTCGAACCCGCAGCGCAGACACGCAAACGTGACGGGGCGCCGGCGCCGGCCGCTGCCAAGGACGCGGGCCAGCTCGCGGGCAAGCGCCAGGACCTGCGTGCCGAAATGGTCGGACTCGTGCTGCTTTTTGCCGCGGTGGGCTTCGGCGCGGCGCTCGTGTCTTACGACGCGCACGACATGGATCTCATCCAAACGGGCCGCGCGGCGACCGAGGGCGTGCACAACTACATCGGCCCGGTGGGCGCGCGCATTGCCGATCTTCTCCTGCAGTTGATGGGCCTTGGCGCTTTCTTGCTCGATGCGATGGTATTGGTCCTGGCCCTGCGCACGCTGACCGGCAAGATGGCCTCGCTCAAGGCGCGCACCGGTCTGGGCCTCGCCGGCGCCACGCTCGCCACGCTCATGCTGCTGCACCTGTCCGCGCAGTCCGCGCACTGGCGACCGTTCGGCAAGGACGCGTCGGGTCTCATCCCGGGTGCAATCGCGGTGTTGTGCAAGGCACTGTTGTCGACCACCGGCACGGCGCTGCTGGCCGGCTGGATGCTGGCGACCTCGCTGGCGGCCATCACCGGGCGATCGCTCACGCGCACGCTGTTCACCTGGCTGAGCGGTCGCGCGGTTCCGGTAGTGGACCAAGTGGCGATTTCCAGTGCGCAAGTCGCCAAGACTGGGCTCGCGAGCTTCCGTTCGGGCGTCTCGAACACCTTGGCGTGGCGGCCCAAGCGCGCCGCGCAGGCGGGCAAGTTGCGCGATCTGGACGACAGCGACTTCGAAGCCGATGGGTCGGAGCAGGAAATCCACTTCACGGTCGGGGAGTTGTACGGCCAGGTCGATCAAGCCACGCCCGCGCCGACCGAGCCTCCGCCGAGTACGCCCGCCGACATCAAGCCCCTGCTCAGCGAAACGGCCGTGCTCAAGGTGGCCGCGCCGATCGCGCTGTCGCCCGACGACTTTCCGCGTGGCGAGGCGATGGCGCCCCGTTCCGAGCTGGTGCCGACCGGCATCCGTCGCGCGCGTGAACGGGAACTGCGCGACCAGCAAGTGGATCTGCGCGACGACCGCGGTGAGTCCAGCGTCCGGGTGCGCCTGCCAGACGCGCCGCCGGCCAACGAGACTTTCGTGCATCCGGCGCATTCGCTCCAGGTCGGGCTCTCGGGCATCGACCCGGCGACGACGGCGCGGATGAACTCGCTGGATGTGCGCATCGCCCTTGCGGATCTGGAAGGCCGGCAGTCGATGGTCAGCGAGGACGAACTGGCGCCCCTGGGCGAGTTCCACATCGCCGCGCTGGTCGGCGACGTCGAGCTGGAACTGCCGCCGCCTGTGCCCAACACCAAGTCATCCTTCAGTTTCGAGGGCCACGGCGATCGCATGACCGTGCCGTTGAACCATGCCGCGCCGAGCGGACCGCGCATCGTGTTGACCGAAGCCATGCGCAACGTGCCGGTCGCCCCGCCGCTCGAAGGCGTGCAGGGCGTGTTGGGCATCGACGGCAAGAGCTGGGTGCTGCCGCCTTCGACGCTGGTGCAGGAACCGCCCGCGCGCGTAGTGAATTGTGACGCCGCGATGCTGCGGGAGAACGCCGCGGTGCTCGAGCAGAAGCTCGCCGAGTTCAACATCCAGGGCGAAGTGACGGACATCCGCCCGGGCCCGGTGGTGACGACCTACGAGTTCAGGCCGGCTCCCGGCATCAAGATCTCGCGGATCGTGAACTTGCGCGACGACCTGACCATGTCGCTGTCGGCCTTGCGGGTGCGCATCGTGGCGCCCATCCCGGGTCGCGACGTCGTGGGCATCGAAGTGCCGAACCACGTGCGCCAGATGGTGTATTTCCGCGAGGTCGTCGACGCGCCGGTGTTCCGCGATTCGGTCAGCCCGCTGACGCTCATCCTGGGCAAGGACATCGAAGGCCGGCCGTTGTGCACGGACCTCGCGCGGGCGCCGCACTTGCTCGTGGCCGGAGCGACGGGCACGGGCAAGTCCGTGGGTATCAACAGTTTCATCTGCTCGATGCTGTTCCGCGGCACGCCCGACGA
>CAYHHL010000029.1:41608-42780 GCA_964356325.1 uncultured Enterobacteriaceae bacterium | reverse complement strand
GGAGCTCGAACATGGCCGTCCGTCCGTCGATTCACCTCGGTCCCGCCGCAGTCGTCGACGACTGGCAAGGTCCCGCTTGGCTTGCTTCGGGCCACCGCGCCTTCTTCCTGGCTTCGGGGCTGTACGGTGCGCTGGCGATCGTGCTTTGGCTGCTTGCCTGGCGCGGTCTGCTGCCGCTCTCCTCGCCGTGGCACGGCCACGAGATGGTCTTCGGCTTCGGGGTCGCCGCCATAGCCGGTTTCTTGCAGGCCGCGGTACCCAAGTGGACGCAGCAGCCCATCTACCGCGGTCGCAGGGTGGCGCTGCTGCTCGCCCTGTGGCTGGCGGGGCGCCTCGGCATGGCGTTGCCCGGCCTGCATTTCCTCGATCTCCTGTTCCTGCCGGTCCTGGCCTGGCTGATCGGCACCGACCTCGTGCGCTCGCGAAACCGACGCAATTACATTGTTATCGCCGTCCTCGCCGGGCTGTGGGGGATAGACCTTCTATACCACTTCGGTCCGGCCAGCCTGGCGTTGCGCGTGGCGATCTATGTCGTGGTGGCGCTCATCGCCCTGATCGGTGGGCGGATCGTGCCGATGTTCACCCGCAACGCCATGCGCCTGGACGGTCACTTCGAATTCGACTGCGGCACGCCGCGCTGGCTGGAAGTCGCCGCGGTGCCAACCGTGCTCGGCGTGGCCGTCACCGAACTGGTGTTGCCCTCATCTGTTTGGAGTGGCGCCGTGGCCGGCGTCGCGGCGGTCGTGCTGGGCTGGAGCCTGCGCGGTTGGCACCCTTGGCAGACGCGCCGCCTGCCGCTGGTGTGGATCCTCCACGTGGGCTATGGGTTTTTGCCTTTCGGATTCGCGCTCAAGGCAGTGGCTGACTTGGGCGGTCCGGTCGGGCCCTTCGCCGCGCTGCATGCCCTGACCGCGGGCGGCATCGGCGTCATGATCCTGGGCGTGTCGTCACGCGCCGCACTGGGGCACAGCGGCCTGCCGTTGCAGCCGAGCCGGGCCACGGTCGTCGCTTACGGCCTGGTCATCACCGGGGCCCTGCTGCGGGTCCTGACGGCGCATCCGCACGCACTCCTGGCCGCCGGCATCCTGTGGTCATCGGGTTTCGCGTTGTTCGCCAAGGAGTACTGGCCGATCCTGACGCGGCCGCGCACCGACGGCCTGCCGGGCTGAATC
>CAYHHL010000029.1:15720-41508 GCA_964356325.1 uncultured Enterobacteriaceae bacterium | reverse complement strand
GTTTGGAACAAGTCTGCGGCCAGACGTCCGACAGCCAACCCCGTGGTCATGCCGTGGCCTCCCAGTCCGGCCACCCAGAACAGGCGTGGATTCAGAGGGTCCCAGCCGACGACGAAGCGACGATCCGGCGCGAAGGTGCGCAGTCCCGCCCAATGCCGCGCGATGGTCGCTTGCGCGAGATTCGGCGCAAGATCAGCCACCTGTAGTGCCAGCGCGTGCAAAGCTGCGTCCGACGTAGACGGCTGACGGCCCACCGTCGGCGGCTCGTAAGCGTCCTCGTCGCACGGACACAGCAGCAAGCCACCGCTTTCTGGACGCAGGTACAGCGGGCGATCCACCCACCACGCGTAGGGCCCGGGCTTGCATGGCGTTGCGCTCCACGCCAGGTGCCGTCGAAGTGCATGTAACTGCAGCGGACTTCCGCCGCACCGCGTTCCCAGTGGACCTGCCCAGGCGCCCGCCGCGTTGACGAGCCGCTCCGCATGCAGGGGCCCGTTCGTGGTCAGGAGCGTGAACCCCTGCGCATCTGCTCGGATATCGAGCACTTCACAGCCAGTCCGCAGTGACACACCCAGGTCCAGCGCATCGCGCTTGCACGCCATCAACAGACCATGGACATCGATGACGCCATCGCCAGGCACGCGCAGATGCCCGCCTGCGAGCAGTCCAGGCAACCCCGCGCCACTGCCGCGCTCGATTTCGAGCCCGAACGCTTCGGCCTCCGCGGACAAAGGTGCCAAGGCATCCGGATCGCACGCCAGGAGCAGCCCGCCGGTCTGGGTCAAGAGTCCCGCCGCCGCCAGGCGCTGCCGCCCTTCGATCGCCAGCACCGTGTGCTCGCGTTCACCGGTCAACTGCCGTGCAATCGCGGCGTTGTGGGAACTCGCGTGCAAGCCGGGCGCGGCCTCACGATCGAGCAGCACGATGCCGGTCACGCCTGCCCTGGCTAGATGCGCGGCGGTCGACAGGCCCGCGATGCCAGCGCCGACGATGACGACGCGTGCACGATTCGGCAACCCGAGCCCCATGCCGCCTCCGCCGCGTCAAGCCGCTGGGCGCCCCAACAAGCCCAGCTTCTCCAAGCGGTAGCGCAACTGGTCGCGGCTAAGGCTCAGCAAGCGCGCGGCCTGAGACTGATTGCCGCCAGTGCGCTGGATGGCTTGGGTGACGAGGTCGTCCATCAGGCGCTCCACGTCGATGCCTTCGTTGGGCAGCCGCCATGCGAGGTCCACCTGCGCAACCGGCGTCGCCATCATGAAGTCGTCCGGCGTCAGTTGCTCGCCATCGGCCAGCAGCACTGCACGCTCGACGGCGTTCTTCAACTCGCGAACATTGCCGGGCCACGGGTAGCTCTCCAACATCGCCAACGCTTCGCGGGTCACGCCACACACGGGCTTGTGGAATTCCCTCGCGAACCTCTCGGTGAAGTGCCGCACCAGCCGAGGCACGTCGCCCGGGCGCTCGCGCATCGGCGGCAGCACCACTGGCAGCACGCGCAGGCGGTAGAACAGATCCTCGCGAAAACGCCCGGCGCGCACTTCGGCCTCCAGGTCGCGGTGGGTCGCGGCGATCACGCGCACGTCCACCCGGATGTCCTGGTTGCCACCGACCCGCTTGAACGTCTTCGATTCCAGGAAGCGCAGCAACTTGGCCTGCAAACCCTGCGACATCTCGCCGATTTCGTCCAGAAATACGGTGCCGCCCTGCGCCGCTTCGAGCAGTCCCTTCTTCTGCGTCTTGGCGTCGGTGAACGCGCCCTTCTCGTGGCCGAAAAGCTCGCTTTCCAGAAGCGTTTCTTGCAGTGCCGAGCAAGTGATGTTGACGAACGGCTTGCTCGCCCGGTCGCTGGCATGGTGAATGACCTGGGCGGCGAGATCCTTGCCGGTGCCGCTCTCGCCACCCAGAAGGATCGTGGAACCCGGGGAGCGTGCCACTTTCTGCAGCATGACGCGCGCTTGGCGGATTGCCGGCGACTCGCCGATCACCGCGCCGAGTCCGTACCGATCGTCTGCCGCTTGCCGCAGCGAAGCGTTCTCCGAGCTCAGCCTGGACAACTCGAGCACCTTGTGCACGAGCGAGGCCACCTCATCGAGATCCAAAGGCTTTCTGGCGTAGTGCCAAGCGCCTGCCTTCAGGGCTTCCACGGCATGTTCGACGCTGGAATGACCCGTCAGCATCAGGACCCTGGCGTCGGGTGCCAGGCGCTTCAATTGCGGCAGCAGGTCCAGGCCTTCACCGTCCGGCAAGCGGTTGTCCAGCAGGATGGCGTCAATCGGATGGCTTGCCGCGTAGCGCAGCGCTTCGGCGCCTGTCGCCGCTTCCAGCACCGCGTGTCCGTCGGCCAAGAGTCGCTCGCGCAACGACCAGCGAATCAACCGCTCGTCGTCGACCACCAGTATGGTCGCCTGGCTCATGGGGCACCGAGGCTGGCGGCGCGGTCCACCAGCGCGGCAATCGCTTCGAGGTCGAAAGGCTTGTGGACGAACTCGAAAGCTCCTTGCGCCTTGGCCCGTGCGGCCACTTCCGCCGTGGCGTGCGCGGAGATCATGATGACCGGTGGGTGCGCGGGGTCGTGCTGCAGTTCCTCCAGCAGATCCAAGCCATTGCCGTCCGGCAGCAGCACGTCCAGCAGCACGAGGTCGACGCCACGAGCGAGCGCCGCTCGCGCCTCCGCCAAGGTCGCCGCTTCCAGCACGCGATAGCCCGATGCCGCCAGCCGCGTGCGCAGCGACCAACGAATCAGAAACTCGTCATCCACTACGAGCAGGACCTTTGACGCCGCAGCTGCAATTCGTTCCTGGGTCGCCAAAGTCATCGGGAGCCTCTCGTCACTTGCGCACTTTGGCGCACGATACCGTTCGAATGAAGATGCACAGCACGGATCGTCAGCAAGGATCGTGCCAGCCTCGTTGGTGGCGTATTCGTGCTGGACTGCCGCAGCGCGCCGTCACTTCGCTATGGAAAGCACCACAGAACTGCGGGAAATTCCGCAACCATCAGCCGGGTGCCGGTCGGACCGGCAATTCGATGCGTACTATGGTGCCTCCGGTCTCCGCGCAATGCAGGCTGATTTCGCCGTCGTGCTGTTCGACTACGCGCCGGACGATGGCCAAGCCCAGGCCGGTGCCACGGCTCTTGGTCGTGAAGAACGGCTGGAAGACCCGTGCGCGTACGGCCTCCGGAATGCCCGGCCCATTGTCGATGACGCGGCACACCACCCTCTCGCCCCGCCGCTCGATCTCGAAGCGTATCTGGCCCTTGCCCGCCAACGCCTGCGCCGCGTTGAGTGCCAGGTTGAGCAACGCGCCCTGCAGCAACGCGGCATCGACGAGGCAAATGACGTCATCGCCCACCACTTCCATGGCCACGCCGCCAAAGCGATGATCCTCGCGGACTTGCGCCACCACCGCTTCGGACAATTGCCGCAGCCCGTGCTCGGTCAAGTTAAGGGCCTGCGGTCGCGCGTAGGACAGCACATCGGTCAAGCGGGCGTTCAGCGCGTGGATGCGTTCGCGCATGTCCGTGACGATGAAGCGTTCCTCGCCGCCCGCCGGCAATCGGTCGTGAATGATCTGCAACGCCCCGGCTATGCCCGCCAGGGGATTGCGCACCTCGTGGGCCATGATCGTCGCCATCTCGCCCAGTTGCGTCATCGCCGCCTGATTGCGCAACCGTGCCTCGGCCGCCTTGCGCGCAGTGATGTCGAAGCGGATTGCAATGAATTCATGTGGTTGACCGGCGGCGTCGAACAACGGCACGATGGTCGTGTCCACCCAGTAATGGTGCCCGTCCTTGGCTCGGTTGCGGATCTCACCGCGCCAGACCCGGCCGCTGACGATGGTGTTCCACAGTTCACGCATATATTCAGGTGGATGTGTGCCAGAGTTGACCAGCCGATGGTCCTGGCCGATCAGTTCCTCGCGTTCATAGCCACTGATTTCACAGAAATGCTCGTTGACGTAGGTGATGCGTCCATTGCGGTCCGTGCGCGCGACGATCGCCGCCGCATCCAAGGCGTAGTGCAACTCCTGGAGCTGCCGCTGCGACTCCAGCAAGGAACCCGTGGTGTTGGAGAGATCGGTCATCGGCAGATGTTCCCAAGTTCATGTAATAATTTAGCAATGACAGCCCGGCGGGCTTCGGCGCTGGGCCCGGTCACGGCGCTTCCATGGCGTCGAGCAGCGCGTCCAGGTCGGCCACTCGGCAAATACGACCCTCGAACCGCGCGATTTCCTCGTCCTCCAGGCTGCGCACTGCACGCGCGATTGTCTCCGGGCGAGTGCCGATCATCGCGGCCATGTCCTGGCGGGACAGCGGCAGGCGGATCACCAGTTCACCCTTGTCGTCGACTTCGCCGAAGCGATCCTTGAGCACGAGCAGCAAGTGGGCCAACCGCGCCTTGACCGGCAACGTCGCGGCGTGAAGTTGCGCTTCGTGGGAACGCGCCACGTCTTTGGCCAGACGCTGCAAGAACACTTGACCGAGCGCGGGGTTCTGGTCGAGCAGGCGCCGCACCTCGGTCTTGTCGACGAAGCAGATGCGGCTCGGCTCCAGGGCGTCGGCGCTCGCCTGCAGGGACTCGTTGGCGAAGAACGCCCGGTAGCCGAGCGTGTCACCGGCGTGGGCAAGCCGCACGATGATCGAATTGCCAGCCAGGTCGGTCTTGCGCACGGCAACGGTGCCGGACTCGACGCAGTAGAGCCCAAGACTGGGATTACCCTGGTAGAACAGCGTCTGGCCGGCCTGGTAGACGTTGCTCGTCTTCACCGCGTCCAGGCTGGCGAGCGCGGGGTTGTCCAAGGCGCACCAAGCGGACTGCGCCCGGCCGGGGCACGTGCCGCAATGGACGGCCTGGCTCGCCCGCACTGGGGCGGTCGGCCTGGGGGCGCGGGCGAACGCGTCGACGCTGCGGGTCTCGAGGCGCGTGATGGGCCAGGGCGTGGCAATCATGGCAGGTCCGCAGCGGGCGCCGGTCCTTGGCGCAGCACTGTCGTTATGCAAGAACCGCGCCAAGCCGGCAGGATGTCATGACCTGGCTTCACGGGCTGCGGTCAGGCAGGCGACCCGGACTGCCGGAACACGCGCTCTTCCGGCGGCCATGCGCGGCCGCCGCCGGTCCGGAGTTGCGGAAATTGACGCAGGTGAATGCGGACTGCTCCGCACCCGCTTGCCGTCGCCGAGCCGCGTGGGCAGCGTGTCGTTCGCCATCGCGGTGGCTTCAGGCCGCGGTCACGATGCGCGTGGCTTGCGACTGCGGTACGGTGATATGGCGCAAGTCGAGCAGCCACAGGGGCTCGCGAGCCTCGAAGTCGCGCACGAGATGGGTCACCTGCACCGACTCCAGAGGCAAGGTCTGCCGCAGGTACGACGCGACCGCATCGCCCATCACCACCACGTTGCGGTTCTGACTGTCCACCGACTTGGAAAGCGTCTCCAGGCGGCAGGCATAGGCGACCGGCTCGCCGACGACATCGAACAGGACGTCATCCAAGGTGTCCGAGACCGAGCCGACCACCGCCGAGCCCATCGCGACGCCCAGGCCGATGCGCAGTGGCGCCGTCAGACTGCGGGCGTGGTCGCGATTCACCGCCCGCACTGCCCCCGCCGCCGTGTGCAGGAAACTGACGACCGTGGCCATGCGGTCCGCTTGGCTCAGTTGATCATCGAAGGCGCCGAACACGACGAGCAGGCCATCGCCCTCGAACTTGGCGAAAGCAGACAGCTGGCGGGCGTGGCGGTAGAGGCGCGCCACCATCGGCTGCACCGTCTCCAAGTAGGCCTCGGCGCCGATGCGTTGCAGCAACACCGTCGAGCCGCGCACGTCGATGGCCACCACGATGACGTCGCGCCGGTGCGGCTTGAGAAGCGCGAGCAGATCGGCTTCGTCCGCCAGCGCGTCCGCGATCGGCTCTGGCAGCAAGCGGCTGAAGTGGCGCATGCGCTCGTGCAGGAGGTCGCGGATCGACCGTTCGGAGCGCACCGACCTGCGGTACAAGTGGCCGATGTAGCCGCCCATGGAGACCACCATGCCGAACATGGCGATCTGCATTTCCAACGCCCGCGGTTGCGAGTAGGTGAGCAGCGTGGCCGCGGCGAAATACACGGCCAGCGAGGCGATCTGCACGCGCGTCTGCACGAAGAAGCCGACCACGGCAATCGACATATAGCCCGGCACCAGGGACCAGACGATGTCGACCAACTCGCCGTGGCCGCGCTGGTCCAATGCCGCGCTGGCCAGTGTGACCAGGCCCCAGAACACTGCCGCCGGCACTGCGCTGCGGGTCGCTCGCATGAGTTTCGGTAGCCAAATCAGCGCGCTTGCCGCCATGGCCAGGAGTATCGATTTGCCGCCGATGCACTCGGGCGGCATGAACGTGTCGCCCGCATGCAAGCCGAGGTTGAGGACGAGCGCGGCGACTGCGGAAGCAGAGATGAACAGCGTCACGGCGACCGCGTCGCGTTCGACATGATCGTCCCAGTCGTCGAGACCGGCGTCGGTGCGCAGCCAGGCGAGGAGCACGTCGACAGTCTGGTGCATGGTCGGCTACGTCCTTCGACCGCCTCCCGGGCGCGTCGCTTCCAGCCTGAAGCCACGATGGCCGTGCGCCAGGCAGTCCGGTCGCAGCCGCACCGTAGGCCATCGCACGGCCGGCTCCTTGATCCATGTCAAGATCGCACGTGATGATTGGTAAAGCGCATCCCTACGTCAGGACGTACGCTCGTCCTGTCCCCGGTACTCGCCGTCTACGGCTTCAGGTAGCCGGTGCGCAGTGGAACCTGGCCGGACACGAGGCGGAACTGTATGGGTAGGTTGGCCCGCGAGCACCGTTTCCGGATCATCGGTCCGCGGCTGGAATTCCGCCCAGCCGAAGCGTTCCGGGTACTCGCGCCACGGCCCCTCGCAGTGCTGGCGCCAGGCGCACGCCTCGCACGGCGGGCCATGCAACTTGCCTTCATTCCAGCGGTAATCCGCGTAGCTGTCGATCTCGTGGTCGCCGTCCAGGATCGCAGTTTCCGGCATGATGCGCTCGGCCACGAAGCGTTCCAGCCCGCGCATGTGGCAAAACGGCACTGCCTCGGTCATCACGCGGATGCCCGCCGTCTCGCCGATGAGCAGCGCTTCGTGCAGAAACGGCGCCAGTTCCGCGTAACGAGGGACTACCGCGCCGAAATGCTGCTCCGCCGTGCCCAGGGCGTGGACGAACGCGAACTGGAACTGCTGCACACCCAGGTGCACGAACAACCGCGCCATGTCCGGCAGCTTCTCGTAATTCTGCTGCAGGATCACGCTGTTCATCACCACGCGCGCCCCGTGCCGGCGCAGGTGCTCGATGCCGTGCACCACCTGTTTGAACGCGCCCTTGGCCCGCACCAGCGCGTCGTGCGTGGCGGCGTCCGGACCGTGGATCGCCGGCGCGAACTCCGTGGCCCCGGCGCCAATCAGGGCATCCACGTAGGGCGCGTAGCTCAGCATCCGGCCGTTGGTCTGGATTTGCACGGAGCGATAGCCCAACTGCCGCGCCAACTTGACCATCGGCACCAGGTCTTTGCGCAGGGTCACCTCGCCGCCGGTGAACACGACCGAGTCGCACGTCGCCCGCCGCGCGCGCAGGGCCTGTTCCAGTTCCGCTGTGGTTTTATTGCGTTCCTCGAAACGCTTGTCGCCCTGCACGCAGAACACGCAGCGGTTGTTGCACTCGAAGCCGAACTTGAGATCGAGGCGCGACATGGCAGATCCCGGTCCCATGACAGCGGACCTTGGCATACATTGATGTCAGCTGATGCCCTTGGTGTCAAGGTAAAGTCGCCGGTAGGGCAACGGTGTGCCATCTCGCTTGTCAGGCGACCTTTCGGTGGTCTATCATCAAGTTCCACGGCGGAGTCGGTCCGGCGCGGGCCTGACGGGCTCATGGCCTCGAGAAACAGGGGTGGACGATGACTGGACTTCTGCCGATCCGCGACCGCCTGCGCCCTTTCGTGGAAACGTTCGTGCCGGCGACTCGAGAACTGAACGACGACCGCTACCAGGCCCTGGTCGCCCACGTCGACGCGCGCCTGGCCGCGGAGCCGCCGGCCATCTCACGCCAACTGCGTACACTGGTGGCGCTTCTGCACTTCCTGCCGCTGTTCCTGCACCTGCGCACGTTCTCGGGCCTGACGACGGCACAGCGGCAGCGGTTCCTCGAGCGCATCCAGGACGGCCCGGTGGCCCTGTTGCGCGTGGGCGTTTGGGGCTTGCGAACGCTGGTGTACCTCGGTTGGTATGCCGACCCGGAAGTGGGCCGCAACCTGGGCTGGCACGCCAATCCTCGCGGCTGGGCAGCCTTTCGCGCGCGCAGCTTGTAAACCGAACTCGGGAGTGGGCATGAACACGGTCACGGTGGATGTCGCCATCATCGGTTCGGGGGCGGGCGGCGGAACGGTCGCCAAGACCCTGGCAGAGCTGGCCCGGGCGGGCAAGCGCGTGCTGCTGCTGGAAAAGGGCCCTCGCCACGACGCGCGCAGCTTCGACGGCCAGGAACTCGCCATGGCCACGCGGCTGTACGCTGCCGGCGGTGCGATACCGGTCGCCAACCACACGGTCACGCTGGCGATGGCCGAGGGCTTGGGCGGTTCGACCCTGGTCTACACCGGCACCAGCGTGTTGCCGGCGCAGCGTGTCATCGACGCTTGGAACGTCCCGGGCATCGAGCACGCCGATCTGTGCGCGCGCGGCGAACGCTTCAAGGCCGAGAACGGCGTTCACCTGGTGCCGACCGACGAACTGAACGACAACAACCTGTTGTTCGCCAAGGGCTGCCGTGCGCTGGGCTGGAACCCGGAGCGCTTCCCGGTCAACACGCGCGGCTGCCAGGGCGCGGGGCTGTGCAACCTGGGCTGTCCGAACAACGCCAAGCAAGGCACATCGGTCGTGCAGATCCCGGTCGCCGAAGCTGCGGGCGTGGAAGTCGTGACGCGCGCCACCGTGCATCGATTGACGGCGTCGGGCCAGGGCGGCATGTTGGACGTCGAAGTCTCGGACAGCGTTCAACCCCCTGGCGCAGCAAGCGAATGGGCGCCAGGGCGCTACGAGGTGCACGCGCACACCGTGGTCGTGTGCTGCGGCGCGGTGCAGTCGCCGGCGCTGCTGTTGCGGTCCGGCCTGGAGTCCGAGCTGCCCGCCATCGGTCGCTGGTTCACCTGTCATCCCGCGCAGATCCTGGTGGGCGAGCACGAGCAGCCGATCAGCAACTTCGTCGGTCACCCCAAGTCGTGGCTGTGGGACGAGCGCATCGTACAAGACCGCTTCTTCCTGGAAGCGTGCATGTACTTCCCGTTCGTCACCGCCAAGAACATGACGGGCTTCGGGCCGGACCACCAGGCCTTCCTGGAGCATTTCGAGCGCTTGCAGATGATCCTGGTGCTGGCCTGCGACGACGCTCTGCCTGACCAGCGCGTGAAGCTGGATAAGCATGGCCACGCCGTGGTCGATTACCGCCTGACCGAGCCAACGATTGCCGCGATGGTCAAGGCTAGCCGTGCCGCCGCGCGCATCTTTTTTGCCGCTGGAGCCACGGCGGTCCATGCGCCCAGTGCGCGGCCGATGCGCCTGACCAAGGCGGACCTGGAATCCCTGGACACGCGCATCCACGAAGACCTGTTCAAGCCCGGGACGGTCAGCGTCAGCGCCGCGCACCTGATGGGCGGCTGCCGGATGGGCACGGATCCGCAACGTTCGGTGACCACGCCGCAAGGCCAGGTCCACGGCCGGCCGTGGCTGTACGTGGCAGACGCCTCGCTGTTCCCGGCGGCCTTGGAAATCAACCCGTACCTGACCATCATGGCCCTGGCCGAACGCGTGGCCGAACACGTGGCGGAGCGCGAGCAAGGCACGCCGACCAGCACATCTCCAGGAGCCCTCCATGTCCGCTGACAGCTCGCGCCGGCACGAACTCCGCGCCGAAACCCTGGTCGCAGGCACCTACTCCGGCGGCACGCTGGTCGCCGCGGCCCTGCACACCGCGGGCATCACGCACGCGTTTGGCATCCCGGGCACGCACAACATCGAACTGTACGATGCCCTGGTCGGCAGCCGCGTGCGCACGGTGCTCATCACCGACGAACAGAGTTCGGGCTTTCTCTCCGATGGTTTCGCGCGCTCGGGGGGCGGCATCGCCTGCGCCAACGTGGTGCCGGGCGCGGGCGTGACCCACGCCATGTCCGGCATCGCCGAAGCGTTCATGGACGGCGTGCCGCTGCTACTGCTGACCTGCGGCGTGCGCAACGACGTGCCATTCCGCTATCAGCTCCATGACATCGACCAGTTGGCGCTCCTGAAGCCCATCACCAAGGGCACGTTCCGGCCGACGCGCGGCGAAGAGATCGTGCCGATGCTGCTGCAGGCCGTCGAACTCGCGCTCAGCGGATGTCCGGGTCCCGTGGCCGTCGAGATTCCCGCCAACCTGTACATGTTGGCCCAGCACTACGATCCCGAGCCGGTGCGCGCGCTGCTCGCGGCCAGGTCGGCGCCGGTCGGGCCGGATCCGCAGCAGATCCAAGAAGTCGTGCAGATGCTGGCCGAGTCCAAGCGCCCCCTGCTGCATGTGGGCCTGGGCGCGGCAGAGGCTGCGGATTTGCTGCCGGAACTGGTGGCGCGCACCGGTGCCCTGGTGTCGTCGACGTTTTCGGGCAAGGGGGTGATCGACGAGCGCCATCCGCTTTGGCTGTGGCCGGGATTCGGCCTGGCGTGCCCGGGGCCGCTTCGCACCATCGCCGCGGAATGCGACGCCGCGCTGATCCTGGGCGCACGGCTCGGTGAAGTGTCCACGGCCAGCTACGGCATCCAGTTGCCCGAAGCCAGCGCGCACGTCGACGTGGACCCGGCGGTGCCCGGCGCGACTTTTCCGGTGCGCATCAAGGTGGTGGCAGACTCCAGGCGTTTCGTCCAGGCCCTGCTGGCGGCGCTGCCCGAACGCAAAGTGGACACCAAGGTGCTGCAGAAACGCCTGGTCGAGGCCCATCGCAAGGTGGCCATGGAGCAACTGGCGCCCAGCGACGGGCTGGTCACTCCCGCGGCACTGTTCGCCAGCGTGCAACGGCACTTTCCGGCGGACACCTGCTACGCGACGGACTCCGGCAACGGTACGTTCCTGGCGATGGAACACCTGCGCCTGGCGCGGCCGCGACGGTTCCTGGCGCCCACGGACTTCTCGTGCATGGGCTACTGCGTGCCGGCGGCGATCGGCGCGGCACTGGCCAATCCGGGCACGCCGGTGGTGGCGTTCGCGGGCGACGGTGCGCTGCTGATGACCGGCCTGGAACTCTTGACCGCAGCTCAGCTTCCCGTGCCACTAGCGACGTTCGTGTTGCGCGACGGTGAACTGGGCCAGATCGCCAGCTTCCAGCGCACCCTGACCAACTCCGCGCCGTGCAGCGTGTTGCCGGACTACGACTTGGCGGCGCTGGCGGCGGCGGTTCACGTGCCGTTCCGACATTGCGCGAACGACGCCGAAGTCGAGTCGGCGGTGGCTTGGGCGCGCGCGCGGACGGCGGCGGGTGAGCCGTGCGTGGTGGAAGTGGCGATCGACTATTCGCGCAAGACCTTCTTCACCCGCGGCGTGGTCTCGGCCAACTTCGGCCGCCTGCCGTGGCCGGACCGGTTGCGGATGATCGGCCGCGCCGTGGCTCGCAGGCTGACTTGAAGCCCCTGTCGAGGCTGGCGCTACGCCGGCAGGCGCGACGCCCGCCCGACCGCCGCCGCCACCACGTCGAGGTCGAACGGCTTGTCGAGGAAGTCGAAAGCGCCGCGCTCGCGCGCCGTGGCCGCCAGATCGCGTGAGCCGTGGGCGGACAGCACGATGACCGGGCTCGCGGGTCGATGGCCGTGGAATTCCTCCAGCAGATCCAGACCGTTGCCGTCGGGAAGATAGACGTCGAGCAGCACGAGGTCGACGCCGTGCGCAAAGGCCTCACGGGCCGCGGCCATCGTTGCGGCCTCGATGACCTGGTATCCGGCCGCGACGAGATGCTGACGCAACGACCAGCGAATGAGGAATTCGTCGTCCACCACCAGGAGCACCTTGGCCGTGGTCGGGTCCTGAGTCTTCTGGTCGGTCGCCATGGTCGCTCCTGCTGGCTGCTTTCCCAGGGGGCCGACCTGGAGGTCGACGCGCACACATGAAGAACTGTGGCAAGGAACGTGCCAGAGATGGCATCTGCCGGAAACCACGTGCCAAGTCAGCAGGATGACGACGCGGAGGGAGAGCGGCGACGTCCAGACAGCGGCCAAAACCGCCGTCCCTGTGGAATCCTTCGCACACGCGACGCGGATTCTCGCGAACCGTCGAACGCCCGCTCCTTGACCCCCGTCAAGCGCCTGTGTGACGCGCGACAAGCCGTGCAGGTGGACGATGGCGTACACGACGAAGACAGGCTCGCGCGAGGACCAGGGCGGGCGGAGGTTCCACGATGCTGTACCCATTCCGCCTGCCCGACCCGATGCTTGCCGCCGTCGAAGCCCTGGAAGGCGTCACGCGCATCGCCGCCAGCGCGAAACAGGTGCTCGTGCATCCGCATCATGTGCCCATCGGCCTGTTCATCGTCGTCGAGGGCGTGCTCGTGCTGTCCGATGGTCGAGGCGAGGAGCGGGTGCGCGCCGGTGGCTTCCAAGGGTTGGTGATGATTCCGGAGCTGGGCGAGCTGGAATCCGCGGCAGCGCGGTCGGCCCGCATCGAGCCGGGCACCGTCGTGTTGTTCGTGCCGCGCAGCCTGCCGCTTACCGATCGGCAGGCCAGGGCCCTGCTCGAGGCGCTGCCGGCGCGGCGGGTGTCCCTGCAGCGGCCCTGCCTGGCGTTCGCCGACGCGAGGCGGGGTGCGTGACCACCCACTGCACGCCGAACATCTTGCCACTGCGCGTCAAATGAGTGTCGAATGCAGGTCGCTTGCCTGGCCGATGCAATGAGTCGCCGCGTTGGCACGTACGTTGCTTAGCAATGGGAGCACGGGACAGCGGCCGCTGCTCCGTACGGATCAGGCGACATCGGGGTCGCCCGATGCCCAGCTTGCGAGGCGCGCCATGGGTTACTTCCAGCCATGTCCAGGAGCCAGGCGGACGCTCGTCGAACGGGCTTCGTCGCTGTCCCGAGGGCGGTGGCTGTTCGCGATTTTGCCTCGCAATCTCAGGCTGTTGTACCTTGGCGCCGTAGTGCCGTCCTGGTGCTTGGGCCTGCTGGGCTGCGGGGCGGTCCTGCTGCTGGCAGGCGCGAGCGGCTGCGACACGGCGCGGACGGCCGTACCCGACTACCCAGCTACAGCTGCGGAATTTTCCCCAACCTCTGCGCAATGCCGCGCATGCCACGGCAACGACGAGAACGCAGCGCCCCCGCGCGGCGCGCACGGCCAGACCAGCACGACCGATCGCGGCGTCGGCGCGCACCAGACCCACGTCCGGGCCGACGGCACCCATGCCGCCATCGCCTGCGAGGTCTGTCATGTCGTGCCGAAAACCGTCAGTGACCATGGGCATATCGATGACGTGGACTTTCACGCCACCGTGCAGTTCACCGGGCTGGCGCTGGCCAACGGCGCGACCGCGACCTACGACGGCAAGAACCTGACCTGCGCAGTCTACTGCCACGGCAGCACGCTCAAGGCCCCGGGAACGCACAGCAAGCCTGTGTGGAACCAGGTGGACGGCCAGCAGCGTGCGTGCAACTCCTGCCACGGCGCGCCGCCGCCCGCACCGCACCCAACCACGACGGACTGCGTCGGGTGCCACGCGGCGACGGCGGGCCCGGGCTTGAGCATCCTGCATCCGGACAAGCACATCGACGGCAAGGTGGACGTGGTGTTGGGCCCGACGGTCTCGTGCGCGGGTTGCCATGGCGCGCCCCCGGTGACGGACAAGCACCCCAAAGTCGACGCGCTGTCCTGCGGGCAATGCCACATGGACAGCGTGGACGCCCAGAACAAGCTGCTGCCTGGCGGCAAGCACATGGACGGCAAGGTGCAAGTCGTACTCGCGCCGACCGTCAACTGCACGACTTGCCACGCCGCGCCGCCGACCACGGCCACCCACCCGAAGCTGTGGGTCGAGGACTGCTCGAAGTGCCACGCCGCGACCGTGGACGCGAAGATGCAGTTGATCGCCGGGGGCAAGCACCTGGACGGGGCGGTGGAGGTGGCGCTCGCGCCCAAGACCTGTGACGCGTGCCACGGTGCGCCGCCCGCCGACGTGGGGCCAGAACACAAGCCGCACCCGAAGATGAACCGCTGCGAGAAGTGCCACACCACCACGGTGGACGCGGCCGGGCAAATCCTCACTGGCGGTACGCACTTGAACGGCAAGGTGGAACTGCAGCTGCCGACCTCGTGCGAGGCCTGCCACGGCGCGCCCGGCTCCGGCGGGGCTCCGGCGCCCGACCACAACGGCAACAGCGATCCCTCGCTGCCCACCGTCGGCGCCCACGCGGCGCACTTGAAGGGCAAGACCTTCAGCAAGGGCGGCATCGCCTGCACGACCTGCCACGTGTTGCCGGCTACCGTCGACGCGCCTGGGCACATGTACGGCGTGAGTACCATCGTGCTGGACAAGGTCTCGACCTGGCAGGGCAAAGCGGCGTTCGACCAGCCGAGTCAGTCCTGCTCCGGGGTGGCATGTCACGGCGCCGGCGGCGGTAGCGTGCCGACGCCCAAGTGGACCATGACGACGCTGGCATGCGACGCCTGCCACGGCATTCCGCCCGCGCTGATCACCGGCCACGTTCCGACCGACCCCGCCAAGGGCACGCAGGCATGTGCGGCGTGCCACAAGAAGACCGTCAAGCCCGATGGTTCGCTCGATCTCGAGGGCGGCTATCACGTCAACGGATGGGTGGACCCATGAGCCACATCACTGGCCGTTCAGGTTTCGTGATGCGCACGGGCGGAGCCGTCCTGGCGTTGGTCGCGCTGCTTTGCGTCCCGCGTCTCGGCGCGGCGACCGAACTCGGCGACGTGCATGCCTCGGTGCGCACGCTCGGTCTGGCCACAGGCGTCATCAGGCCCGGCAGCACGGTCGCGACCCAAGTGCATGCGCCGACTCTAGAATTGCTTTCGATTGACGCGCGCAACATCCAGGGCAGCGGCCTGTTCGGCGCGATGTACGGCTTCCTGGCGCAGCAGTGGGGCTCGGCGTGGACCGGGCGATCGGCGGACGTCATGACCGGCTACGTCGGCTGGGAGGGCATGGACAATCGGGTGCGCGTGCAAGCCGGCCGCCTCGCCGTGTTCGCCGGAGCGCCGCGCTACGTGTTCCTGGACGGTGCGGCGACCACCGTGCGCCTGCCGGGCAACCTGCGCGTGGACGGCTACGCGGGCAGCGGCTTGTACGAGACGTTCGAGAAGGCCTTCAGCGCGCCGGTGTACGGCGGTCGGATCGCGTGGATGCCTTGGGAGATCGGCCACATCGGCATCGCGGCCCAAGGCGTGGACGAGGCGCGGGCGACCGGCAGCGGCACTGAAGCGGCCCGGCGCACCGTGGGCGTCGACGCGTCGCTGCGGGCGTGGAAACCGCTCCTGCTGACAGGCACCTACGCGCACGATCTGATCGGCGGCGGCTTGCAGGAAGCACGGCTGGACGCGGCGTATCGGCTCAGTCCGCACCTGGCGGTGCATGCCCGAGGCGAAGTGCGCGATCCGCTCGCCTGGCTGCCCAAGACTTCGATATTCAACGCGTTCGTCGCGCGCACTGATGGCCTCGTCGGCGGCGGCTTCGACCTCGACACCCCGGGCGCGCTGGCCGTGTCGGGCGGCTACGACCGCTTCCTGACCGGAGCGGGCGGTCTGGACGGCTACCGGGCGTTCGCCGAGACGCGGTTGCGCATCGATCCCGCCGGCCGCTACCGGGCAGGACTACAGTTCGGACGGCTGTTCAACGGCGAAAATGGCTATAACCAAGTGCGGTTGTACGTAACGGCCAAGGCCGGAATGCGCTGGACGTTGACCGGCGATCTGGACGGCTACCAGTTCTTCCACGCCATCCACGACGAGACGATGTCCACCCGGGCGCTGGTCGGCGTGCGCTGCGCCGTGACTTCGGGCGTGGTCGTCGGGCTGGACGGACAGCTTTGGCGCAATCCATACTTCGAGGCACAGGCGATGGGGCTGCTGACGCTGGCGGTCAACGAGCAGACGGTGCTGCGGCCGCCGCCGCCCATTCAGCCGCCGCCGCGTACCACTTCGGAGCCGACCGCGGACGAGGACGAGGAAGACAAGGAAGACAAGGACGACGACGACAAGCCCGCGGCACCGAAGGCCGAACCGGGTGCCGCGCCCGCGCCAGGTGCCAGCAAGGCCGCGGACGAAGACGACGATGAAGACGAGAAGCCAGCGCCGCAGGCCCCGCCGGCTGCGGGAGGTCAACCATGAACTGGCGACGCCCTGCTTACGTAGCACGCATCTTCGCCTTGCTCGGCATCGTGCTGGTCCTGCCGGCTTGCGCCTACCTGCTCGGATCCTGGGGCGGTGGCGCGACGCCTGCGTCCATCCGCGATTCGATCAAGTTCTCGCACAAAAAGCACGTGGTCGTGGAGTCGCTGTCCTGCTCCGATTGCCATGACGGCATCCAGACTTCGACCGGCCTGGACGGCGCGCCGGTGGGCGACAAGGCCCGCTCCCTGCCGATGGAGTCCAAGTGCATGGACTGCCACGAGAAGGCTGTCGACAACTGCAAGATGTGCCACGCCAACCCGAACCAGCCGACGACCTGGACCGACACGCGGATGCCGGGACTGCGCTTCGACCACAAGGCGCACCTGGGCCGGCTGGCGCAACAGGGCGTCAAGGGCTGCGACACGTGCCACGCCGACGTCATCAAATCGACTCAGGTGTCCGATGATCACCGGCCGGCGATGTTCCAGACCTGCACGCAGTGCCACCAGAAGGACTTCCGCAAGGAGAACTGCGTCAATTGCCACAAGGGCATGACCGACAGCCCGAGCAAGCCGCTGACCGTGTTCGATCACGGCGCGGACTGGCTGCGACGGCACGGCGCGGCGGCCAAGGGCGGCGAGGCGGTCTGCGCCCATTGCCACCAGGAGCCGAGTTGCACCGAGTGTCACGCCCGCAACAACCCGATGCGCCCGTCCCTGTTGCACCTGGACAAGCCCGGGGCCGCGTTCATGCACCGGGGCGACTGGCTGGCCCGGCACCCTATCGAGGCGCGGCTGGACGGCAAGGCGTGTCTCGCGTGCCATTCGGAAACCAGCTGTTCGTCGTGCCACCAGCGCCAAGGCATCGCTGCCACCGGCGCCCCGGGCAGCGCCAATCCGCACCCGCCGGGCTGGCTGGTCAAGGGTTCGCCCGAAAGCCACGGTCTCGCGGCGCGCCGGGACGTGCTGACTTGCGCGGTGTGCCACGACCGCGGCGCGGCTTCCAACTGCGTGTCGTGCCACCGCAGCGGCGGCCCCGGCGGCAATCCGCACCCGCCCGGCTGGCAGAGCCCCCTGGACCGCACTACGGCGACGGCCTGCATGCCCTGCCACCGCTAGTTCTCGCGACGTTGGCCAGGCCCCGCTTCGCGCGCGCCGGGCGGTAGAGTAGCGGAATTCACCACCACGACCTGCGGAAAATTCCGCACCCCGCTATCCCCGCGCAGCTACCCGGCTATGCAGCGTCGCCGCGGCCAAAACGCAACGACCCCCGTCACGCGCCCGGGGATCGAGGCGCATGACGGGGGGCGACGTCCGTGGCAGCGCTTGCGGGCCTACTTGGCCTTCTTGGTCAGCGTCTTGAGCCAGGCGGTGAGCGTGTCGAGCTCGGCGTCGGTGCCTTTCCAAGCGGCCTTGTGCTTGACCTTCTCGCCGGGCTTCACCTTGCTTTCCTTGTCGATTTCCTTGAGCAACCACTTCTTGAACCACGCTGCATCGTGGTCGGCGCCGACGCCCGAGATGTCGACGATTTCAGGCTTCTCCTTGGTCGGCGCAATGCCCTCGGTGCTGACCCGATGGCACTTGGCGCACTTCTGCTCGGTGAACACGGTCTTGCCGTCGCCCGCTTTCGCGCCTTCCGCGGCCCAGGCCGGCGCAACGGCCGCAGTGCCGAGCAGAACCATCGCAAAGCTGGCAATCCATGATTTCATTTGATTCCTCCTGGAATTTCGAAAGCGGCGCGGCGATGCACCGTTCGTTCTGGCTGGTCAGGGACATGTAGCGAACTGGCGGGATCGGGCGTTCGCGCACCGTGCACGAGGTTGCCCGTCCTGGGCCGTCCCGCCTTCGGTTCAGCAAGATCCGGGCCAACTGCACGTCTGTTTGCTGGTCCGTGGATATAACATAGGTCTAGCACGGTGTTATTCCGTTTCCTGCCGGTGGTGGCGCGCCGCTGCTCCGGTTGGTCGCGCCGCTGGCATGATCCTTGCTGAAGGACAGGTGTCGCCCGGGTTGCGCAGGCCGGTGCCAGGAGTTGTCGTCATGAACACATCGGTACGAATGGTCGCGGTTCTCGCCCTCGGTTTTGCCCTGGCCAGTTGCGAGTCCGCCGCGGGCCCCGCTGGCGCGACCGGACCGCAAGGCATCGCCGGCACCCCGGGCCAAGCGGGCGTGGACGGCGCCCCTGGCAAGAACGGTGCCGATGGCAGCAACGGCGCGGACGGCGCGACCGGGCCGCAGGGCGTCCCTGGCGCCAAAGGCGACCCCGGCGCCGACGGTAACGTGGCCGCGGCCAAGGGCGGCATCACGGGCGTGGTGACGGCGGCCAACGGCGGCGCGCCGCTCGCGGGCGTGCTGGTCACGACCCTGCCGGTCGCACTGACGGCGACCACCGCCGCGGATGGCAGCTTCGCCCTGGCCAACGTGGCGATCGGCTCGTACAGCCTGACGTTCAGCAAGGCAGGGTACCTGAGCCAGACCCTGGGCACGGTCGGCGTCGTGGCGCTGAACCAGACCCAGCTCGGCGTGGCCCTGGTCGTCGATCCCGCGGCCGGCCAACCGCCATCGCTGGTGGTGCAGCAAGCACTGCTCGTCGGTTACGACCAGCCCGTGGCGATCCAAGCCACCGTCACGGACCCGGACGGCGATGCGCTGGCTGTGAAGTGGCAATGGCTGCAGAAGGGCGGCCCGACCGTGGTCGTGACCGGTGACAAGACCTCGGCGCTCGCGTTCAAGACGCTGCCGTTGACCGCGACCAAGCTGGTGAAGCAGCAGCGCTTTGGCGTCCTGGGTATTTCGCCGGACGATGCCGGCCACTACCAGTTCGAGGTGACCGCCACCGACGTGCAGGGCCACGCCGCCAAGACCACCGTGACGGTCATGGCCGCCGCGCCCAACCCGGGCCTGCGCAATGCCGCCCTGGGCCTGCCCCTGTATCTCGTGGGTGACGGCGGGCTGCAGAAGACGTGGCAATGGACGCTCAATATCGACGGCGCGACCGGCTCGAAGGCGACGCTGGCAGACGCAGCCAAGCAATTCCCGCACTTGACCCTGGACGTCAAGGGTACCTACAAGGTCACCGAAGCCATCTCGGGCAAGACCATGACCCTGTACGGTGGCACCTGGATCGGCGTGATGAACGCGACCGAGGGGTGCGTGATTTGCCACAACGGCTCCCTGGCGGCCGACCAGTTCACGCCCTGGCTCAAGACCAGCCACGTCGTCGGCGTCAAGCAGAAGTTCGACGGCTTCAAGGGCGGCACTGGCTTTGGCGCCGCGTGCTTGGGGTGCCACACCTTGGGCAACTCGCCGTTCGCGAACAACGGCGGTTTCGACGACGTGGCCGCAGTCGCCAACTGGCAGTTCGGCACGCCTGCACCTGGCAATTGGGACGCGCTGATGAAGGACAAGCCGGCCGTCGGCAAGCTGGCCGGCGTGCAGTGCGAAAGTTGCCACGGGCCGCAGGGTTCGAGCGCCCACTCGGCGGCGGGCCTCGGCAAGGACGCGGCGGCCAAGGCGGAATTCAAGACGTCGCGCGTGTCGTGGTCTTCCGAAGTCTGCGCGACCTGCCACCAGGCGCTGCCCAACCAGTACAAGCCCAGCCAGTGGCAGAACTCGGGCCACGCCGATCCGACGCTGACCGTGAACGCCACTTGGGAAGGGCGCGGGGCGACGGCGGCCCATTGCGGGCGCTGCCACTCGGCGCAGGGCTTTGCCGCTTACGCCACGCAGTTGAAGAAGGGCAACGCCGGCCTGTTGGTCAAGCCCGATGGCTCGGCGGCGGACGAGGCGTACCTGCGCAGTCTGGGGATGCAGGCTGCGACGGTGGAGCCGCAGACCTGTCAGGCCTGCCACGATCCGCACGACGCGACCAATCCGAGCCAGTTGCGGCTGTTCGACTCCATCGCCGCGCTGCCCAACGGCATGACCGGGCTGACCGGGGCGGGCGAGGGCGCGCTTTGCATGGCCTGCCACAACACCCGCAACGGCGAGCACAACGACTTCGTCAAGGCGACGACCAGCTACTCCGGCCCGCACGCGCCGGCGCAGACCGATGTGTTGTACGGCTTCAACGCCTACTTCATGCCGCGGTACACGCCGTCCAAGCACCTGGCTATTGCGGACACTTGCGCAACCTGCCACGTGAAAATCCCCACCGCGGGGCAGGCCCTGGCGCAGCAGTCGGCAAACCACTCGTTCAAGCCCGACGCGACGGTGTGCGCGACCTGCCACTCGAAGCTGGTGACCGGCGAGCCGCTGAAGGCTGCGGTGACGCTGCAACTGGATGACTTGAAAGCGACGATTGCCGGCCAGGTCAAGGCTCTGGTGGTGGCGGCGCAACTGGCCAACGGCAAGATCACAGTGCGCGCCTGGCAGCCCAAGCTGGACGTGTATTCGTCGGCCAAGGACCCGACGATCGACTTGGCGGATGCGCCGACCAGCGTGGAATTGACCAGCATTCACGGCAGCTTCGGCTTCATCCTGCACATGCCCAAGGCGGTGCAGGCGACCTGGACTACCGGAGCTACCGAGGCCATCACCGACGTCTACGTAGGGGCTGCCGACCTGGTGACCAAGCCGGCCAACGGCGCTGCGACCAAGCTCCTGGCTCCGGACTCGACGGTCGCGAAGGCCGTGTGGAATTACCTGCTTCTGAGCAATGACGGCACCAAGGGCATCCACAATCCCACGTTCTACCAGGGCGTCATCGCCGCCACCAAGAGCGCTCTCTTGTCCGGCAAGTAGATTCTTCCCGGGTTGGCGCGGTTCCTGCAGCTACCTCAGGCGAGACGGTCTCAGACGAGACAGACTCAGACGAACCGTGGCAGGTCAACCGCCACGGTTGGCCATCCACAGCGGCTCATTGCACCGCACAGTCAGCAATCTGCACGCGGCACCGGCCGCATTACACGGGGGCGCGAACATGTTTTCGCGAGACGTGCTTCATCTCTGGGTCCTGGGTATCGCTCTCCTGCTCGGCGGGGTCGGCTACGCGGCAGCACGCACGGTCATCATCCCGGCCTCTTTCGGCAAGTTCGGAGCCTACCGGGGTGACGCTCTGACCGAGGCCCAAGCCCGGCCAATCCAACTCACTACCCGCGCCACCTGCATCGGTTGCCACACCCAGCGCGGCGCGGAAATCGCCAAGACCAGCCACGCCAAGGTGCACTGCACGGATTGCCACGGCCAAGCCAAGGACCACATCCAAGCTTGCCAGCTCGCGGTCGACGCGACCAAGGCGGCGGGCGGCGACCCTCAGACGGTCCAGTGCAAGCACGACGACCTCAAACCCGACGCACTGCGCGACGCCTGCCTGCACTGCCACACCAAGGTGGTCGGCCGGCCCGTCAAGTTCCCGCAGATAGTGGCGCTGGACCACCTGAAGGACCAGGAGGCCAAAGAGCCCAAGAGTCCCAATGTGTGTGCCCAATGCCACAACCCGCACAATCCCGCGGAAGAACCGGACGAACCGGGCGCCAAGACGGGCGATGACGACGAGGACGACGAGGACGAAGCCAAGCCGGCCGCCGCCCCCGGTGCGCCCGCCGCAGCCCCGGCGACTCCAGCCGCCGACGACGACGACGATTAGCGCGGTGTCCCCACACTACGCTCACGCTACAAGGAGACGCCGTTATGCCTGACACGCCCAACACCAAGAACAGACGCGAATTCCTCTGGGACGCGGTCAAGACCTTCACCTGGGGCACGCTTTCGCTGACCGCCATCCCGATCATCATGGGAGATGCCGAGGCCGAGGAGGGTCCGGGCGCCGGGACCAAGAAGGACGCTGGCAAGCACAAGGACAAGCCGGCGGTCATTTACGGCTTCCTGGTCGACACCACCAAGTGCATCGGCTGCGGCGACTGCATGCTGGCCTGCAAGCGCGAGAACGACGTGCCTGACGGGCAGTTCCGCACCTGGATCGAGCGCTATGTGCACTTCAAGGACGGCACGGTGCGGGTCGACACCAACCGCGAGGAACCGTTCTCGTTCAGCAACATGCCGCCGCTCGACGCCGGCATCGTCGAGAAGGCCTACTTCGTGCCCAAGCTGTGCAACCACTGCGAAAACACCCCGTGCGTGCAGGTCTGCCCCGTGGGTGCCTCGTATGTCACGCCCGAGGGAGTGGTCCTCATCGACGCCGAGCGCTGCATCGGTTGCGCCTACTGCGTGCAGGCCTGCCCTTTCGGCACGCGCTTCATCAACACCAAGACCAACACCGCCGACAAGTGCACCTGGTGCTACCACCGCGTCAAGAAGGGTGAAAATCCGGCGTGTGTCGAGGTCTGCCCCACTGGTACGCGCATCTTCGGCAACATCGCCGACCCGGAAAGCGAAATCAGCAAGATCCTGGCGGCCAACCGGATCGACGTCCTCAAGTCCTACCTCGGCACTCGGCCGAACACCCGCTACATTGGTCTCAGCGCGGAGGTCGTGTGATGCACCCGCTCCTTAACGACTTCATCTTCCCGAATGATCACAATGGTATCGCATGGACCATCATGATCGTTCTGTACCCGTACATCACGGGGCTCGTCGCCGGCGCGTTCGTCGTGGCCGCGCTCTACCACGTGTTCGGCAAGCAGGAATTGGCGCCGGTGGCCAAATTCGCCCTGGTCGCCTCGTTCTCCTTCTGTTCGTTCGCGACGATGCCGCTGCTGCTGCACCTCCACCAACCGCAGCGGGCGCTGAACATCATCATCACGCCCAATTTCAGTTCGGCGATGGCAGGCTTCGGCTTCATCTACAGCTTCTACCTCCTGCTGTTGGCGACCGAGATCCTGCTCGTGTTCCGCACCGACATCGTCGAACGCGCCAGGTCCTCCACGGGCGTTCTCCGCGTGCTCTACACGGTCATGGCGCTCGGGGTGGTCAACGACTCGCCGATCTCCCGGGCCATCGACCGCAAGTGGGTCCACGCGCTCAGCGTTCTCGGCATTCCGGCCGCCTGCGTGCTGCACGGCTACGTCGGCTTCCTGTTCGGCGGCATCAAAGCCAACCCGTGGTGGTCCTCGGCGATCATGCCAGTCATCTTCCTCGTGTCGGCCATCGTCTCGGGCGTGGCGATGCTGGTCGTGCTGTACATCATCATCTCCAAGCTGCGGCGCAAGGCCGTGGACGACAACTGCCTGCGCTCGATGATGCACACGTTGTGGCTGTTCCTGGTCCTGGCCGTGACGCTGGAAGGTCTAGAACTGCTGAACAAGGCGTATGAATCTGGCGAGGAGTGGCACATGATCTCGCGCCTCCTGACCGAGAAGCTGAACATTTCGTTCTTCCTCATCCAGGTCGCCGTCGGAGCGCTGGTTCCGCTCGTGGTGCTGCCGTTCGCCACCCGACGGGGCGTGTCGCCGCGCGTGCGCATCAGCCTGGGCATGGTCACGGGCCTGCTGGTGCTGATGCAGGTGCTGGCGATGCGGTGGAACGTCGTGATCGGTGGCCAGTTGCTCAGCAAGAGCTTCCGTGGCTTCGCCACCTACCACGCGGAATGGCTGGGGCGCGAGGGCCTGCTGGCCGGGTTGGTGGTGCTCACGCTGCCGTTCGTGCTGCTGGCCATCGTCCACAAGGTCTTGCCGGTGTGGAAGGTCGATGCGCACGATCATGCCGACGTCAAAAGCGCGACGGGTCCTGACTGCAAGGCCGCCTAGGCAATTGAGTTTCTCGAACGACGACGCGGAGCGGACATGACCGAGGCACAGCGACTTCCGCTCACAGAACTGTCCCTCGCGCGGATGGGCGACGCCCGCCTCCTGCCCTACCGCTTCCGTCGCGTCGGCGAGCCCTGGCTCATCAGCAACGACTTCGGCGACCACGTGTTCCTCGACGGCGCGGAGTTCCAGCGGCTGATCACCGGGGATCTGCACGAGGACGAGCCGGCCTGGGCGCGCCTGAAGGCCAATCATTTCGTGGCTGAAGGCCTGGATCGAGCGACGCTCGTGGCGCGCACCAGCGAGAAGCTGAGGTTCCTGCGCACGGGTCCCAACCTGCACATCTTCGTGGTGACCCTGCGCTGCAACCACACCTGCCAGTACTGCCACGCCTCGCGCACGGCGATGGACGACCCCGGCAGCGACATGTCGATCGAGGTGGCAGAGCGGTCGGTGGACTTCGCGTTCGAGTCGCCGTCGCCCGGCCTGATGCTGGAGTTCCAGGGCGGCGAGCCGCTTGCCAACTGGCCGGTCGTCGAGCACATCATCGAGTACAGCCGGCAGAAGAACGCGCTGGCCCGCAAGTCCGTGATGCTTTCGCTGGTCACCAACCTCAGCTTGATGAACGACGAGCGGATGGACTACCTGATCGACCGGCGGGTGCAGATCTGCACTTCCCTGGACGGTCCGGCGCACCTGCACGACTCGGTTCGACATTGGAAGGGCGGCGCCTCGCACGACACCACGGTGCGCTGGATGCGGCGGATCAACGAGCGTTACCAGGAACTTGGCCTGGAGCCCGGCATGTACCGCGTGGAAGCGCTGCCCACGGTCACGCGCCAGACACTTCCGCACGCCAAGACGCTCATCGATCACTACGTCGAAGTGGGGTGCCGTAGCATTTTCCTGCGTCATCTCGACCCCTTCGGTTGGGCGGCGACCACGCGGGCGAAGTTGGGCTACGACATGCAGGAGTTTCTCGACTTCTACGCCCAAGCGTACGAGCACGTCGTGGCGCTGAACCGGGCGGGCACGGATTTCGTAGAGCGGACCGCGGCTTTGATCATGGCCAAGGTGTTGGGCCAGGTCGAGCCGAACTTCCTGGATTTGCGCAGTCCTTGCGGCGCGGGCATCGGCCAGCTGGCGTACAACCACGACGGCCGCCTGTTCACCTGCGACGAGGGGCGGATGGTCGACCGCGCCGGCGATGCCTGCTTCTGCATCGGCGACGTGGCCACGGCGACGTACCGGGAGACGCTGGGTGGACCGATCGTGCGGGCCATGACGCTGGCCTCGACGCTGCAGGGTCACCCGCACTGCACTCAGTGTGTCTACAAGCCCTGGTGCGGCGTGTGCCCGGTGCACAACTACTGCGAACAGGGCAGCCTGCACGGGCGCATGGCCGACTCGACCTGGTGCCAGAAGTACATGGGCCTGTTCGACTTTCTGATGACCCGCCTGCATCGGGCCGACCCGTTCGAGCGCGCCTTGCTGCAACGGTGGGGTACGCCGCGGGCCCAGACGCACTTCATCCAACCCGTCGACGCGATCGGCGTGTAATTCGCGGGTGCGGGGCCAAAATCAGCGCGACGGCGAGGCGGCATGCGAATCGTGTTGCACGCGGCAAACGGCGTTGGCGAGCCGGTGCGGGCCAGCCTGAAGGACGACGCACTGACGGCCATCTGGCCGGGCGGGGCCGTTCATACCTGGGACGCGGCGGGGCGTTGGCTCGGAGGCACGGTCGAGCGGCGGCA
>CAYHHL010000029.1:0-15620 GCA_964356325.1 uncultured Enterobacteriaceae bacterium | reverse complement strand
CGACGCGCCCTCTACCTGCAACTGATGACCGGTTGCTACTGGAACCAATGCCGGTTCTGCACGCTCTACGCCGACCGGCAGGCGGGCACTCGGTCGCTCGCCGAGACGCGGTTGCACGTGGACGCGGTGAAGGCGTGGTACGGCAAGGGCTTGGAATTGCGCCGGTCGCTCTTCCTGGGCGATGCCGACGTGCTCGCCGCGGGCGGGGCGCACGTCCTGGCGCAACTGCGTCTCATTCGTGCCGCGCTGGGCCCGGACCTGCCGGCGGACGCCTTTGCGACAGTGCGCTCGGTCGCAGCCTGGAGCGGGAGCGAGTTGCAGGCCCTGGCTGGCCTAGGTTTGCGCCGTTTGTACATCGGCTTGGAAACGGGAAGTCCTGAACTGTTCCGGCTACTTCGACGGCGTGATCCCCTGGCGATGCTGGGCCCGCAGCTAGCTCGGTTGCACGCGGCGGGCCTGGCGGTCGGCCTGACCGTCGTGGTTGGTCTGGGTGGCGTGCGCTGGGCCGACGAGCACCTGAGGGCAACGGTGGAGCGTCTGAACGGCCTCGGGTTGGCCGCCCAGGATCGCGTGTACTTGTCGCCCCTCGTCATCGAGCCGGGGTCGCCCTACGCGAAGTGGGCGCACGAGGATCGCAGCGCGCCGCTCGATGCGCGAGCCTTGCGCGCCCAGACCCTGGCACTCACTGCCGCGCTGCAACCCCTGACGGCGGCAGGTGGACCACGGGTGGCGCCCTACTCCATCGACCTGCCGCCGGGTTGAGACAGTGAGACCGCTACGGGTGACCAGCCGGCATGCCAGTCGGGGGCAGCGCGGCACTGGGAGTCACGGTTCCGGGCACCGCAGCGGCTGACGATTCGACCACCACCGTCGCGTTTTCGATCAGCAGGTCGTACTTGTAGCCGGCGCCCACGTCGCGATCGAGTGCGACCACACCCTTGACCAGCACAAGGTCGCCCTTCTTCGCTTCTCCTGACGTCGTCACCACCAGATCGCCGCCGCTGCTGTCGCTCACGTGAAGCCAATTGCGGTCGAGAATGCCGTGGTTGGCCTTGGTCACCCGGCCGCGAACCGACAGGGTCTTGCCGTTCAGTTCCTGGCGGTGCGCCAGGGTGTCGGCGATGGTCCGGTCGGCAGGCGGAAACTGGCCGATCTCGATCGCGGCCTGCTTGTCTGCGGCCGCGGGGCCGCCGTGCCCGGGCGGCAACCCCGGGGTGGCCCCCGTCTCTGCGTGCGGATCGGCCGCCGGCATGCCCGGAAGCGGGGGGTGATCCGCGGGCAGCGCACCGGCGGTCGGCGGGGTGTCAGGCTGTACCTGGGCCGCGAGCGGCGGCTCTTGGGTCTTGCGCGCACAACCGGTGGCGAGGAGGGCGAGCAATAGGGCGAGGGTGAAACGCATGGTCGACTCGTGTGCTCCGAAACGCCGGAGCGCGGCTAGGATAACGACACGCGGCCAGAACGCAAATGGGCTGGCTGGCGGGGCGCATCCGCGCACTGATCCTCGGCTTGATTTCCAAGACTTCCAGACAACACCTCGGCAAGGTGGCGTGCAATCGCTGAGAATCATGCACGTACAGAATCATGCACGCACAACGCCGTGGTCGGGCCGGCGGATGAATCCGCGCCTATGTTTACAAAGCCCCGCCTTCGCGGGGCTCAGGTTTTTCTTGATTGTCTTCGGTCTGCTCGAACTCGTAGAAGTGCCCGACGCATCAGCAGTTGCGCCAGCCCCGCGAAGGCGGGGCTTTGCAGTGATAGGCGCGGATTTATCCGCCGGCCCACCCCCTGGTTGCGCCAGCCACCCCCCGGTGATTGCGCTGGCCCAGAATCAGTTCGCGGATGCGCCCGGCTGGCGTCGAATCGAGGCTGTGGACAAGAGGCCGGCGCCCACCATGGAGCGGCGCCGAGCGTTTTGTCGTCATGGGTTACACGGGGTTGCGGACCAGCTGCCCGAGCGGTCGTGGGGTCGTCACGGCCGCTCGGGCAAGCCCGCCTGGACGAAGAGCCTGCGCAGGGGATCGCGCAGGGCTCAGCGTCGTCTCTACGTACCTAGTGACAAGTGCTGCAGGATTCGGCCTCGTCACCGCTGTACGGGTCAGCCGGCGTCGGATCCAGAGTCTGCAACTTGATGTGAGCCGAAGCCGCCGTCGAGTCGTGGCAGCCGCTGCACGCCAAGCGGCCCGGAGTCGTCGCCCAGGTGCCGCTGGTGGTCGCCGGGTTGTGGCAAACCTCGCAGTTGCGGGCGTCTTGCGGCAACGTGATGTCCCAGTTGCGGCCGCGGGTCGGGTCGTAGTAGCCCACGGTCGTGTTCGGGAAGTTCAAGCTGGAGCCGACGTGGATGGCGTGCACGCGCTTGGAGATGGCCTTGGCGCCGCTCCAGTCGCCGGTCGCAGCTTGCGGCTGCTGGTCGTGGCAGGCAGCGCACAGGTCCGACGGTGCGTTGTTGTCGAACAGCTTGTTGTGGCGGACGAAATCGAGCACGAAGCCCTTGCCGTTCGGTCCCATGTGGCAACTGCTGCAGTTGTTGGCGATCGGCTTCTCGATAGCCTCCTGGCCGACCTGGAACTGCACCCGCGCCACGGTCGGCGTCTTGTAGTTGACCATCGCTGCCGGCGCCTGACCCGCCGGCGCCTTGGCCGGACTGATCGAGCCGCGATCCGCCAATTCGATGTTGACGGCGTAGGTGCCCGGCTTCAGATCGTCCACGGGATCCAGGGTGTAGGTGATCTTCTCCTTGGTCCACGTGACCTTCGGGTCATCCTTGGTGGGCGTCGGCAGCGCGGTCTTGCTGTCCACGGTGTGGTAGAACTTGTTGGCCACCGTGCTGAAGTTGACCGTGTGCACCGTGACGTCGCCCGCGAACACCGCGGTCGTGACCGCGCTGGCCTGCAGCTGTACCGCATACAACTTGCCCAGGTTGCGGCTGCGGATCGCCAGCTTGGCAGTCGCGGCATCGATGTAGGCGATGGCGCGCGCCTTGAAGTTCGCGTCGCCGTTCAGCCAGATCGCCACTTCAGCCGGCGTCGCCGCGGCCTTGTCCGCGAAGATGCCGGTGGTCGGGACCGCTACCGTGACGAGGCCCGGCATGGAGACGTCGCCGCCCGCCACGTCCTTGCCCCAGATCGGCAGCCCGGCGTCCAGACTCAGCACGAGCGTCGCGCCGGTAGCGCTGAGGTTCCACGGTCCCGCCGAACTGGCGAGCACGTTGGCCCGGGCGTTGGTCGTCAGCACCGGCATCTGCTTGGCGCGCGGACCGTGCACGAACAGGCTGGCGTTGGTGTACAGGCCGTCCCGCGGCGGGCAGGCGTCGGCCGCGCAACCTTCGGCCGTGACGTCCTGCGCCAGCGTCGTGTGGTCGATGACGACGCCATTCTCCTTGGCGACCACGGAGATGACCGGGCTCTCACCCTTGACGAAGTACTTGCCGTTGGTCGGCGTGGACACCGTCATGTCGACAGTGAACTCTGCGATGTTGCGCTGATCCTTGGCCGCCCAGTCGTGCGAGTCGACGACCGAGAGCGGCGTGCCCGACTCGGAGTGACAGGCTGTGCAGGTCGCATCCGACAACTGCTTGCCGCCCTTGTGGTTGGTGCCCGTGGCGAAGTCGACGGTGTCGTGGCACGAGCCGCAAGCCGCCCGCGAAGGCACCTTCTTCCAGTTGTCCGCTTGCTTGCCGGTGCCCTGGTGGCACTTGGTGCAGTTGTCGAGCACTGCCGGGAACGCGACCTTGGCCCAGTCGTTCTTCGAGTTCTTGTAGCCCCAGATGCGATAAGCGCCGTTGTCCGCCGCCTCGTTGACCGCCGTGACCGGATCGTCGAACACCTTGCCGTCCGCGCCCGCGATGCTCTTCAACTCGCCGCCAGCGTGGATCTTGTGCACCATCACTTTGAGATCCATGGTATTGCCGCTCTGCGGATCGAGGTTGCCGGGCAAGTGGCAAGTCTGGCAGGTCTCGATCTGCAACCGGTTGCCGCCGTGGCCGCGGAACTCGTCGCCGTGGCACTGCTTGCAGGTGGCGGTTTGCACGATCGCGCGCGATTGCGTGACGGCCGACGCATCGGGCACGAAGTCGAACGACGCATCCGCGGTGGGGCCGGCGGAGCCACCCATCATGACCACGACGCGGTGCAACTGACTGCGATCATACTTGGTCGCACCGGCGGGCAACACCGAGATGCCGTCCGTCGCCTTGGTCAAGTTCAAGATGTTGTTCTTGAACTCATAGGTGTACGAACCATCGACGTTGGCGGTCAACTTGCCGCCCTTGGTCGGGTCCGCGTTGGAACTCTCCGAGGCGGCCTGATACACGATGGTGCCGTCCGCTGCCGGCCAGCCGCCGGTCGCCTTGTCCGCGGTCACGGCCTTGTTGAACAAGTAGGGCACCCATTTGTTGGACGCCTCGCCCGCGGCCGCATCTGCCGGCACCAGCTTGACGACGGTGGCGCTGATCGACGTCACGCCGGTGGTGACCGGCTTGCCCGCCGCGTCGGTGAGCTTGAAGGTGACCACGACCTTGCCCGCCGCGTCCGCGGTCGCGCCCGTGATCGTCGCGGTGACCATGACCTTGGCCCCGTTCGCGTACGCGCCCGTGGTCGTCAGGTGCGTGGTGCCATGGAAATCCTTGACCTTGACGCTCAGGCCGGGGCTACCAGGGCTGCCAATCTTGCCGTCGCTGACCGTCACCGTGGTGCCGTCGCCGCAACTGATGGTCTTGGTGCCGTTGCTGTTGTCCTTGATCGTGCACGGCTTGCCGTCTGCACCGCCAGCGCCGGTCGTCCCGGTCGTGCCCGTCACCCCGTCGGCCAAGGTCACGCTCATGCCGTCCGGGCAACTGATCGTCTTGGTCGAATCGGCGTTAGTCATGACAGTACAGGGCAATCCGTTGGAACCTGCCTTGCCGTCAGCTCCGGCCTGGCCGTCCTTGAGGACAGCGCTCTCGGTGCCGCACGTCACGGTCTTGGAACCGTCGGCGTTGGACTTGACCGTACAGGCGTCGCCTGCCTTGCCATCGACCACCGTCACCGCCGCTTCACCGCAAGTGATGGTCTTGGATCCGTTGCCGTTGTCCTTCACCGCGCAGCCAGCTCCCGCCGGCCCATTGCCCCCATTCTCGCCTGGAGAGCCCTCGCACGCGGAGGTGATTCCTCCGACCGCCATCACCACCAGAAGCGCACGCCAACGTGCAAGCCGAGCTACGTCGAACATAGGTTCTCTCCCTTCTTTGGAAGACCGCCCCGAAGCCCGGTTCTCGCCTTCCGTCGTCCAATCTGCATCTGGGCAGGCTCTGATCCGGTCGGGATCGGCGCCATCCACACAGCCAAGTCTGCAAGACCCATGCCAGAGGATGTTATTGTCCGCTGATGTGGCGCAATGGCCCTGAATGTGAGCAAAACTGCAACAGTGGCCGATGCGATTCAGAAGCCGTACGGCGCGCCAAAGTGGGGAGTTTGCCGCAGTGGTCCGGCAGATTCCGCGATTTGGACGGAGAGCGAGGCGCTGTTCGGACGGGGAGGACGACGCCGCCGGCAGGGCTCAGACAGCGTGGTTCTTGGCGGTGGTAGCGAGGCCGGCGCGGTTGCTCTTCCAGAAGCGTGGCGGCAAGAGGCACAAGCCCATGAGCACGAGTTGCGAGGCGATGAAGCCGGCCAAGGCCCAGAACGCCTTGTCCATGAAGCCGTAGGAATGCAAGCCGACGCCGAGCATGTTGACGCCGAACCAGGACAAGCTGGTGATGACGTTGCCGAAGATCGCCATGGTCATGATGCCGCGCTCGCGCACGAAACCGCCCCAGCGCGCGTGCAAGATGAGCGCCATCCACAAGACGATCAGCAGCGCCCCGTTTTCCTTGGGATCCCAGCCCCAGAATCGGCCCCAGGACTGGTCCGCCCAGATGCCGCCCAACACCGTGCCGAGGAAGCTGAAGAAGAGCGCGAATGCAATGACGCCATAGGTCATCGACACCAGGGTCTTGCTGGTCGCGGGATCGAGGCGCTTGGCGAAGTGTTTGCGCAGCGTGTAGGCGATGGCGATGCTGCCGGCCAGGAAGGCGCCGCTGTAGCCGATGGTGATGGTGACGACGTGCGTGGCGAGCCAGAAGTTGGAGTCCAGCACCGCGCGCATCATTTCCATGGTGTCGCCGTCGCCCGCGAGGTGGTGGGCGACGATCAGCGAGGCAAAGCCCGCCGCCGCAGCCACAGCGGTGCCGAAGCCCTTGCGGTACATGCGCTCGAGCAGGATGCCGACCAGGACGGCGCTCCAACCGACGAATACTGCGGAAGAATAGAGGTTCGTCACCGGCGGGCGACCCTGCAGGATGACGCGGGACACGAGACCGGCGGTGTGCACGATCGCGCCAGCGCCCAGCACGGCAAACGCCGTTTTCTGCAACAAGTCGGGCTTCCACAACCACGACGCGAACAGAATCAGCAGAGCCAGCACGTAGATTTGCATGCCGACGTAGAAGGGTTGCGCGCGGTTGAACACGTGTTCGGCGTTGGCCAGCTTCAGCGCGTCGGGCCGCGCCGCTTGGTGCAGATTGCCCAGCGCGGTATTGAACCCTGTCGAATCGTTGGCTGAGTACGTGGCACCGAGCCGGGCCAGCGCGTCCAGGCCGGGGTCGACCTTGCCGGTCTGCGCGACGGACTTGAGCGCCTCGCCACTGTTGCGCCAGGCATCGGACTTCTGGCCCGGCAGCGGCGGCAGCATGCGGAAGTACGCGAGACGGGACAGTTCTTCCCGGCGCTCCAGCGCGTTGGCGTCGCCCTGCGCCTGGATTTCCCCGCTCAGCGTCACGCCGACGTCGAGCTGCACCGTGTTGCGAATGCGGTAGTAGTGGTAGATGCGCTCGTACAGGTTGTTGATCGCACTTTGGAAACGGGTCCGCTCCTTGGAGTCGATCGCGTGCACGGCCTGGCCCTGCTTTTCGATTTCGCCCAAGTAGGGCGCCAGGTCCTTGAACGAGAAGTAGCGGTCAGTGGTCTGCTTCTTGCCGATCAGGCCCAGCACGTCCGGGTCGTTGATGACGAAGATCGGCTGGGCCACCGCCACCTCGGGCCGGAACAGGGCGTCGAGCACCCACTCGTTGGCGCTGACCGTGCGGCCCTGATGCGAAAAGCTCTGTTGGCTGCGGATCATCAGCAAGGAATTGCGCGCCACCGAGTCCAGGGGCTTGACGCGCCCGCCCTCCAGCACCGGCAGGCTGCCGAAGCCGTCGAGGTCGAAGCCGCGCACCTTGCCCTGGGGCATCGCGGCGAACACGGCCAGCAGCAGCGCGAACAGCGCCGCGGCCCAGGGGATGAAGCGGGTGTAGTTCTTCATGTCAGGCCTCGCCGCGTAGTTCTTCACGAATCGCCGGTACCGCGACGTGGCGCTGTTGCCGCCGCACCGAACGCCGCAGGGAAATCACGAAATGCACCAGCAACCCCAAGGTCACCAGGGCGCAGGAGAGATAGGGCAGCAGCCAGCCCGGGTTCTGCACCACTTGCAGCACGGACAAGGTGTCGCCCTTGCCAAAGCTCGCCTGGTAGAACGCCTTGCCGTCGTAGCGCAGCGGCTGGTTCATGAAGATGAGGACGTCGCGCTCCTCCTTCTGCGCCGGATTGGACAGGTGCACCAGACTGGAGAAGTTCTTCGGGATGTCCGTGCCCGCGTAGACGTCGTGCGAAAACTTCTTGAGTGTCATGGAGTACGGCAGGTAGTAGCGCCGGGCCCGCATCGTCAGCACGTAGGTGTGGCCGTCTTGGATGAACGACTGCGGCGCTCCCAGTGCGTTCGACACCAGCCAGGTTCCGAAGTGGCGCCCGCCCGCGACCGGCTCGATGATGGCAACTCCATGATTCTGCGCGTCATCCCTGGCCACGGGCGGTAGCGGCAGCACGGAGACTTCGGTGCCCACGCCCATCGTCGCGATCAGCGGAGCGTTCGGCGCGCGGCGGCCCAGCTCGGCATTCTTGAGGTAGCGGTGCACCTTGATGGTGATCGGCGTCCCCGGCAGATCGATGGGCTCGCCGCGCGCCAGCATCGCCTCCGAGATGCCATAGACCTCGTCGCGCTCGGGGTGCGTCGTGTCGATGACAGCCAACTCGAGTTCCCGCGTACTCTCCACGAAGTTGAGGGTCTGGCCGTTCTCGATCGACATCTGCATGTCGACCTGCATCATGCCGGTCACGAACTCGCCGGCAACCAGCACGATGAGCCCCGCGTGGACCAGCCACAGGCCGGACTTGCCCCACGTCAGGTCCAAGCGGTTGAATTGCGCCGCGATCAGGTTGGCCCCCAGCACCAGGCCGACCAGCGCGCCACCGGGCAGGATCGGCACCGAGAGCTGCGAGCCCGGCAGGTCCCACCACACCACGAAGCTGCGGATGTAGGCGTTGACCGCGCCCAGCGTGCCGAGTTCGACCTGCGCCAGGGTGCATGCCACCACGAGTACCATCAGCAGCGCGAGGCAGACGATGGTCAGCTTGAGGGACGTCAACACGGCCCATATTTTGCGGATGAAGCTATTCATCGAAGTGTAGCGTCTCCAGCAGGTGGACGAACTCTGGCCGTGCGGCACCAACCGCCTCGGCATCGCCCAACATCTTGATGAACCAGGTACTATCGTTGGTGGCGAGCAGGCCCGCGAGCATGCGGCTCTTCTGCTGGTCCTCGCTCGTGAAGTCGAACAGGGAAACGGCGCCGGCCTTGCTCTTGACCGCCTGGCGCGCCGCCCCCAGCGTGGTTTCGTCGAGCGGCGCCAGGCCGATCTGCCCGCGCCAACGGTTCACGTTCGGCAGTTCGCCGCCAGCCGGGCCGGGCAGCACGATGACCGAGACTTCCACCTTGCTCGGCGCCGCCGGCTTGAGCGTGGCAAAGCGCATGCCGCCCGGCCGCGTGTCGGTCCAGCCCGCGGGCAGCGTCCACTTCAGGCTGTTCGCGTCCGAAGGCACCGGCGGCGGCGGCACTTCACCGGCCATGCCCGGCGGCGGCATCTGGCCCGGCATCTGGCCGGCCATCTGCGGCGCTTCGGTGGCCTTGGGCGTGGTCGCGTGCGTGACTTCGTCGCGTTGGCAGCCGGGGGCCAGGCACAGCATGCCAGCGAGCGCGAGCCCAGCGGGCAGGGCGGCGCGGGATCCACGTGGCGAAACGAGCAGAACAGTAGTCGACATAGGTAGTTCCTTCGTTCAAACAGTGGCGGAAAAGCGCTGTCCGGTGGCGTTCTCAGCCGGCAGCCAGGCGTCGAAACACATCGCGACCGGTCGAACCAGGATGCGGCCCAGCCCCGTCAAGTACAAACGCTCGGCATCGATTTCGAGCAAACCATCTTGCATCAGAGGCTTCAACCTGGCGAGGCCATCCGCGAAATACGTATCGAAGTCCACGCCGTGGCGAGCCCCGATGCGCGCCTTGTCCACCACGCCTTCGCACATCAACGCCTGGATGACGTCATTGCGCACCCGATCGTCAGCGGTCATCTGCCAACCGCGCACGGTGGGCAATTCGCCCCGGTCCAACAGGCCGTAGTACGGATTCAACTTGCGCTCGTTCTGCGCGTACAGCCCGTCGACGAAGCTGATCGAGGACAGGCCGATGCCGACCAGATTGGTGCCACCCTGGGTCGTGTAGCCCATGAAATTGCGCTGTAGCGTGCCGTCCTTGCGCGCCAGGGCCAACTCGTCCTCCGGCCGGGCAAAGTGGTCCATGCCGATGTAGTCGTAGCCCGCGGCGGTCAGGCGCTCCAAAGCCAGTTGGAACAGCGCGAACCGCTGGGGGGCGTCCGGCAGCGACTCGGGGGTGAACCGGCGTTGGAACGGTTTCATCCAAGGCACATGTGCGTAGCCGTAAACCGCGATGCGATCCGGCGCCATCTCGATGATCCGGGCCAGCGTTTTACCAAACGACTCCAGCGTCTGTTGAGGCAGGCCGTAGATCAAGTCCACGTTCAGGCTGAGAAACCCCAGCTCGCGCGCCGACTTCATGAAGTTCTCGGTCAGCTCGGCACTTTGCTCGCGGTGGATCGTCGTTTGCACTATGGAATCGAAGTCCTGGACACCCATGGACAACCGGTTGAAGCCCAGGTCGCGCAGAGCCTCGAGGTGGGCCTGGCTGGTGATGCGCGGATCCGCCTCGATGGCCTGTTCGGCGTCCTTCACGATCGAGAACCGCCGCGCCAAGATGCCGTGCAGTCGACGCATTTGCTCGGGCGTCAAGTAGCTGGGCGAGCCACCACCCCAGTGCACTTGGGTCGTCGCGGTTTGCGGCAGGTGCGGTGCCAGCATGTCGACCTCGCGCTCCACCCTGTCAAGGTAGGCGTTGGCGAGGTCAGTGCGGGGCGTGATGAGGACGTTGCACGCGCAGAAGTAGCACTGGCTCGGGCAGAACGGCACGTGGACGTACACCGACATGGGCGCGGGCGCGTGCGTGCAGGCCTGCTGCAGGGCGGCGCGCAGGTCCGCGGGGCCCACGGCGTCGCTCCACGCGGTCGCTGGCGGGTAGCTCGTGTAGCGGGGGCCATGGCCGGCGTGGCGGCGCAACACCTCGGCTACGTTGGAGAAGTCGATCGGCAGGTCATCCACCTTCATGTCCGTCATCCGTGCGGCGTTCGGGCCGCGGTCAGGCAAGGAAAACACCCTGGGGGTCTTCTGTCCGCCTCGATGGCAAAGTAGCGGGGACCAGGCCTCCCCGCATTGGTCGCAGTCACGTGGCGCCTTGACCTGGGTCAAGCGCCGGCCGGGACTGTGCCGCCGCCTCGATGTGCTGCACGATGTCGCGCGCGCACCCCCGCAGCAGTTCACGCAGCGCAAAGTGCAGGCGCCGCCGGCGGTCCGGTTCCAGCGCCTCGCCCAGTTCGGTGTCCAGCAGCGCCGGCAGCACGTCGTAGCTCGCCCGTTCGTAAGCGTCATGGGTCGCGCGCAACAGCCCGGCGAGGTCGCGCTTGCGGCATTCCACCATGAATTCAGCAACACCTTCGTCAACCAGGTCGCGCACCGCCTGCTCGTCTGAGGCCAGCGGTCGCACCGTCTGCATCTCCAGCAGTTCGTCCAGGCCGTGCACCTTCATGCCAGGATGGGCGTGGATCTGCGCCGGCGCGCCGAGATCGACGACCACCCGCGGCTGGGGGCCCTGGCGCAGATCGACCACCGGCCGATGCGCACCCGTCGCCACCACCAACGTATCGGCGCCTTCCAGCAGCGAAACGAGAGCGTGCAGCGGCCGCCACTCGTGAAGCCGGTCCTCGGGCACGGTCCGGTTCACCCGCACGACCTTCCAGCCCGAGGAAGCGAACAGTGCCGCGGCCTTGCGGCCAATCTCGCCCATGCCCACGACCACCGCGGTGCGCCGTGTTTCCGTGCCGGCCACCGGCAAGCCCCGGGTCGCCGCCGCGAACGCCAGACCGTGCACGCCGCGCGCCGGATGCCGCCAATGGGTCACGCGCTGGACCTTGCGCACCGTGCGACCCACGGCGGTTTGCAGCGCGTTCAGCAGGGGCGATGCGTGGCCGTGGCCCCGGGCGTCGACCACCGCGCGGTTGAGCTGCCCGGCGATCTCGCGCTCGCCCACGACGAAGGACTCCAGACCGACCGCCACGCGCAAGATGTGGGTGACCGCGGCCAGGCCGACGTGCAGGTAGGGCACGGGCAGGACCTGATCCAGAGTGGCCGAGCGGACTTCCTCCGCCGAGCTGGCCGACGTCGCCTGCAGCCAGCGGTCTTGCATCTGCGCCCGCAGCACCTCGCCGGCCCAGCGCGGTTGCGAGGTCGCCAGGATCCACTCGATGCGGTTGCAGGTCTCCAGCACGACCAGACCGTCGACCGCGCAAGAGCGGCGCAGGCCCGCTGTCAACGCCTCGCGCTCCTCGGGGGCCAGCAGCAGCCGGTTGCGCCATGCGCTCGAAGCCACTCGGAAATCCACGCCGACCACGACGACGGACACCTCGGCATCGGCGGCGCGGGAGGGTTCGCTGACTCGTGCCTGACTCATGACACCCCCTGTTGAACCAGGCGCTCGACGGCGTCCCAGCCCGACCGCGCGGCATCGTTGATGCTCACGCCGGCCAGATAGTTGCCCGCCAGCGTCACGCCCGGCATGCCGGTTTCGACCGCCCGCAGCGCCGCTTGCATCGCGTCCCGATGGCCGGGGCGGTATTGCGGAATGGCCTGCTGCCAGCGCACGACGAAGTGGAAGTCGCAGTCCAGCGGGCGGTCCGGGGCCAGATGGCCGAACGACTGCTGCTGGGCCTCGCGCGCCAGACCCACGAGCGTGGCATCGTCCAGATCCACGGCTTGACCGTCGCGCGAGCCGCCGAAAAACGCCGAGTGCAGCCAGCGTCCTGGGCCGGCACGGTGCGGAAACACACTAGACGGCATCAGTATTCCCAAGGGTCGCGGACCTTCGCCGGGTGGCATCAGGACGCCGAAGCCTTCGGGCATGGGCCCTTCGCGGGCCGGACCGCCGAAATGCACGACCGCCACCCGGCACATCTCCACTTCGGTCAACGCCTGGACGGCCTGACCGAGCGGGGCTGGCAGCACCTGCGCGCTCGCATGCGGCGGCTGGGCCAGAACCACGCGCCGGGCCTGCAGTCTGTGTCCTACGCCAGCCTCATTCCAGGTCAGCGTGGTGGTTCCGTTTTCGCGCGGTGCCAGCGCCTGCAGCGTCGCCCCGGTGCGCACCGACCCCGCGGGCAGACCGGCGACCAGCGCGCGCGGCAGCGTGGCCATGCCGTCGCGAAAGCTGAACATGCCGCGGCGTTGACCCGCGGTGCGCGGCGTGCTGGAGCCGTCGACCAGGGCACCGAGCGTGATGCTGCCGGCGTCGTGCTCCCACTGCCAAAGCTGCGGAAACGCGTCGCGGGCCCCCAGGCGTTCGGCGTCGCCGGCATACACGCCCGAGACGAAGGGTGCGACCAGGTAACGGGCCGCTTCCAGGCCCAGCCGACGCCGTGCGAACTCGAACACCGTGTCGTCGGCACCTGCCGCACCGGCCGCGAACGGCTCGGCCAGCAGGCGCAACTTGCCGGCAGCACTCAAGAAGTCTCCGGTCAGCAGGGATTTGGGACCCTTGGGCAGCCGGCGCGCCCGACCGCCTCGGAACACGTAGCGATCGCCCGGGGGCAGGCTGGCCACCACCGCCTGCTGGAGGCCCAGGTCGTCGATCAGGCGCCATAACAGCGAAGCCGAGCCCAAAAAGCTGTTCGGGCCCCATTCGAGCAGGTGATCGTCGCGCCGTTCGCTGCGAATCTTGCCGCCGGCCACGTCCGCCGCTTCCAGCACGCACACCGACCAGCCTTGCTGGTGCGCTGCCCAGGCCGCGGTCAGGCCCGCGATGCCACCACCGACGACCGCGAGGTCCACGCTCGGCACTGCCACTTCCGCCGCCATTGTCGACTCCTGCTGCCGACCTTTCGACCGGCTCCAGGACAGGATAGCGACGCGGGCGGCCAAAGCGTCATGGCACTGTCACGTGGGCAACGGCTCCAGCCAGGCTGAGAACGCACGCAACACCGGACTTTGTTGCACGATCCGATAGCCCCTCACGGCGTCGCGGTGCTGCCAGACGTCGGCTATCACCTCGATCAGATAGTCGACGTGGCTTTGCGTATAGGTCCGCCGCGGAAAGGTCAGGCGCACCAATTCGAGCTGCGCGCAGGTGTCGTGCCCGTCAGGCCCCTGGGCCGCCCCGAACATCAGCGTGCCGACTTCGACACCGCGCACGCCGCCTTGCAGGTACAGCGCGTTCACCAGCGCCAGGCCCGGGTACTGCCACGCCGGCACGTGCGGCAGGAAGGCTCCCGCGTCCAGGTACACCGCGTGGCCCCCCGGCGGTCGCATCATCGGCACCCCCAGCGTGTCCAACCTATCGAACAGATAGCGGATCGATGCCTGACGGTAGGCGAGGTAGTCCTCATCCAGCACTTCCTCCAGGCCCACAGCCAACGCCTCCAGGTCGCGCCCGGCCAGGCCGCCATAGGTCGGAAAACCTTCGGTCAGGATGAGGCGCGTGCGGCACTCTTCGGCCAGCCGGTCGTCGTCCAACCCCAGCAAACCACCGATGTTCACCAGACCGTCCTTCTTGGCCGACAGCGTGTAGCCATCCGACAGGCGGAACATTTCCTCGGCGATCGCGCGCACGGGCCGGTCGTGCTGGCCGGGCTCGCGTTGCTTGATGAACCAGGCGTTTTCCGCGAACCGCGCCGCGTCGAGGATCAACGGCACGCCAGCCGCGGTCGCCAAGGCCCTGACGCCACGCAGGTTCTCCAGGCTCACCGGCTGGCCGCCGCCGCGGTTGTTGGTCACGGTCACCAGCACGCAGGCCACGTCGCCGCGGTACTGGTCGAGCACGGCTGCGAGCTGTCGCAGGTCGACGTTGCCCTTGAACGGCAGATCGGCGCGCGGATCCAGCGCCGCCGGCTCCAGAAGGTCCAGCGCAATACCGCCGAAGTACTCGCAATTGGCGCGTGTGGTGTCGAAGTGGCTGTTGGACGGCACGACCATGCCCCGGCGCGGCAGCAACGCGCTGAACAGGATGTGCTCGGCGGCGCGGCCCTGGTGCGTCGGGATCACGTGGCGCTTGCCGGTCAGGGCGCGCACGGTGCGTTCCAGGGCGAAAAACGAGCGGCTGCCCGCGTAGCTCTCGTCGCCCATCATCAGGGCCGCCCACTGCTTCGCGCTCATCGCCCCGGTGCCGGAGTCGGTCAGCAAGTCGATCAGCACCTGATCCGCATGCAGCAGGAACGGATTCCAATGCGCGGCAGCCAAAGCGATATCCCGTTCGGCGCGCGTGGTCAGACCGAGCGGTTCGACCACCTTGATGCGGAACGGTTCGATGATGGTGCGGTACGCGGTCTCCATGACGTGTGTCCTCATTGGCGGCGCCTGACCGTCAGTGGATAGGTTAGTCTATGAAGTTGCAGGGGGCAACTACCGGTTTCAGCGCAGTTCCCGCGACCGACGAACGCCGGGGCTCTATATCAGAGTTGCTTGACATGTGATCCGTTTCCGGTCTAAGCTCGCGCGCCTCTTGTCGGAGTGAGGCCCCTGATGCTGTTGTCCCAGACCGTCCAATACGCCCTGCGCGCGATGACCTACCTGGCTAACTTGCCGCAAGGTCAGTCGGTGCGGGCCCGCGATCTGGCCCAGGCGACCGGTATCCCCGCGCACTATCTGGCTAAACTGCTGAGGCGGCTGGTCTCGGCCGGGCTCCTGGTGTCACAAAAAGGCCACGGCGGCGGCTTCATGCTGGCGATGCAGCCCCGGTTCGTGCGGTTGCTGGACGTGATGTTGGCCGCGGACTTCCGCCCGGCGCAGAATCAGTGCGCATTCGGTTGGGGCGCCTGCCAGCCCACCGCGCATTGCCCGCTGCACGCGCTGTGGAGCGAACTGAACGATACGGTGTGCGACTGGGCTGCACAAGCGACGCTGGCGGACGTGATGGTGCCGGGCGGCCTGCCGGTGCCGGACCAGGACCTGCAGCCCATGGCGTTGCGCGAATTGATGGCCAAGCTGCGGGCGTCGATGCTGGCCGAGGTCACCGGAGCCTGATCGCACAGACGTTCAGTTCATGCGATGTAGCCGTCGCTTGATGAGAAATTGCCGGCGGCTGAAGCCGCGCCTTGATCTGCGAAGTCCGCCTACGCGGAC
>CAYHHL010000028.1:0-45843 GCA_964356325.1 uncultured Enterobacteriaceae bacterium | reverse complement strand
GTTCGGGTTCGGGTTCGGGTTCGGGTTCGGGTTCGGGTTCGGGTTCGGGTTCGGGTTCGGATTCGGGCACGGGTTCGGGCACGGATTCGGGCGTAAGTTACCGCGCCTGCTAGCAATTCCGGCTCCGGCCACGGCTCAGGCTCCGGCTTCGCACTCAGGGAATCGCGAACTACCCCGCCACCTGCGCCCGCAAACTCTCCCACAACCGCGCATGGTTCAACAGGATGTCCTTCATCCCGCGCTGCACCGTCGGCGAGTTCAGCGCCTGCCTGCTCATCAGGTTGTGGGCATCCAGCGCCCCCATGATGGCGTTGGTGATCTCGCTCTCCAGGTCCGGCGAGTTCGCGAACTGTTCCTTGGTGTTGTTCGCCGCCTGCTGGGCCAGCGTCTTGGATTCCAGCAGCTTGCCCTTGATGACGTCGTTCACGTACACGAGCTTGTCCTGGTCCGTCAGCTCGCCCTCGAACAGCGTGTTCACCTTCTCGATGATGGCGTTCAGCCACGCCTTTTCCTTGTCCTGCACACTGCCTGCGCCTGACTCGGTGATCGGGTCCAGCTTCGGCTTCTCCCCGGCCCCGAGCGGCATCGCGGTCGTGCCCAGGTTCTTCAGCGTGTGGTGCGTCAGCTTCACCTTCGAGAGGTCGATGCCTTCGCGCTCGCGACCGAACTCCAGCAGCGGCAGCAGGCGCTTGTAGAAGAGGGCGCGCTTCTCGATGTCCGTGTTGCCGTAGTCGAAAATCTGCGACAGGAACGTGTAAAGCCGCACGAACGCGCCCATGTCGCCCTTGAACAGGACCAGGGCATCCATCTCGGCCTTGGCGGCTTCGGCAGCAGCATCGTCCGCCTTGTCCTTGGCGACCTTCAGTGCGGTCTGGGCAGCCTTGTACCGCTTCATCACGCGATCCTGGACCGGTGCCAACGCGGCAATCAGCTCGCTTTGCTTGGCGTTGGGGTTCATCTCGACGGTGACCACGCGTTCGACTTCGAAATCATCGTAGTGCCCGGCGGCGTCGAGCTTGGCGCGCAGGTCGTACACCAGGTTCGGGTCCGTTGTCGCCGCGAGTTCGGCCGTCGTGTGGTAGGTCTTGAAGGCGGCAAGCACGTCCGCGGGTTCATTCACGAAGTCGATGACGTAAATCGTGTCCTTGCCAGGATAGGCACGATTCAGCCGCGACAGGGTCTGCACCGCCTGGATGCCCGCCAGCCGCTTGTCCACGTACATGCCGCACAGCAGAGGTTGGTCGAAACCGGTCTGGAACTTGTTGGCCACCAAAAGGATCTGGTACTCGTCGCCCTTGAACGCCTCGCGGATGTCGCGGCCCTTGAGGTTGGGATTCAAGCCCGTGCTGTTCTCGGTGAACGGCTCCGGCCCCGAGACCGTGTCCAAGACTTCACCCGAAAACGCTACGAGCGCCGTGATCTTGTAGCCGTGTTCTTTGATGTACTTGGCCACGGCAATCTGCCAGCGCACGGCTTCCACGCGACTCGCGACCACGATCATCGCCTTGGCCTTGCCGTCCAACAGCGGCGCCACGTACGTGCGGTAGTGCTCGACCACGACCTGGACCTTCTGCGCGATGTTGTACGGGTGCAACTTGACCCAGCCCATGATCTTCTTGAGCGCCGCGCTGCGTTCGACCTCCTTCTCGTCGACCGTCTTGCCCTCATGGGCGAGCTTGAAGGCCAGGCTGTAGGGCGTGTAGTTCCTCAGCACGTCGAGGATGAAGTGCTCCTCGATGGCCTGCTGCATGGAATACACGTGGAACGGCGCGGGGATATTGTCGTGGGCCGGCTTGCGCGACGGGTCAGGCCGCGTACCGAACAGCTCCATCGTCTTGTTCTTGGGCGTGGCCGTGAATGCCACGAAGGTGATGCCGCCATCCTCCGCGCGCGACGCCATCTGGGCCGCCAGGATGTCCTCGCTGCTCACCTCGCCGCCATCGTTCAGTTCCTGCAGTTCTTCGGCTGTGAGCACTGCCTTCAGCTTGGTCGCGGCCTCGCCGGTCTGCGAACTGTGCGCCTCGTCGGCGATGACAGCGAAGCGTTTCCCCTGCGAGGCGGCCAGCTTGCGCACGGCTTCAAGCGCGAACGGAAAGGTCTGGATGGTGCAGACCACGATCTTTTTGGTGCCGGACAAGGCCTGCGCCAGTTCGCCGCTCTTGCTGGTGCTCTCGCCTTTGATGGTCACAACGACGCCGGTGGTGCGCTGGAAATCGAACAAGGCTTCCTGCAGTTGCGAGTCGATGACATTGCGGTCCGAGACCACCAGCACCGTGTCGAACACCTTCTTGTGGTGGGCGTCGTGCAACTCGGCCAGGAAGTGCGCGGTCCAAGCGATCGAGTTGGTCTTGCCCGAGCCCGCGGAGTGCTGCACCAGGTACTTGGCGCCAGGCCCATCGTGCAGCACCGCGGCCAGGAGCTTGCGCGTGACGTCGAGTTGGTGGAAACGCGGGAAGATCACGTTGACGATGTGCTTTTTCTTGTCGCGCTGGGCGATGAGGTAGCGGCCGAGGATTTCCAGCCAGCTCGCGCGCGCCCAGACCTGCTCCCAGAGGTACGCGGTACGATGGCCGCCCTTGGGATTCACCGGGTTGCCCGCGGCACCGTCGTCGCCCTGGTTGAAGGGCAGGAACACGGTGGCGGGGCCGTCCAGCCGGGTCACCATGTGGACCTCGCTGTTGCTCACGGCGAAATGCACCAAGACCCCGCTGGGAAAGGACAACAGGGGCTCGGCGGCCTGGCCCTTGGGCTTGGGCAGTCGGTCGAAGCGGTACTGGTCGATGGCGTCGCCGATGCTCTGGGTGAAGTCGGTCTTGAGTTCGACGGTGGCGACCGGCAGGCCGTTGAGGAACAGGACCAGGTCGAGGCTGTTCTCGTTGTGCAGCGAATAGCGGACCTGGCGCACCACGCGCAGGCGGTTGGCGGCGTAGCGGTCGAGAATGTCCTGGTTGATGGCGAGCGCGGGCTTGAACTGCGCGACTTGCAATGGTTGTTTCAGGCCGAGCAGTTCGATGCCGTTGCGCAGGACGTCGAGCGTGCCGCGCTGGTCGAGTTGATCCCGAAGCCGCGCCAGCAGTGTCACCGGCGCCTGCTGCGGGCCGTGCGCCTTGACCAGGGCCTCCCAAGCTTTGGGTTGCGTGTCCATGACCCAGGCGAGCACGTCGGCGGCGACGAGCGCGCGTTGGCGGTCGTAGCCGTTCGCTTCACCTTCAGAGTACAGCCAGCCGTGCTGCGCCAGGAAGTCGCAGATTTCCTTCTCGAAGCTGACTTCTTTGTGCAGGCTCATGCGGCCTCGGCGGCTTGGATGTGGCGGATGTCGATCTTCCCGGTGACGGCGGCGGAGATGAGGGCGGTGCGGCGCTCTTGGAGGAGGGCGATGGCGTGTTGGGCTTCTGCGGTGAGGGCGTCGAACTGAGCACTACTCTCCGCGACGGATCGCAAGATTGCTTCCTGCTCCTGCGCGGGCGGAAGAACCACCGGCAGTTCCATGAGGTTCGTTGACGAGATCGACGCGAGGTTCGTGCTCTGTTTCGAGCGAGTCATGAAGTAGAACTGGGCAAAGTCAGAACTCGTAATCGCATTCAGCCACGTCGATGAGACCTTCCTTGGTCGAACAGCAAAGACGTGGTTCTGCGTGATACACGGGTCGATCTGGCCGTCCCAGACATGGCCCCGACCAAGTTTGTCGAAGTCGCCGCCTTCGTTCATGAGCACGTCACCTGGACGGAGCGCATATCGGCTCAAGTCATACGCGGGGATTTCGATTGTTGCGACGGACTCCAAGTCCAGGTATCCGTCCTGAACATTGGCGACCCGCAGATAGGGCACCATGACCGTAGCCCTTGCGCCGTTGTCCTTGCCTTTGGCCACGCCTGTGCGGACATCTGCCAAGCGCTTCAGCGCGAGCACACGCCAATGCGCTGGCACATCCCCAACCCACTCGATGCCCGAGTCCTTCATGGGCGCGTTTGGGTTCAGGCCCTTGGTAACGGCATGGGAGATGACGGCCTGACGCTTCTCCTTCAGCAGTTCGACCAACCGCTGTTGCTCGGCGACGAGGGCGTCAATCTTGGCGGTCTCGCGGTCGAGGAAAGCTGCGATTGCCACTTGTTCGACAAATAGTGGAAACACTAGCTGGAAATCCCCAATCTGATCCTGATTTAACGATGGGACGGTGCCTGGGTTTGAGATTAGGTCGAAGCGAACCAAGCTCATTGCGTAACGCACAAAACCGACGTCGTAGGTTCCGTCGTGGACGACCAACCCCATCATATTGTTGTCAATGCACGCCGGCTTGCTGAGCAACCGGATTCTACCCAACAGCAATGCCGCGCCCACTTTCGCAAACACGATTGTCATGGGCGGAAAAACGTAGGCGCCAAGCTCCTTTGCAGTCTGCCGCGCAATGGAGTTGTCGTTCGTGACCAGGAACCCGCCCTTGTCGGCCTGCGCCAGCGCGTTCACCTTGTGGAATACGAGTTCCTCGCCCTCAACCCCTTGCTCCTCGTTCGGAAAGCCCGCTCCGCCCTTCAGCCGTCCAACATGTTTGACCGGCACCGGGTACCAGCCCACCGGCACCTCGCCTAGCCACTCCACCCCACTGTCCTTGTACTTCGGATACCGCGGAAAACTCATGACTTCTTCCCTTCGATGCGTTTGACGGCCCGGTCGAAGTCCGACTCGAAATCCGCGTCCTGCTTCTGGCGGTAGACCTCGAACTCGCCCTGCGCCTTGAGCTTCGCCTCCAGCGCGCTGACCTTGCCCTTGTCCTGCAAGATGGGATAGTCGGACAACTCCAGGAAGCCGTTCAAGAACTGAAGCCAGTCCGCCATCTTCATCAGGATTCCGCGCTCGGCCCGGTTCGCCGCCAGGTCGAGGTAGGCCGACACGATGCGGTTCAGTTCCTTGACGTGGGCTTCGTTCAGGTAGTTCTTGGCCACCGTCACATCGGACTTGAGGATCTTGCCCTGCGGCGCGTGCTTCCAGGTCGTCAGGCCCATCGCCAGCTTGGTCGCATCAGCCGCCGTGTAGATGAGTTCCGCCGCGGTCAGGCCGGTGATCGCCCAGTGCAACTTGTTCTGCACCGTGGCAAAAAACTCCTGGGTCATCGCCGCTTGCGAGCTGTAATCCACTGACAGTGCATAGATGTCCGTGATCTTCTGATAGAAACGCCGCTCACTGGCGCGGATCTCGCGGATGCGTTCGAGCAGTTCCTCGAAGTAATCCTTGCCGAACGTGTCCTTGCCCCGCTTCAGCCGGTCGTCGTCCAGCACGAAGCCCTTGATGATGAACTCGCGCAGCGTCTGCGTCGCCCAGATGCGGAACTGCGTGGCCTGCAAGCTGTTCACCCGGTAGCCGACCGCGATGATGGCGTCCAGGTTGTAGTACTGCGTGGCGTAGTTCTTGCCGTCGGCGGCAGTGATTTCCAAAATGGAAACAACTGAATCCTCCATAAGCTCGCCGGATTCGAAAATGTTCTTCAAATGCTTGCTGATCGCAGGAACCTGAACCGCGAACAGTTCAGCCAGCGCCTTCTGGGTCAGCCAGACCGTCTCGTCTTTCAGGTAGACGTGGACCTTCACCGCACCGCTCGGCGCCGTGTACAGCAGGAACTGGTTTGCCGCGCTCATTGCGTCAGCTCGGCAATCATCCCCAGGATGCGCTCCGTCACGACGTGCAGGTCAGCGTCGATTTCCTCCAACGACCGCGGTGGCTTGAACACGTAGAAGTGGCGGTTGAACGGAATCTCATAGCCCACCTTGGTCTTGTCGTGGTCGATCCAGGCATCCGCGGCGTGAGGCAGCACCTCGCGCTTGAAGTAGGTGTTCACGTCCTCGGAGAGCGGCACGTTTTCGGTATCGCGCAAGGCGGAGTCAGGCACCGGCTTGCCCGCACCCTTGCCCTTGCTGCCGACCACGACCTTGCCCTGTTCGTCGCGCGCAGGTCGTTCGACGGTGATGGTGCGGTAGCCGAAGTCCTCGTTCTTGAAGATGCGGCTGATGGGTACACCGTCGCGCCTGGCCTCCTCGAACTGGCCGAACAGGCGGGTGATCTCCTCGATGTGCGCGGGACTCAGTTCCTTGCGCTTGCTGCCCAGGGTCTTGCGCATCTTCTGCCAGAACCCGCTGGCGTCGATGAGCTGCAGCTTGCCCTTGCGGGCGGCGGGCTTGCGGTTGCTGACGATCCAGACGTAGGTGCTGATGCCGGTGTTGTAGAACATGTCGGTCGGCAAGCCGATGATGGCCTCGACCAGGTCGTTCTCCAGCACGTAGCGGCGAATCTCGCTCTCGCCCGACCCCGCGCCACCGGTGAACAGGGGCGAGCCGTTGAGCACGATGCCGAAGCGACTGCCGCCGTCCACGGCCGGGCGCATCTTCGAGAGCAGGTGCATCAGGAACAGCAGCGAGCCGTCGCTGACCCGCGGCAGGCCGGGACCGAAGCGACCGTTGAAGCCCTGCTGTTCCGCCTCCTTGCGCACTTCCTTCTCGATCTTCTTCCACTCCACGCCGAACGGGGGATTGGACAGCATGTAGTCGAAATGCTTGCCGTGCAGACCATCAGCGGACAGCGTGTTGCCGAAGATGATGTTGCCGATGTCCTGCCCCTTGATGAGCATGTCCGCCTTGCAGATGGCGTAGGACTCGGGGTTCAGTTCCTGGCCGTACATCACCAGGCGCGCGTCGGGGTTGAGGCTGGCCAGGTGCTCGCCCGCCACGCTCAACATGCCGCCCGTGCCTGCGGTGGGGTCGTACAGCGAGCGCACCACACCGGGCTTGGCCAGCGCGTCGTCGTCCTCGATGAACAGCAGGTTGACCATGAGCCGGATGACTTCGCGCGGGGTGAAGTGCTCTCCCGCGGTCTCATTGGACAACTCTGCGAACTTGCGGATCAACTCCTCGAACACGGCGCCCATCTGCGTGTTGCTGACCGCGGCGGGGTGAAGGTCGATGTTCGCGAACTTCTCGCAGACGAGGTACAAGAGGCCTGACTTCGCGAGCTTGTCGATCTGGGTGTGGAACTCGAAGCTCTCGAAGATGTCGCGCACCGCGGGCGAGAACGCCTGCATGTAGGCGCGCAGGTTCTCGCCGATGTGGTCCTGGTCGCCCATGAGCCTTTTGAGGTCGAGCGGCGAGGTGTTGTAGAAGAATTGCCCGGCCTTCTTGAGCAGGAAGGGCTCTGGATTGAGACCTGCCTTCTCGCGCAGTTCCTTTTCGGCCAGCACGGCGGGCTTGGTGGCCTCCAGCACGCAGTCAAGACGGCGCAACACGGTGAACGGCAAGATGACCTTGCCGTACTCGGACTGCTTGTAGTCGCCGCGGAGGAGGTCAGCGACCGACCAGATGAAGGCGGAGAGGTTCGGGTCGCTCACGATGGGGTAGCCTCGGGTGGACGGGGTCGGTCCAGGCGGCGTGGATTTCAGGCATCGCCTGGATTGCCTGTCGCTGGCTGGTTGCTGTCGAACCGCGCCTGACGCGGCGGTCGTACCCGTCGATGTAGTCGAAGAAACCAGACCGTGCAATGTCGCGGCAGTCGACTTGGCGCCGTGACGCGTCTCAAGGACAACCCACGCCCTTCGGCACCACCCGCAGCAGCTTCACCGGCGCACCACTCCCCGTCACCGCCGCGAACAAGGCACCGCCATCGCCCGTCGGAGCCACCCACTTCGCGCCATTGCCCAACAGGCTGTCCGGCACTTGCAGGTCGCCCGTGAGCGTACCGGCGCCATCGACCTGCCACACGTGCCACACGCCCGCCGGCGAACCGACGTTTTCGAGGCTCACCGCCAGACCTCCCGCTCCGTCCGCGATCAGCCAGCCGCCGAGCGTCGGTCCCGCCTTTTGCCAAACGACCTGGCCCGTGTCGTTCAGGCGCACCAGCAATCCGCCGCCTTCCTTGCCTTTCAGGTAGTCGGTCGTCCACGCCGAGGCCAGCCAGCCGTCCGCCAGAGCGATCACGCCGCCACTGCGGTCATACGTCGGCGCCGGCAACACCGTGGCATCCACGGCGATCGCGCCGTTGGCATCCAGACGCACGAAACGCAGGTCGCTTTGGCTACCTACACTCGGCAGCGGCAAACCTTCTATCGTGGTCCACACCGCCGTAGCGCCAGTCCGCGCGGCCACGTGTGTCTGTGACGCCGCGTCCGACGCCGGGCCCAAGTCCAGCGTTCCCAACAGCTTGCCTGACGAGTCGAGCCGCGCCACCCAGGCATGCCACTCGTTGGGCTTGGGAGTCGTCGCCCCGGCCAGCACGAAGCCGCCCTCGGGACGCAAGGCCAGGTGCATGGAATTTGCGCCCGGGGCCGGCACTTCGACCGTCTGCTTCAGCTTGCCCTGTGCATCCAGCCGCCACAGCACGGCTTTCAGGTCCACTGCCATCGGGCCGCCGCCGTGCCCGGCCAGCATCACCTCGCCGTCGGCCAGGCCGCGCACGTCGCTGATGACGCCCTGGGCCACGGTCGGGTTGTCCCAGAGGACCTTGCCTTGCGCATCGACGTGAATCGCCCGCACGTCCAGCTTGCCCAGCACGCGATGCACGACCACGAAGCTGCCGTCCGTCAACCGGGTCAGGGCGCCTTGCAAGTCCGAATCCGGTTTCGGCAGCGTCACTTGCCAGCCCTTGCTGCCCGAGTCGACGCACTGCCCCTGCTTGCAAGTGCCGCCCAGGCTGCAGGCGACGTCCGAGGCGCAACTGCCCGAAACGGGGGTGAAGTTGCAGCCACTGGCCTTGGTGCAACCGTCGAGCGTGCAAGGGTTGTCGTCGTCGCACACGCTCGGCTTGCCCGCGCACTTGCCGGGGCCGGTGCAGGCGTCGCCGGTGGTGCATGCGTCGCCGTCGTCGCAGGGGCTCCCGTTTTGCGTGACTTGGGGATCGCACACGCCGACGAGCCTGCAATGGCCCTGCACGCACGCGGGCTTACCGGTCTGGGCGCAGGGGACATAGCAGCCCAAGCCGCCCCAGTTGCCGCACCACTGCTGGCTCATCTGACCGAGGAGGCCGTGGCCGGTCTGGGTTTGCGCCGCGGGTAAGGCCACGCTGCAGGAGCTGTTGCAGAAGTTGCTCATCGGCAACGTCACGCACTCCGCGTCGCTCGAGCAACCGTCGAGGGGCGTGAGGGCGGCGGCAAGCGCAATCGGCAGTTCCTTCTCGATGACGGCACAGGTCTGGCAGCCCGAGGGCGTGGCGTACTGGCCGACCGAACAGCCGGGCGAACACTGTGGGAAAAAGCAAAAGTCCGTGGCGTAACAGATGAACTTGCCGCCTTGACAGTCGCAGACGGAGGAATCGCTGCATTGGCCGCAGCAACATTCCTTGCCGTACGTGCAGTGCAGGCTGCCCTCGCAGCTCTCGCCCGCGCCCGCGCCGAACCCAGGCTCTGCGACCGGGCAGGTCTTCCAGGCATCGGGAGTGCCGACGTCCACGAGGTTGGTGTCCGCGCTGTCGGCGTCTGCACTGTCAGGGCCGGCATCCTCGCTCGCATCAGCCAAGGTGTCCGGCGGTTCCACGACGTCCGTGGGCTTGCCGATCGCCCCGAGATCGTCCGCACTTTTGCCCACGTCAGGTGCGCCGTCGCCCGCGCCGCTGCCACAGGCCAGGAAAAGCACGACCGAGAAAAGGAAGACACGTGGCATTGCGACCTCGCAGGGGCACCGCCTCACGAGCGAACGGCTGCAGCCATGCTGCGGGGCGCGTGCGGGTCTGTCAAAAGCCTGCTGGCAAACCTTGCCACCTTTACAGCTTGGACCGAGACTCGATCCTGACGCGCGCACTTTGACCCCAGACCGGCGGGGCGGCAACCAAGCCTGAAAGGGGGCATTCATGGCAAGCAAGTTAGTTCGGTGGCTGACACCGCTCGGTCTCGTGATGGCGTGTGCGCTGCCGAAGTCACCGGTGCCCGTGACAGGCGTGACGTCGGCGCCTGACCTAGGCTCGCTGCAGGAAAACGACGCGGAAGTGGATCTGGCGGCAGAGGCCGATCTTGCCGATCCCGACACGCATGACGCAGTGTCCGCGGATCTAGAGCCGCCGGATGCGGAGTCGCCGATTGCCGATGCGCCCGAGCCCGACCCGGACGCGGGGGACCTGCCAGACACGGCGCCCACGGAATTCGGCGGGGCCCAGATCGCCCTCTTTGCGTCCTTGACGCTGACGACGCTGCCGGCGCAACTGCCCGCGGAGACCACGACAGTGTTGGCAGGAATCGACCGGACGCTCCTGGCTCGCGGCGCTGCCTTCAACCCAGGGCTCGTTCCGGGTCATCCACATGCGCTACGCAAGTTACTGGTTTGATGAGGTGTTCGACGGATTACTGACCGACTTCGCAGTGGCGCGGATCTCGCCAGCCGGGACCTTGCTCGAGACGGCAAGCAAGCACGGCCAGCTCTATTCCTACATGGGATGGCCCACTTCCGGGAGCGACAAGATTGTGTGGGTCGCGTCAGGCCGGGGTCGCGTGCTTCCAGAAGGCGGGCAGATCGTCGAAATTGAGCAATATTATGGCGGTCCGGACAAGTCCCCCTGTGCGAACCTGCTCCTGTGGTGGCCGCCGACGGGCACGTACAAGACGGTGTACGAGGGCATCGTGCCGCCGCAGGACGAGCTCTGGCAATCGTCGAAACCCATGCCGCTGCCACGCCTGCTAGACAAGCTCGGCGACTGGTGGGCGGCGCTGTATCCCGAGGCCGGGGGAACTCCATGGCCGGAGACCGTGATCCTCGCGAACCCGGCGAAGAAGCAGAGTTGGCGCGTGCTGCTGGCGCCGTCGTGGCAGGTCGCGACCCTGGCGCTGGCTGCGGGCGACAAGGCCGTGGTGGCCGGCACGCGGGCGGGAATTTCCGGCCAGCCCGCGGTCGTGGTTGAGCAAGACTCGGCCGACGACTGGAAGACCCTGTGGCGCACCACCATCGCGGCGCCGTATGGGCAAAAGGTCCACACAGTCGAGCGCATGCCTGCAGGTGGCGTGCTGGTGGTGACGTCGCGCACCGCGGGGACTTCGGCGGCGGTGGCGCTGCTGTGGCTCGATGCGAAAGGGGCGCTCGTGCACGAGCGGATCGTCGCGGTCACGGATGGCGCGATCGGCAAGGTGCTGACCAGTGTCCGCGAGGAAGGCACCGTGGCGATCGCGGTGCAGGTGGGCAAAACGTGGCGGTTCGCGACGCTGGACGCCACCTCGGCATGGAACTGCCACGCGACCACGCAGGCGTGCCCCAGCTGCGACGACGGCAACGCCTGCACGGACGACACCTGCGTGGCGGGCCGATGCCATCATGCCGCCGCGAGCGTCTCGACCTGCCCGCGCTGCGATGCGGGCGTGTGCGCGAGTTGCCAGTGCCCGGCCGATAGCTTGGGCAGCACCGTCAACTCATTATACGGGGAGGTGTGCCTGACATCGTTCGAATGCGTGGCTGCCGGGTACTGCGTCCAGAGCGAGACGGCAGTTCCGTGGCCGCCGGCCCCGTAGCCGCGACCGAACCCGAGCCGCCCCCCCCCCACGCATGGCCTCCCTCCGTGAGCGGCGTCGACTTGCCCGGCCACTCGATCCGCAAGGGCGCGCGGGATGCGATCCAAAGTTACGTCAAGGAGTTGGGAGGCAATTGCCCGGCGTCGGTACTTCAGGAGCGCCAGTGCTCGGCGTCGTGGTCGCGCCGCCCCGGTCAGGCTGCCATCGGGTATCTCGGGGTCGGGTGCGGGTTCGGGTTCGGGCGTAGGTTGCCGCACCTGCTAGCGATTCCGGCTGCGGCCACGGCTCCGGCTCCGGCTCCGGCCACGGCTCCGGGCACGTGTGCATCGACGCCCGGCATCACTTCGAAAACACGACGTTGTCGATCAGGATCACGGTGTCATACGCACTGTCGCCTACGTCCGTGACCGACAGAACCAACTCCACGTCGCTTTGCCCGGCGAATTCCGAGACGTCCAGCCCGGTGGCGTGCTGCCAGCCCGACGTCCACGCGCCGTCCGGATCGCCTGACTGGGGGATGAGCACCGCCGCCTCGGTCACGCTGGCGCACAAGTTGTCCACCGTCCTGGTCAACAGCGTGGCTGGCGCGCCCACCTTGCCGAACTTGACCAGCAGCGTGTCCTGGAACGTCGAGTTGCAGTAGGTCTTGAACTCCGCGGAGACGAACTGCCAGTCGAACGCCACGGTCTTGACGTCGTCGGGCAGGCAGAACGTCTGGGTCAAGGCCCCGCTCGTCGTCGTGAAACCCAGGCCGGTCGAGACCAGCGCCATCGATTTGCCTTCAGTGGGCGAGTTGCCGCCGAACGTCACGATGGTGCGGGCGTCGCCTGAGCCGGTCCAGCCGAGCAGTTCCTCCTCGAAACCACCGTTGCGAAATTCCGCGCCGTGTAGAGACAGATCACTATCGGCTGGCAGGAGTTGCAGCGCGCCGTGCTTGACCGGATCGCTCGCCGGTACATAGCAGGTGTGCGTGGTCGGCTTGACGTTGGGCTCCAGGCCTGTGCCCTTCAACAGGCAGGAGAACAACTGCTTGGCCTGGCCGCTCGCCCAGTCGTTGCGCACGTAGTCCGTGTAGCCGACCACCGCCGCCGCGCCGCGTCCGAGAATCGCCTTGCCCAGGTCGCCGTTGCGCAGACTGCGGCAAGCGCCCAGGTACACGAGGTTGTGCTGCATCGGCGCCACCCAGCGGCGGAAGAACCCGGCCGTCACGCCGAGATCGCCGACCCCCAACGTCAGCGAGCCCATGCGCAAGGCCAGTTGAACGTTGGGTTTGCTGAGCGTGCCCGGATCGGCGCCGCCGCGCAGGAACAAGACATCGCGTGTGTTCGGTTTGTTGGTGCCCAGACCGAGCATGCCCAAGGTTTGCAGCGCGGGATCGTTGGGATCGATCGCCTGGTTCTTCAGCTTGCTCTCCTCGAACGAATCGCCGTGGGACGAAAACGCGACGACGCCATACTTGCCGATGGTGCGCATGAGCTCGAACGTCACCGCGCCGTTGTGCACTGGCGGGGCGACCGTGTACTTCGGGCACGTCGCGGTCTGTAGCAGTGGAGCGATTGCGACCGTATCATCCAAACTCTTGAATTCATCAGCAAATGGTGCGACCAGGATGGCGTCGTGGTTGCCGACCTCGTCCTGGACCGTTCCGACCGCGGCCGATGCGGAGCCAGGACCGGCGCGCGTACCCGGTTCGGGAAACGACAGCGTCCCGAGCACGCCGTGCTTCCACACCACCAGGATACCGGTCCCGCCCGGCGCGTGATCGACCACCAGAACGTCGGGATCCTGCTGCAGTTCGGTTTCTGCCGCCGCGACCGCCTCAGCGCGGGTCTGGCCGGCCGCCATCGCTGTTTCAAAAGCGGTCTTGGCCGCGCCGTGGCGTGTCTGCATCGCGCCGATCTGCGCCAGAGTCAGCGGTGCCACGGCAAAAAGCGTCGCATCCGGAGAGACTTCCGGTGATCCTGCGGTGGAGTCCGCCACCGCGCGCAGCCGCACCACGCCTGGCGTCGGCTCCGACAAGGCGAGCAGCCCGCCGTAGACGTGATCGCCTTGCACCTCGTCGCCGTGGTTGACGTCGCCATCGTCGTACAGAGGCGCCACCGGGGTTTGCGTGCCATCGGCCGCCACCCGCACCACCCGCACGCTGTCCGCCTTGAACCCAGCCGTGGGCGCCAGCGCGATGTGGACGCGCACCGAAGTCGAAGTCCCGACCAGGACGCCCGGCGGATCCAGTTCGAGCAGTCCGGCGAATTGCACGCTGCCGTTGCGCTGCACGATCAAGGTCTCGCTGGCGTCGGCCCCCGGGCCCGTGGCGTGGACGGTCACGACGTTGCGGCCGGGCTCGAGCGGGACGTCGGCCTGCCAGGTCGCGGTGCCCGTCGCCTGGCCGCTGCCGCCGCGATCGTTGGCCCAGGTGACGGCGTCGATCGGACCGAAGGTGAAGCCAGACACGACGATGTGCGAGTCCAGCGTGGTGAAGGCCTCCAACCCCGTGGGTTCCTTGATGACAACCGTGGCTTGGACGCCCGGGCTCCCGGTGCCGCTGGGTGTCGGCGAATCAGTGGGAGTCGCCGAATCCGCGCCGTCCGGCATCGCGCTGGCGTCCTTGCCCGCCGCCTCCCCAGACTTGCTGGAACAAGCTGTCATCACGACAAGCACTAAGCCTAGCCACCAGCAGTGCTTCATGGCATCACCTCATGCGCAGACCTCCTACCATCATCTCCTTTGGCCCCACCAACTCCAGCGCCACAGTGCTGGACTACTTGGTATCAAAGCATTTTGTAGCCGTTCACCTGGCGACTAAGGTGCGCAGACGCCGCTCATACACATCTTGCCGTTCGCGCATGCCGTGCCGTCACTCAAGGTCGCGAACACGCACTTGCCACCCGCGTCACAGAAGTCCGCGGTGCACGGGTTGGTGTCCTCGCACTTGATGACCGAGCCTGGGTTGATCGCGCACTGGCCAGTCTTGTTGTCGCAGTAAAGCTTGCCGTTGCACAGGTTGGTGTCGTCGATCGCATCGCATTGCTGGTTTGACGAACATTGGCACAAGTTTTGGCCGGCCGCGCACGAACCGCCCTGGCAGTGGTCGCCCTTGGTACATGGATTGTCGTCGTCGCACTCGAAAAACGGGCTGGCGTCGACCATCGCGCACACCCCGGTCAGCTTGTTGCAGCGGTTGGTGCTGCACACGGTGTCGGCGACGCTAGGGCAGGTCACGACCGTCTTGGCATTGACCGCGCACTGGAACGGGTTCTTGGTCTTGTCGCAAAACAGCGTGCCGTTGCACACGTCGCCGTCCTCCTTCTTGCCGCAGTCCGCGTCCTGTTCGCACACGCAGGTGTTGGTGCCCGACCCGCATGCGCCGCTCGCGCACACGTCGCCAATCGTGCACGGATTGCCGTCCTCGCAAAGCTTGAAACCCAATGGCAACTTCATCTTGCACTTGCCCGTGGTCTTGTCGCAGGTGTTGGTCTCACAGTCGGTGTCGAACGCCGACGAGCACTTCACCACCGTGGCGGGATTGGGGATGCACGCGTGGGGGCTGACGGTCAGGTCGCAGTACAGCACGCCGTCGCATGGGTTGCTGGGTTGGCTCGCGCAGTCGCCGTTGTTGTTGCAAGTACAGATGTTGGTGCCGGATTCGCACAAGCCGGTCTTGGTGCTGCACACGTCGCCGGTCGTGCAGGTGTTGCCGTCGTCACAGGATAGGCTGGTGATCGAGACCGGAGTCATCTTGCACTGCCCAGTCTTGATATCGCACTTGTTGGTCACGCACACCGTGTCGTCCGCGCTCGGGCAGGTCACGACGGTAGCCGGGTTGATCTTGCACGATCCCGCGGCCTTGTCGCAAAATGGCACACCATTGCAGACGTCGCCATCGTCCTTGCAGTCGCTGTCGGCTTGGCACTTGCATTCGAACGCACTCGGCTGGCACTTGCCCTTGGCGCAGATCTCGCCCGTGGTGCAGGCGTTGCCATCGTCGCACGTGTTGACCGTCGGCGATTCGTTCGCGTTCAAGGGCAAGTAGTCGCACTTCTGGGTCGCCGGGTTGCAGGCGCCGGACTTCTTGAAGGTCAGTTCAGCCGGCAGGGTCATGCACTTGCCGTCCAAAGGGTTGCATAGCGTGCGGATGCACTGCGTGTCGGTGCCGCTCGGGCAGCTGACCACCGTGGCGGGATTGATCTCGCATTTCGGTGGATTGAGCGTGATGTTGCAGAACAGCGTGCCATTGCACAAGTCCTTGTCCTCCTTGGCCAAGCAGTCGCTGTTCTGGCTGCAGGTACAGGTGTTGGTGCCCGCCACGCACTTGCCCACCTTGCACTCGTCGCCGGTGGTGCATGCATTGCCGTCGTCGCACAGGACCAGCGCGCCGAACACCGGGACTTGCGCACACTTGCCGGTCGCCGGCGCGCAGGTGTTCTTGGAGCACACGGTGTCCTTGGCGTCGGAGCACTTCACCACCGTGGCCGGGTTGACCTTGCAGTCTATGAGCGCGGGATCGCCAGAGGACAAGTCGCAGTATTCAGAACCATTGCACAAGTCGTCATCGTCCTTCTTGGCGCAGTCCTCGTCGCCCTGGCACTTGCATAGGTTGGCGCCGGGCTTGCACACTCCCTTGGAGCAGGTCGCGCCCTTGGTGCACAGGTTGCCGCCCTCGCACGTGGTGAAGTCCTTGACCGGCGCCTCCTTGCACGCGCCGGTCGCCTTCTCGCACAGGTAGGTCAGGCAATCGCCCGGGTCGCTGTCGGGGCAGGTGACGACGGTCTTCGGATCGACCTTGCACTTGTTGGCCTCGCCGGACTTGTCGCAGAACTGCGTGCCGTTGCAGGCGTTGCCGTCCTCGAACTTCGCGCAGTCGGCGCTGGTCTGGCATTCGCAGGCGCTGTTGGCGTCGCCCTTGCATTGGCCACTGGCGCACTTGTCGTTGAGCGTGCACTTGTCGGCGTCGTCGCATGCGCTGCCTGGCTGGGCGGCGACGGGCTTGCAGGTATGGTCCGCCTGGCAGGTGTTGATCATGCAAGCCACGGAACTGGCGGGGCAAGGCAGCGGATCGCACTCGCCGGCGCTCGTGCTGTCGGTCGCGGAGTCGGGGCCAGGTGCGTCGGGGCCCGTGTCCGGAGCCGCCGCGTCGCCATCGGGTGTGGTCGTGTCTGCCAGCGCGTCGGTGCTCGCCGTGTCGGGCCCGGGGTCGCCGTCCGGTCCGCTATCGCTGCCAGATCCGGGCGCGTCGGCCGCGGCAGTGGCGTCGCCGCCGTTCGTGTCCGCAGACCCTGGCTTGGCAGTCAATGTCGCGGATCGACAGGCGGAAAGACCGAGGCCCGCCACCAGGATCGCGCTCAGGAGGGCAGGGACACGCAGGGGCAACAGCATGGTGGGATTCGCCTGCGCGTTCAGGCGCGCCGTGAGGCAAGGCAGCACGTCGGCGCACCCGGCCACGAGGGCGGGCTGCGGACACCGCCGGGCATGGTGCCGGTGCAGCCTGGGCATTGCAAGCCGGCGACACCGCGAGGGTGTTGGCCCCTGCCGCGATCCCAGCCGGGCCTGGCGCCTTCACAGCTTGGCCCGCCGCAGCCGCAACGCATTGCCGATGACCGATACCGAACTCAGGCTCATCGCCGCGCTCGCCAGCATCGGGCTCAGCAGCATGCCGAACACCGGGAACAGCACACCGGCCGCGATCGGCACGCCCAGCAGGTTGTAGGCAAAGGCAAAGAACAGGTTCTGGCGGATGTTGCGCATCGTTTGCCGCGACAGCCGGCGGGCCTTGGCGATGCCGCGCAGATCGCCTTGGACCAGCGTCACGCCCGCACTCTCCATGGCAACGTCGGTGCCCGTGCCCATCGCGATGCCGACCTGCGCCTGGGCCAGCGCCGGGGCATCGTTGACGCCATCGCCCGCCATCGCCACCACGCGACCCTCGGCCTGAAGCCGGCGCACCACCTCGGCTTTCTGGTCGGGCAGCACGCCCGCGATCACCTCGCGGATGCCCAACTTGCGCGCGATGGCGTCGGCGCTGGTCTGGTGGTCGCCGGTCAGCATCACCAGGCGCACGCCGTCGGCATGCAGCAGTGCAATCGCTTCTGGAGTCGAGGCCTTGACCGGATCCGCCACGCCGAGCAAGCCGACCACGCGCCCCGCCGCCGCCAGGAACACCACCGTCACGCCGTCCTGACGCAAGACTTCGGCCCGCGCCGCCCATTCACCCCCGTCCAGCCCCAACGCCTGCAACAGCGCGAGATTGCCCAGCGCCGCCGGCTGCCCGTCGATCCGCGCCGTCACGCCTTGGCCGGCAACCGCCTGGAAGTCTTCCACCTTGGCCGCTTGGATGTCGCGATCCGCCGCCGCCCGCAGGATCGCCGCCGCCAGGGGATGCTCGCTGCCTTGCTCCAGACTGGCCGCCAGGCGCAAAAGCTCCGTCTCGGTCATGCCTTGCACGGCTTCCAGCGTGGTCAGCCGCGGCTTGCCCTCGGTCAAGGTGCCGGTCTTGTCCACGACCAGGGTATCCACCTTTTCCAGGACTTCCAGCGCCTCGGCGTTGCGCAGGAGCACGCCCTCGCGCGCGCCACGGCCCATGCCGACCATGATGGCCATCGGCGTGGCCAGACCCAGCGCGCACGGACAGGCGATGATCAGCACCGCGACGGCATTCACCAACGCATGCGCCAGCTTGGGCTCCGGTCCGAGCAGCGCCCATGCCGCGAACGTCAGCACCGCGACCAGCACCACCGCCGGCACGAACCAACCCGCGACCTTGTCGGCCAACTGCTGGATCGGCGCGCGCGACCGTTGCGCCTCGGCCACGCTTTGGACGATGCGGGCAATCAGCGTCTCGGCGCCGACCTTTTCCGCCTGCATCACCAGCGATCCCGTCTGGTTGATGGTGCCGCCGGTCACCTTGTCGCCGGGCTGCTTGCCGATCGGCATCGGCTCGCCGGTGACCATCGATTCGTCCACCGCGCCATGGCCTTCCAGCACCACACCGTCGACCGGCACCTTCTCGCCGGGCCGCACCCGCAACCGATCGCCACGCTGCACGTGCTCGAGCGGCACGTCGAGCTCCTGGCCGTTCTCCAGGCGCCGGGCGGTCTTGGGCGCGAGGTTCAGCAGGCTGCGCAGCGCGCTCGAGGTCTGGCTGCGCGCCCGCAACTCCAGCACCTGGCCGACCAGCACCAGGGTGGTGATGACCGCCGCCGCCTCGAAGTAGATGGGCGGCATGCCATGGGTCAGGAATGCCGCTGGCAGCAGCCCGGGCGCGACCGTCGCCACCACGCTCGACAGCCACGCCGCGCCGGTACCCAGTGCGATGAGCGTGAACATGTTCAGGTGCTTCTGCACGAGCGAGGCCCAACCGCGCTGCATGAACGGCCAGCCGCCCCACAGCACGACCGGCGTCGCCAGCGCCAGTTCGAGCCACGCCAGCAGCCTGGGACCCAAGCCGTGCAGGACCGGATTGCCAGGCAGCAGGTCCGACATCGCCAGCAGGAACAGCGGGATCGCCAAGGCCGCGCTGAACTTGAGGCGCCGGCCCATGTCCTCCAGTTCCGGATTCGGCCCCTCGGTGGCGGAAACCTGCTGTGGTTCCAGGGCCATGCCGCAGATCGGACACGGCCCGGGCTCGTCGCGCACCACCTCGGGGTGCATCGGGCAGGTCCACACCGCGGCGGTCACCTGCGGCTGCGGGGTCGCGAGTTCGGGGTGCAGGTAACGCTGTGGATCGGCATCGAACTTGTGCGCGCAGTGCTGGCTGCAAAACGCGATGGTGCGACCCTCGACTTCGCGCAGGGCAGCGGCGTGCGCTGGATCGACGGTCATGCCACAAACCGGATCCAGCGAACCGGCCGGCTGGGCCGCGGGTTCAGCACCTGCCGCCGTGAAGCGCCCGGGATCGCTGGCGAACGTGTCGGCGCACCACGGGTCGCAGAAGTACCAGGTCTTGCCGTCGATGGTGCGCGTGGCCGGCGGATTCGCGGTGTCTACGGTCATGCCGCAAACCGGATCGAGGACGCCAGCCCCAGGAGACGCCGATTCGGCAGAAGTGGCTTCGGAAGTATTCTCGTTCATTCGCATTTCACCAAAGGCGCGAGAGGCGCGAAGTCGAAACCGTCGGCTTTCGTGACCGCGTCGACGTCGACCAGCGCGGCTTCGAGGGCGGTCTTGATTTGCGCGTAGGTCTGGCCCAGTTTGTCGGCACTGTTCGGCTCGGCCACGCACAGGAACTTCGGCACGCCGCAGATCTCGACCGCCTCGCAGCCGGGCCCGCTGGCGGCAGCGTCCTTGAACTCCGCGTCGCCGTACAGGATTGCCCCGCCGATCATCGTCAGCCGCACGTCCTTGGGGCGCGCCTCCACGATCGACTCGTACGGATCCACCGTCGTGCGCACGACCACCATCAAGTCGGCGAAGTGGCCCACCTTCAGCGCGCCGATCTTCTCGCCCAGGCCCATTGCGATTGCCGGGTTGCGCGTAGTCATCTGCACGAGGTCCTTGGCGGCCAGGCGGTTGCCGAAGTGCTCGTCGTCCCAGGTATCAGCAAAGCGCAGTTCATCCAGCAAGTTCTGACTGCCGCCCATCGACCAGTCCGGCGCCAGCGTGATCAGGACCTTGGCGTCCAGCGCGGCCGGGATGTCGGTCGTGGCCCCGTACAGTGCGACGTTGGAGGCCGGCGACCAGGTCAGCTTCATGCCGTGCTTGGCCATCTGCGCGAATTCGTTGGCGGTGAATGCGGTGCCGTGGGTGATCACGGTCTGCGGGGCCAGCAGGCAGCCGGTGGTGGTGGTCAAGGTCTCGAGTTTGCTGAATTCCCCCAGCGCCGCGGCGTCCACGCCTTCGCCACAATGCACGAGGTAGGCGGTGGTCTTGGCGCTGGTGAAGTTGCTGCACACGCCATCGCCCGCCGACTTCGAGGGGGGGAACAGCGCGCTCGTCTGGATCGTGTCCGCATCCAAGTCGTTCTGTGTCGCGTCAATGGTACGCGCGACCGAAGCGAAACAAGCGCCCGTGGTGCCCGCCAGCCCGACGATCGAGGTGGTGCCGGCGATGAGGCCCTTGAGTTCTCCCCACTTGTCCATCTCGCACTTCAGGCTGCCGGCGCCGTTGTAGGCGGTCGGACACCAGTCGGGCTTGCCCTGCGAGGCGTCCTCCAGGCACTGCTTGACGTCCAACATCGCCTGGTAGCGCAGTTCCTTGGGCCACTGACCGTGGTTCTCGTACTTCTTGGCGGGCAACCAGTCCGAGTCGTCGAAGATGTCGAACAAGATGTGGTTGTGCGTGTCGATGAGTCCCGGCGCGATGACGCCGCCGCCTGTGTCCAGCACGGTGGCGCCGACTGCCCCGGGTTTGGTCGCGCACACGCTGCCGGGTTCCACGCAGGTGATGGTCGTGCCTTCGACGAGGATCTGGCCCGCGAAAGTAGTCTCGGGCGCCACGATCACGCCGGTGAGCAGATAGCGGCGCGCCTGGCTCTTGCTGCCATCGGGGCCTGGGTCGTCCGAGTCGGGATCCAAGAAGGACGCGTCGAATTGCAGGCCTTTGGCGTTGACGCCCGCGTCCGTCTCGGCGTCGCCAGAGTCGGCCGGCGCGGCCTGGCAGGCGCACACGAGGCAGGCGCTGATGACGGTGGCGAGTCCTGGGCGCACGGTCGAACCTCCTGAGCAACATCTGGCTGTAGAGAAATCTGCCGACGGCGCGCAGCTTTCCCCACCTCGGTCATACGGAGCCGTCCAGCGACCGCCGCACTGCCAGAAGCAGTTCTTGCGGGTCGTACGGCTTGCGCAGGAACTTCAGCCGCGGATCCCGAAGCAGTTCCGCGACGTTGGTGTCCGCCGTGTAGCCGCTCGACAGCAGCACCTTCGCCTCGGGTCGGCGCTCGCGGATGTGCGCCATCGTGTCCGGACACGAGCGGCCCGGCATTACCACATCGAGGATGACCAGATCGAACGGCTGGCCGTCCGCCGCCAGGCACGCTTCCTCGCCGTTGGCCACGACCGTTGTCGCATAGCCCGCACCGAGCAGCACGCGCTCGACCGCCGTCGGGCGCCATGCCCACGCCCGTATCCGTCACCGTCACCAGCACGTAACGGCCTGGTTTCGCGTGCGGATACTTGGCCACGAGTGTGCCGTTGACGACCGCGATTTCGGTTTCCAGCGTCACCCGACCGCCCTGGCCGCGTTCCAAGATCGCATCGCGGGCGTTGATGCACAGGTTCATCAGCACCTGGTCGATTTGCGTCGGGTCGCCCAGAACCAGCGCCGTGTCGACGTGTGGCAGGTGCTCGATGGTGATGGTCGCGGGCAGCAGCCGCCGCAGCATCGCCGTCAGCTCGCGGATGCGCGCGTTCAATTCGACGGTCCGCAATTCGAGAGGTTGCGTCCGGCTGACCGCGAGCAGTTGGCGAGTCAGCTGGGCCCCGCGGTTCGCCGCTTCCTGGATGTTGTCCAGCTCCATCGTCACCGCGGGATCCAGGCCGTCGCGGCGGGCCAGCGACGCACAAGCGAGGATCACAGTGAGCAGGTTGTTGAAATCATGCGCGACACCGCCCGCCAGCAAGCCGAGGCTCTCCAGCCGCTGCGCCTGCGCCAGCCGCCGTTGCAGATCCTGCTTGTCCTGCGCGGCCTGGCGCTGCTCCTCCAGGAAGCGCAGGCGCCCGGCCGCCACCGCCAACTGCCCGGCCATGCCCACCAGGTAATCGAGTTGATCCGGGGTGGGCAGGCGCACGCCCTCGTCGCCGAAAGTTCCGGTGCCGAACGCGCCGAACGGCTTGTCCAGCAGGCGCAGCGGCACGTTGACGATCGTGCGGTTGCGCAGTTGCGAGACCATGGCCTTGTTGGTGCGTGGATCGGTCAGCGCGTCCTCGACGACCACCGGGGCGTCCGCGCGCATGATCTCTTCCATCATCGCGTCGCCGGTCACCGGGATGGTCGCGGCGTGTTCCCACAGCACGTCGCGGTGCTCGCTGCTGACGCTGAGCAGCTTGACCTCGGTGGCGCCCTCGCGGTCGGCGATGGCCAGCCAGGCGTGCTCGTAGCCCAGCACGTCGCGGGCTTCCACGCGGGCGATGTCGAGCAATTCACCGAAGTTGGCTGCGCGCTGCAATTCGCGCGCGAAGGCCAGCAGTCGGTTGGTGCGCACGGGCAGCATGGCTTCCTCAGATGTCCTCGCGCCCTGGCTTGCGCGACCCCAGCACGCTGCGCCGGACGTCGGGGAAGGTCAAGTGCGGACGTTCGCGGATGTTCGTGCTCGACCACGGGACAGCGTTGACTTCGCCGTGGCTCCGGGAGCACTCTGCCAGGACTCGCTGGGGGGCGGGCAAGCACCAACGCGCGGGGACGGTCCCGCCGCTGGCGCCTAGCCGGTCTTGCCGCGTTGTGAGCGTGGTCGGGCCACCAGGAGCCGCCATGCCTTGCACCCGAGCCGCATTCCTTCTCAGCGCCGTGTTCACCCTGGTCGTTGCCGCCGCCTGCCAGCGCAATCCGCCGGCCCTGGCCGCCCCCTTGCCCAGCGCCCACTTGCAGGCGCCGGCGGGGGCGGAGCAGTGGGCGGCCGAGTTCGCCAAGACGCCCGGCGTGGGCCAATTGGGCGGACCGCGCGCCGGGTTGAGCGACGCCGAACTTGTCCTGTTCGTGCGTGGCCGCGCGGCCTTTCGCGATGGACCGGGCGTGGCTGGCGGCCTGGGTCCGCACTTCGTTCAGAAGGCTTGCGGAGAATGCCACGCCCATCCGGTGCTGGGCGGCGAGGGGACCATGGACCCGCCGTTGGTGCTGTTGGCCAAACCGGGCGAGAACGAAGTGCTCATCTTCAAGCCCAAGGCCATAGACGGCGTGGCCGTGCAGGCGATCCCGCCGGGCACCGTCACCGGCAAACGCCGGGCGCCGATGTTGGCCGGGGTGGGACTCATCGACCAGGTGCCCGCCGAACTGATCGCCAGCCACGCCGATCCGGAGGACCGCGATCACGATGGCATTGCCGGCCGCCACAACGTGCGCAAGGCCACCCTGGCGCGTTGGGGCCTCAAGGCCCACGACCTGACCTTGCACCGCGCGATCGTCGGCTCGCTGGCCGAGGATCTGGGGCTGACGGTCGCCGAGGTCGAGGGCATGAGCAGCGATAGCGATGGCGTGGCCGACCCGGAAGCCAGCCTGGAACTGATCAAGCTTTACGAGGCCTTCATCGGCAACCTGGCGTCGCCGCCGCCCGCGCCCAAGACGGCTGAATCCATCGCGGGCGCCGCGGTGTTCGAGAGCGCCGGCTGCGCCAAGTGCCACGTCGTCGACATGGGCCCGGCGGTCGGCATCTACAGCGACCTCCTGTTGCACGACATGGGAGCCGAAAACGCCGACGGATTGAGCGATGCCCTGGCGACCCCGCGCGACTGGCGCACCGCGCCGCTGTGGGGTCTGCGGCTGCGCAAGGCGTTCTTCCACGACAACCGCGCGCGCAACCTGCTCGAAGCCATCGACCATCACCGCGGCGAGAGCGAGAAATCCCGGCAGGCCGTGGCCGCGGTGACGCCGGAAAAGCGCATGCAATTGATGGCATTCCTCGCGTCGCTCTAGGTCGCCGCCTAGAGCACCCCAGCCTGGAACGAAAGCGTCGTACCTGCAGGCAGTTCGGCAAACGTCACGCGGTTGTCCTTCATGGTGAACGTCCCACCACCTGGGCAACTGAACGTCTTGACCGTGTCGCCGAACTCCAGGGTAAAGCCGGGCGCCGCCACGGTTCCGGTCACCAGCGTGCCCGTGTAGCCCGTCGTCGGCACGTAGCTCGCCTGCACCGTCACCGCGTCGCGGCCGCGCCAGAAGTCGCCCAGCGCGTTCAGCCCGCCCACGAACACGTCGCGGGTCTTGGCGAAGTCGATGTATTTGCTCACGCTGTCAATCTTGACCTGCAAGTTGTCGGTGTTGACGCCGACACCGTAGCTCGGATGGACCAACAACACGTTCCAGGCGTTGTTGGCGCTGTTGTGCAGGAGCGCGTACTTCCAGCGACTCAGGAATTCCGCCTGGTTGGTGACCTGCAGTTCAGCGCGCGTGGACTGGCTGTCGACCACGGCACCCAGACCGTCCTCTTGCGTCATCGGGAAGGTATACAGCGGCTTGTGGTTGAACTTGAACTGCAGGGACGGCTCGCGCACGGTCGAGACCGGGAAGTTGGTGCGCGTGTCACCCACGGCAAAGCTCGCGTCGAACAGCATGCCCGCGCCGGCCAGGACGTCGAACTGCTTGTCGTGCACCGCCAGGTAGGGCGCCCGGAACGCGCGCAGGGGCTTGGCGGCCGGCAGCAAGGCGTCGACGATCTGCTGGTTCACCAGGATCTCGCCGTACAAAGTCGGCGCCGTCGGGTCATAAGTCGCTTTGGTCACGGTACTGTCGCCCAACGGCAGCAGGCGCATGTCCAGGTGCAGGATCGAGTGCCCACCGGCGACGTCCGCCCCCGCGGTCAGCAACTGGCCGATGATGCCCGGGACCCAGTAGCCCTCATGGTAATCGCTGGTAATCATGTAGCTCGCCACGACGCCCTGGGCCTGCTCCATCAAGGCCATCCGTGGCGCGCCCGGCTTGCCCCAAGTCCCCGTGGTGTAGGCGTCGGGCGCGTCGATGTCGTGGGTAATCGCCACCACGCCGGATTGCGGACCGGGCGTCGTGTGCTTGAGCACGTAGTGGCCGTGGGTCGCCTCGCGCACGATACCCTTGAGCAGCATGGCCAGCACGTCCTTGCCCGGCTCGAAGCAGTTCACGTAACAGTGCGGATCTGTGAACATCAGCGGATCGAAGCCCAGCGAATAGATCGCGCCCTTGCCGACTTGCCTGCGCACGAACACCGCGCCCACCGCTTGCTTGCCGATCATCGCCGTGCCGAAGGATTGCGCGCCACTGCTCGGATCCAAGGTGTAAGTGTGTACGCTGATGGGGTTCTTGGTCGGATCGACGGCCACCAGCAGGTCGCGCTCCTCGGCGCTGTCCAACCACAAGGTCGCGGGCACCGTGGCATCCACCGCGATGCGCTGGACGTCACTGTGTGGCGCGACCGTGCTGATGCCGGCAAACGCCTGGATGTTCGCACCGACCGGCTTGCCTAGCACGATGATGCCGCCCGACTCGGCGTAGGCCTGCAAGTAGATGAACATCCAAGGCGACATCACCTCGTCGAGCAAGTAGCCCGGGACGAACAGGACGGCGTGCTGGTCCAACTGGGTGAACATTTCGTACCAGTCGCTGGACTGCGCGGGGCCCGCGGGACCGGTCGCCGGCAAGCCCACGTGCGCACACAACTCGAGCACGGCGTCGACCAGGCCCGGCGTGTCGGTCCACATGTAGGTCGGCACCGCCACGCGCACGCCTTGCTGCGACGAGACCCCGTCGGCCGCGTCGTCGATCAAGCCGTTGCAGTCGTCGTCCTGGCCATTGCGCGCTTCGGCCACCGGTGGCGGGGCGATGCAAGTGCCGCTGCCCTGTACGCAAGCCTTGAAACCTTTGGCGCAATTGCCTGCCTTGCCGGTCGTGCAGGCGTTTTCCGCGGTCGGCAACAGCCAGTCGGTCAAGCCGTCGCAATCGTTGTCGACGCTGTCGCAGGCCGTCTCGACCGCCTGGTTCGGCACGCAGGTCGGGCCGCTGAGCAATTGCAGATCGAACGCCAGATCGGTGCTCGCAGCCGTGGCCTGGTGCACCTCGACGGTGATGACATTGGTGCCGACGTGGAGCACCGACGGCGGCACGTCGCTGGCCAGGTAGCTGCTATCGGTGCTCACCGCGCTGGCCCACGTGGTCGCCGTGATCGCTCCGCTCGGCATGTTGCTGCGGAACACTTCGTAGCCATTGATGTACACCACCGCACCGTCGTTGCGCCGGACCGAGAGTGCCAAGGGCTGCATCGGCACCCCGTCCAGCGCGAAAGTGGTGCGCAACCAGGTCGTCGGGTACTTGTTGGCCGCGTCGGCGCCAAATCCGACCGTGGTCGCCAAGCCCGCCACGCCGTAGCCGAGCACCGCCTTGCCCTGCTTCCAACTGGTGTCGACGTAGGTGGGCTGGATCCACGTGGCGCCGGGGTCGATGCCGCTGTCCCGGTAGCGCCAGGTCGCACCCTTGCTGACGTAGTAGGTCGGCGGCAGGCACTCCGGCGCTCCGGTCGCGGTGGCCACGCAGTCGCCGGTTTGGGGATCGCAGGAGTCGGTGGTGCAGGTATCGCCGTCGTCGCAGCTCTTGGCCGGCATGAACGCACACGAACCCGCTTGGCAAGTGTCGATGGTGCAAGCGTTACCGTCCGCGTCGCAAGTGCCGCCGCCCGGTTCGTGGCTGCACGCGCCGGCCGAACAGGCGTCCAACGTGCAGCCGTTGCCGTCGTCGCAGTTCTTGGCGGCACCGGCCGCGCACTGGCCGAGCACGCAGATCTCGACGGTGCAAGCGTCGTTGTCCGCCTCGCAACTCCCGCTGGCGGCGGCATGGCTGCAGCCGGTGGTGGCGTCGCAGGCGTCGCTGGTGCACGGGTTGGCGTCGTCGCAACCGAGCGCCGGGCCTGGCATGCACGCCCCTGCCTTGCAGGTGTCGCCCAGGGTGCAAGCGCTGGCGTCGGTGCAAGCGACGCCGTCGGCTTGGCCGGTGCAGGGATCGGCCACGACGGGGTCCAGCAAGGTCACGACCAACTCCGGCGCGTGCACCTGTTCGCGCGAGTCAAACGTCGCGGTGTCGGTGCTGTCGGGCTGTGCCAACTTGAAGGCAATGATGCCGTTGGTCTTGACGAGGGGCGTGACATCCCACTCGATCCACTGGCCGCCGAAGAACCAGCCGAGGTCGGCCACCGCCGCACCCGAAGTGGCGGGGCGGTTCTTCCAGGTCACGGCGGTTTCGGACCATCCCGCGGTGGTCGAGTAGACCGCCGGACCATTCAAAGTGCCGGTGCTGGCCCAAAGCCTCAAGCTGGCCTTGGTGACTGTCGCGTTCACGCCTTGGACGTCGAAGCGCAGCAGGCTCTCGATCGCCTTGCCCTTGCCCTTGGCCGTACCATCTGAGCCGCCGCGCGTCGCGAGGTAGCTTTTACCCATGTTGCTGGAAGGTTTCTGCTCCTCCACGCGCGCATCAGCTGCTACTGGGACTGTGACCGTGGTGGGCGCTGCCAAAGCCGAGCCTGCGCAAACCACCAACCCCAACCATGCCGTTGCCCATGTCGCCACCCGTACTCCAACCATGCCACCCTCCGAACCGGTGCAAAAAAGGACGCAGCGACACCCCGCACACCCACGATGGCAGCCAGACTGTCGCGCTATCTCCGAATGGGCACAGTCTGCCGGGTCACCTGTCAGCGTAGCCAGCGCGGCGCGGATCCTGAAGCCGCGACAGGCTGTTGCGCATCAGCGTAGCTACCGGGCGCGATCACGACCGGGCCGAGCGAACGACGGCAGGCCAGCTTGGTCGGGACCGGCTCGCAGCGCCTGTGCTTTCACACACATATCCGGGCGTTCCACTGCGTCCGAAGTCGCGGTCGAAGCCAGGCGAAGTCGAGAAATTGCCGTTGCGCCGCCGTGGCCTACTCAGTTCTTCATGCCTTGGCGGCGAGCAGCGTGTAAGTTTCGCCGACCGGGCGCTTGCCGCCCGCCTGACGAGGGTGCGATGCAAGGTCCATGGTCGGTGAACAGGAGTGCCTGTGCGTGGTTGGCCGCGGTATCGGTGTTGGCGGGCTGCGGCTCGGACACGCAGGTCGCCGGCCCCGCTTCGGGCGTGAAAGGCACGGCCGACGTCGGCACCGACAGCCAGGTCGCGGACGGCACGGTCGCCGGTACGGATTCTGACAGCGCGGCCAAGCCCGACAGTACCGCGATTTCCGACGACAACTTCTTCCCGGACGTGCCGGGGAGCCCGGACGGCACCGATTCGCCCGACGTGCAGGCAGCCGAGACCGGCGACGCGGACCAACCGCCCATCGACGTGCCCGTGCCGACCTGCAGCAATGACGCGTCGTGCAGCGACGACAACCCTTGCACCATGGACTCTTGCGACGCAGCGACCGGCTTATGCGCGCACGCGATCCAGGCCGGCGCGGCGTGCGACGACGGCAGCGTGTGCACAGTCGGCGACCAATGCGGGGCCAACGGCGCGTGCAGCGGTGCGAGCCAGAAGGTATGCGACGACGGTTCCGCTTGCACTGACGACAGTTGCGATCCGGTGACCGGTGGCTGTGTGGCCAAGCCGGCGCCCCACGCCTGCGACGACGGCAACTCGTGCACGATAGGCGACGCCTGCGCGAACGGATTGTGCACGAGCGGCGCCGCGGCAGTCTGCGAAGATGGCAACCCTTGCACGGTAGACAGTTGCGACCCGACGACCGGCAAGTGCAAGTCGGCGCCCGTGGTCAACGGCGGCCCGTGCGAGGACGGCAAGGCATGCACCGCCGGGGACGCTTGCCAAGGAGGCGTTTGCACTGGCGCGGCGGTCTCTTGTGACGACGCCGACGCGTGCACGGCCGACGCCTGCGATCCGGCCAGCGGGCTGTGCTCGCACCAGACTGTGGCCGGGTGCGCCGCCGCCTGCCAGCAGGACGGCGGGTGCAACGACGCCAACCCGTGCACGCAGGACAAGTGCTCGGCCGGCGCGTGCTCGCATTCCCCTGTCGACGGAGCGGCTTGCACCGACGGCAACGCCTGCACCCAGGACGTCTGTGTCGGCGGCAAGTGCGTCGGCAAGGCCATCGTCTGCGATGACAACAACCCTTGCACGGCCAATGGTTGTGACCCGCAGAAAGGCACTTGCGTGTTCGCGCCCGGCGCCGACAACGTCCCTTGCGACGACGGCAGTCCGTGCACGCTGGTCGACGGCTGCAAGAGCGGCGCCTGCACCGGCGGCAGTCCCTTGCCGTGCGACGACAAGAACGCCTGTACCGCAGACGCTTGCGACCCCAAGACCGGCAAGTGCGGCTCGAGTCCTATCGCGGGCTGCGGCGGCGGGTGCAAGATCGACGCTGACTGCGACGACAAGAACGGCTGCACCAACGACTTGTGCATCAGCGGCAAGTGCGTTGCCAAGCCCGCCGATAGCGTGGCGTGCTCGGATGGCAACCCCTGCACGGGCAAGGACGCGTGCTCGGGCGGCGCGTGCGTGGCCGGCTCGCCCGTGCCCTGCGACGACGGCAACCCTTGCACCGCCGATGCTTGCGACCCCAAGACCGGCGCCTGCGTGGGCACGGCGGGTGCGGACGGCGGCGCGTGTTCGGACGGCAACGTGTGCACGGTCGCGGACGCCTGCAAGGCTGGCAAGTGCGCGGGCAACCCATTGGTGTGCAACGACAACAACACTTGTTCGAACGACGTGTGCAATCCCAACAACGGCACCTGCGTGTTCGTGCCGATCCAGAACTGCAACAGCAATTGCAACGGCAACAACCCTCAGCAATGCAACGACAACAACCCGTGTACCCAGGACGCCTGCACCCAGGGCAAGTGCAGCCACGCCAACCTGACGGCCAGTTGCACCGATGCCAACCCTTGCACGATCAACGAGAAATGCACGAGCGGCGTCTGCCTGCCGACCCCCGTGGTGTGCGATGACAAGAACCCGTGCACCAACGACGTCTGCAACCCCGCGGACGGCAAGTGCTTGGCCATTCCTGGCGGCGTGGGCGTGCCGTGCTCGGACGGCAACGCCTGCACGATCACGGACGCCTGCTTGGGTGGAGCGTGCGTCGGCGCCAAGGCCATCGCGTGCGACGATGGCAACCCTTGCACGGCGGATAGTTGCGACCCGGGCAGCGGCAAGTGCGGCACCAAGTTCATCATCGGCTGCGGTGGCGGCTGCGCGAGCGGTGGCGACTGCGACGACAAGAACGGTTGCACGGCAGAGGCTTGCGTGGCGGGCAAGTGCCAGAGCCAATTGCTCGACGGCACCATTTGCAGTGACGGCAACTCCTGTACTGCTGGCGACACGTGCAAGGCGGCAGCGTGCGCGCCGGGCAAGGCCGTGACCTGCGACGACGGCACCTCCTGCACGACCGATGCATGCGACAAGCTGAGCGGTAACTGCGTGTTCACGCAACTGCCCGTGTTCTCGCCATGCAACGATGGCAACACCTGCACGACGGGCGACGCGTGCGCCGGCACCAAGTGCCTGGGCAGTCCGGTCGCGTGCAATGACAACAACGCTTGCACGACGGACGTTTGCCAGGCGGCGAGCGGCACCTGCAAGTTCACCCCCATCGCCAATTGCGGCAACAATTGCCAGGGCGGCGGCGGTGGCGGCGGCGGCCAGCAGTGCAACGACGGCAACCCTTGCACGCAAGACCAATGCCAGCAGGGCAAGTGTGTTCACAATCCCGTGAACAACGGCAATTGCGCGACCGGCAACCCGTGCACCGCCAACGACGCGTGCAAAGCCGGCGTTTGCGTGGGGGCACCCAAGGACTGCGACGACGCCAACCCTTGTACGGTGGACGCTTGCTCACCGCAGGGACAAAACGGCCTGTGCGTGCATGTCTCGGGGATCGACGGCACCGCGTGCAACGACGGCAACGCTTGTACGGGCAATGACGCTTGCAAGGCGGGCAGTTGCGCGGGAGCGGCGGCGGTGTGCAACGACGGCAACCCCTGTACCGCGGACCTGTGCGACAAGGCGACGGGCAAGTGCGGGGCGACCACCATCGTGGGTTGCGGCGCCAAGTGCTCGAATGACGCCCAGTGCGAGGACCAGAACGCTTGCACGACACAAGCTTGCGTGTTGGGCGCCTGCGTGGTGCTGCCTTTGAACGGGAGCGTCTGCTCGGACGGCGACGCTTGCAGCAGTGGGGACATTTGCACGAACGGGGCCTGCGTGACGGGCAAGGCTGTGCAATGCAACGACAACAACACGTGCACCGACGGCGCTTGCGATCCGAAGACCGGCCAGTGCGCGATGAAGGCGGCCAACGAGGGCCAGGCTTGCACGGATGGCGTGGCGTGCACGACCGGGGACAAGTGCGCGGGCGGCAAGTGCGCGGGCGCAGCGGTGGTGTGCAATGACAACAACCCGTGCACGACCGACGCGTGCAACAACGGCGGTGGCGGCGGCGGACCGGGCGGCGGCGGACCGGGCACGTGCCAATTCCAGCCGGTGCAGGGTTGCCAACTGAACTGCCTGACCGGTGGCCCTTGCAACGACAACAACCCTTGCACGAACGATAGTTGTGTCAGCGGTAAGTGCGTCTACGCTTCGGCGGAAGGCAGCGCTTGCACCGATGGGCAGAACTGTACGACCGGGGACAAGTGCAGTGCGGGCAAGTGCATCGGTGCGCAAAAAGTGTGCTCGGATAGCAATGCTTGCACGACCGACGTGTGCCAGGCGCAAACCGGCGCTTGCACCTTCGCCAAGATCGCCGGCTGCGGGCCGGGCTGCCAGGGCGGGGGCGACTGCAACGATGGCAACAGCTGCACGATCGACGTGTGCAATACCTTCAACCAGACCTGCGTTTATCAGAACCTGCCGAATTGCAGCGTCGCCCCGCAGTGCAAGGCCAACGCAGACTGCAACGACAGCAACCCGTGCACGACCGATGTGTGCAATCCATCGAACCTTTCGTGCGTGTTCGCGCCGATACCGGGCTGCAACCCGAACCAGTTGTGCAGCAGCGACGCGGACTGCGACGACAAGAACAAGTGCACCGTGGATGCGTGCAATACGTTCAACAAGACTTGTGTTCACGTGGCGTTGCTGGGCTGCCAGTAGCGGCGATTCGGTGGGGCGCGGCGGTGGCAACTTGTGGCGCAAGGCAGTCGGGTGACGCGTCGATGGCGGGGATCTTGAAGGTGGCGGCACCGTCGGAGTAGTGTGATGCCCATGTTCGACGACATCCTGTGCCAACTCGATGACATGGACGCGCCATACCCGGCCGCGGCCATCCAAGTCTTGCGCGATCGCCAGGGCGAAGCAGCGCCGGTCCTTCGCCAGATGCTCCGGGACGTCGTGGCCGAGCCTTTGGCCTACCACGAACGCATCGTCCAGTTCCATGCCGCAGCCCTGCTGGCCGAATGGCGCGATGCCCAGGCGCATGAGCTGTTGGCGCAGACGTGCCGGTTGGACGAGGAAGCGTCGGAGGCGGCCTGGTGCGACTTCACTACCGAGGGCCTGCCAGAATGCCTGGTTGCCACTTTCGACGGCGACCCCGAGCCCTTGTTGCAGGTCGTGACCGACGAGGCGGCTGGTGAGTGGGGCCGCGTTGCTGCGATCCACGCGCTGGGCCGGTTGGCTTGCGAGGGACGTTGTGACGTCGAGGCTGTGACGGCGAGTCTGGTCGAGTTCGCTGAGGCTCGTGCCGATTCCCTGCGGCTTGCGGGACGTCGCCTGGACGTGCTCCTCGCAGTGGTGGCAGCGGAACTCGTGCCGTTCTTGACGCTCGAACGGGTCGAGTCTGAACTCATGCCATGGTTCGAGTCTGGTCTCGCAACGTCCGGCCTCGTCTCTGTAGATCGCCTTCGCTCGCGCGCGGGCGATCGCGACCAAGCCTTGCGAAAAGGCAATGATCGGTATGCCGACATTCGCGCCGAGCGCTTGGTCGACCACCTGCATTCGGACCAGCGACCCGGCTCTGAGCCCGTGCACAGGCTGCCTATCCCGGCGCGAGCTCCCGAACCGTTGGCGCCGCCGGTCGCGCCGTTCCGCCGGGATCAGCCAAAGGTGGGCCGTAACGACCCGTGTCCGTGTGGGAGTGGCCGCAAGTTCAAGAAGTGTTGTGGGCATTGAGGCCATTCGGGCGGCCGCATCAGGATTGTTGCCATCCGGCGTGGTCAGGCCAAGTGACCGTTGCCGCGCACACGCCGCGTCGGACCTCGCAGTGAACGGACGATGTCGCAAGCGGATGCTGCGACATCGCTTGCCGTGAACGCGTTCGTTTGTCAGCGCTGCGGCAGGACGCCCTCTGGGCCAACTACACCGCTGGCCTGCACACCGCCCCGGACGCTGCGCCGACGACGGTCGGCGATCTGGTCGGTGTTTTCCTGGCCCGAACCCACGGCAAGAAGGGGCGCCTGCTGTCGGACAAGACCGAGCGGGCCTACCGATCGCAACTTGCTGTTCTGGTTCGCGTAACTGGACCGGACTGGCCGGTCGCCTACCTGAGCCGGCGCCACATCGAAGCCGCGCTGAAGGCGCCTCGCGTTGTCCGGCCCGCCAAGCCGGATGCGGCCGGTAGCCCCGCCGCCGCGCCGAAGCCCCTGAGTCCGCGCACCGTCGAGCAACTCCTGCGTGCCATTCGCGCCCTGGTGCATTGGGCGGTGGAGAAGGGTTGGCTCACCAGCGACATCACCGCCGAGGTCGTGTTCGACGGTGGCCCCGAGGTCATGCGGCCCTGGATGCAACCCGACGAGATCGACCGTTTCCTCGCGGCCTGCACGCCCTCGCACCGTCTCCGCGCCGGCCTGATCATCGAGACGGGCCTGCGGACATCGGAGGCGGCAAACCTGCATTGGTCATGGATTCAGCAGGGTATTGGTCGTCCGTCCATCCGCATCCCCGCCAAGGACCCGGTCACCGGCTGGACCTGCAAGGGCAAGCGCGCTCGCGCCATTCCGCTGTCCGAACGGGGTCAGCAGTTTCTGGAAGAGGCGCAAGCAGCGTGGGGCAAGGATGGCTACGTGCTGCACGACCAGGCCAAGCCGCCGCTGACCACCAACTGGTGCGCCGACACGCACGCCGGGTGCAGGAAGGCCGGCGTCACCGACACCGACACGCACGGGTTGCGGCGCACTGCGGGTGCGGTCTGGCTGGCGAGCGGTGTGGACATCTACCGGGTGTCGCGGCTGCTTGGGCACGCCAGCGTGACGACGACGGAACGGGCGTACGCCGGGCTGGCCGACGGGCACCTGGCCGCCGCGATGGACGCGGTGGACGAACGGGCAGCGCTGCAGAAAGTGGCGGCTATCGGCGATGGTCGGGGGCACGCGGATACCACGACCCGAGTCCGCTCCAGCGAAGAAACTGACCACAGTTGTCGCGAACAGAAACTACTCGGCGAAAGAAGGGTTCTGGGCGGAGTTTAGGCGGCTGCGGCTCACGGCGGGCATCCTCCTTTACAGCAGGACTCCCCGGCGGCGACTGTCGGATCGTGGTCCGCGCATTTGAGGTACCTCTGGCATTGATCCTTCGGGTCACACATTCCACCGGGCATGCTGCACGGGTTGCCTGCCATCTGATTCGAGCACGCTGGAATCTCGTTCTGCGGCTTGTAGCCAGTGCACACAGGCAAGCCGCAGGTGTAGTACCATTTGAAGCATTTGGCAGGCGCCGTAATACAGCCGACGGCCGGATCGCAGGAATCGGTCGTGCAAGGGTCGCTGTCGTTGCAAATCTTTGGGCTTCCCACGCATTTTGCCGCAACACATAGATCATTGACCGTACACGCCTTTCCGTCGTCGCAAGGTAAAGCGTTTGCCGAGAATACACAGCCCTTGGTTGGTTCACAGGAATCCGCCGTGCACTTGTTGCCATCGTCGCAACCAATAACTTTTCCTGCACAATTGCCGGCGACGCAAGCGTCGTTGGTGCAGAGATTTCCATCGCTACAGGCCGCGCTATTTTCCAGTTTCGAACAGATGCTTTTGGCACAGACGTCGTCGGTGCAAGGGTTTCCGTCGCTGCAGGCCGCGTTATTTGCCAGATTCGTACAGATGCCTTTCGTGCACCCGTCGTCAGTGCACGCGTTCCCGTCGTTGCAAACTTTGGGGACACCGGAGCAGGACCCGCCCTTACAGGTGTCGCTGCTCGTGCACCCATCGCCGTCGTCGCAGCTTGCGGTATTGCTGGTGCCGCTGCATTTGCCACTCGCGCAGATATCCTTGTCCGTGCACGCATTTCCGTCGTCGCACACGAGGGCATTTGGTGAGAAATCGCAACCCTTCCCCGGATCGCAAGCATCAGTCGTGCAAGGATTGCCGTCTCCGCAAGCACTGTCTTTCTTGGCGTTGACGCACTTGCCGGTCAATGGATCACAGGAATCCGTCGTACACGCAATGGCGTCGTCACAGGACTTGTCAGTCTGCGCGCAGCCTTTCGCCGGGTTGCATTCATCATTGGTGCACTGATTTCCATCATCGCAATTGGTCGGGCTGCCAGCCTGACAAGCACCGTCCTTGCACACGTCAGCGGCCGTGCAAGGGTCCCCATCGTTGCAGCCCGCACTGTTCGCCGTGACCGTGCACCCCGCCGCCGGTTCGCACTTGTTGTCTGTGCAGAGCACATCATCGGTGCACGTCTTACCCGCACCGTACCCCGACCCGTCGCCCTGGCAGGCAAACAGGGTCACGCCCGAACACGCTTGGCCGGAGCAAGCCGATGCGACGCAGAGGCCCCAATTGGCGCAGTAGGTGCCAGCCTTGCAGTCCGTGGTCGCGACGCAGCCAACGCAGACGCCCGCCTTAGTGTCGCACACGCCAGGGCAGTCCTTGTCCGACTTGCACTTCGGGGCCGCCACGCACTTGGACTCAACACACTTCTGGTCCGCGCCACAGTCGTCTGTCGTCACGCAGTCGACGCAAATGCCGTCCGCCTTGTCGCAAACCTGCTTGGTCGCCTTGCAGTCTGCCCCCGACTGGCAACTTGCCGATGAAACGCACTTCTGCTGGCTGCAGACGTAGCCAGCATCGCCACAGTCCTTCGACTTCAGGCAGGGCACGCACACGTGGTTCGGCTTGTCACATACGCCCTTGCCGCACTTGATCCCAGCCCCCGCATCGCATGGCGGCAAGGCTGTCACGCACCCGGCCTTTTTGGCATGCACGCAGCCTTTCGCCTGATCGCACGAATCGTCCGTACAGCTATCCGAATCGTCGCAGGCATCGCCTGCACCCGGCTTGCACGCACCCTTGTCGCATGCATCCTTCACCGTGCAGGCATTGCCATCGCTGCACGGCAGCGTGTTCGGCTTGTGGCCGCACGCCTTCACCGAATCGTCGCAGCTATCGTCCGTGCAGGGGTTCCCGTCTTCGCAGCCGCTGTAGGTGTGCTGGCACTTGCCGTCTGCGCAAGAGTCGTTCGTACACGAGTTCTTGTCGTCGCAGACCACGCCCACGCAGGCCGCGCCACCGTCAGGGGCGACGAAGATCTCGGGTCCGGCAACGGCGTCGCTGGTCGTTACGTCGCCGAGTACATTGGTGCCGTCGCTGCCACTGCCGACATCGGTCGGCGTCTGGGCTGGGCTGGCTGGCGGCGAACCGCAGGCGAACAGCCCGACAGCAAGGGCGAGGAGAACAAGCGGGCCATTGGAGCCCGCACCGGGCGAAGACCTGGACATCGAAGGTCCCTTTCGGGCTTCGACGCAGGCACTTCGCCCGGATACCCCCTTGGATACCCAGGGGCCTCTGACATCAAATTCCGGAGCCAACACGGGGACTTGAACCCCGGACCTGCTGATTACGAACTGGATCAGGCAGGCCGACCAACTGCGGCTGCCGCAAGCATAATCGAAGTCAGTCGGAAAAGCGAGCGGCTACCAACGGCATTCAACTCCATGAAGTTACAGGTTTCTGCTGGTAGCCGCGGTCGATTCCGCCATGATTGCCCGCCGTGCAGGCGGATGGTCTGCTGCAGACGAGAACGGGCCGACGTGGTCGGCGCGCTTCCTGGCTCAGGCGACGCGCCGGGTGGCGACCTGGAGTGCACCTCAACGCGACGCATGCCGCGCGCGATGCTGTTCGATGTCGAACCCGACCGCGTCGCCGCGGGCGGAAGTCCCGCGCGTACAAGATGTTGGCCTTGCCGTGATTGTTCTGCCCGATGAGCACGGTTGTCGGCCCGCGACGACGCCAGTTGCATCGCCGCGCGTGATGTTTTCAAGCAATTCCAAATTGTTTTGATCCCACCATCACTACCGCGCACGCGCCGCAGCGATTGAACTGCGGCGCCGGCCTGCGCGGCGCACGACGCACGCAACAGCCACTTGACATGTTCGCGCGGACCAGGGACGATCTTTCGGGACTCTGTTGCCTGAAGCTTCACACCCCAGGGTGCGCGGCGTTAGTAGGGCGACAGGGTCCTTATTCGTTTTGGAATCATGAAGTACGAAATCTGCGCCGACGAAGCCTGGACGCACACGAGCCCGCCGCTGAACCGGTACTGGTGCTTCTACGGTGGAATTTTCGGCGCCGAAGCCGATATCGACCGCTTGGAGACAGCGCTGATGGCCGTGCGTGCGGCGGCCCAGCGGCCCGGCGAAGTGAAATGGGCCAGCGTATCCAGCCAGAATGTCAGATACTACAATGACTTGCTGGACGCGTTCTTCGAGCACCTGCGCGTTCATGATCTGCACTACCGCCAGTTCTTCACCAGCCGGGAGCACATAGCCGTCAGAGATACCGACGAGCGGGAGACGATGAGTGACCTGGACGTCCAGTTCAGGCTGTACTATCAATTCTTGAAGCATTGCTTCGGGCTGCAGCATTTGCCGCCGGCTTCGACGGCGGCGCCGCACCAGATCCTGTTGCGCCTGGACGAGCATTCGAGCGCCAAGCACAGAAACCGGTTGATGGACCATGCTGGACGCCTGCCGACCCGCTTTCAGCCCGCGCGCAATGACTTGCGCATCCAGACGACTTTCGTGCGCAGCCAGGACTTCCTGCGGTTGCAGGTTTGCGACTTGCTGATGGGCGCCGCCGGCTCGTACGGGAACAAGAAGCACGAGGAGCGGAAGCCCGGCAAGCGGGGAATGCACGAAACGCAGCGGGTCCGCTTCGAACTGGCGCAGCGAATCTACAATGACCTTCGGGCCATATCGTGCACTGAGCGTGGCACCAAGGCGTTCAACTGGTTTGAGTCCACGGGGCGCGAAACGCAACAAGACGGCCTGACGCACAAGGTCCGAATCTGGAAGTTCCTGCCGCGACAGTACTTGGTGGACAAAGGCTGGCAGCGCGACCACTTGGGCAAAGGTGGTACCTACCTCGGCCCGGATATCTCCGGCGAAGTCTTCGACGCAGCGTCGCGCGGACGCTAGGGCTTTCATCCCGCCCTCCGCAGACAAAGGGCCACCGTCTCGTCCATCGCAATGACCAGCGGCGCCGGCAGGCGTCTTGACAGGCCAGACGCAGCAGGAAGTTCCACAGGTTTCTGCTGGTAGCCGCGGTCGATTCCGCCATGATTGCCCCGCTTCCCTCAGTTGCTCCGCTGAAGACGAAAACGGTCCGGCGTCGTCGCCGCGGCTCATTGCCGGCTGTCGTGCGTTCGGCCTTGAGGTCAACCCACGGCGACGCCGCGCGCGCACCATTCACGAAGAACCGCGCAGACTTCTTCAAGACTCTGGCGCTGGCCACAGTACATGCCGCTCAGGTCCGCGTATGCCGCTTGAAGTTGCCGGAGTCGGACCGGATCGGCCAGCGCAAACGCCGGGTCGTCAGCCCTGGGCACGGCACGGTCACCGACGACCTCGGCCGTCAACGTAGCCAGGGTGTAGCCTGCCGGCGGGTCCAAGTCCGCCTCGGCGATGCGCGCCGCATCTTCGTAGTGGCGGATGAACCTGGCTGGGTCGACCAGTGGATCAGCATACCGCTTCGAGATGGCGTCCAGCTTCTCAAGCAATGTCACCCAAGGGTGCACATGCCGCACCGACCTGGGACGGTTATCCGTGAATTCAGTCAGTTGATTGCGGCCCTCCAGATAGTCGTGGATGAACGACGACACCGGCCTCGCGACGAAGGGCACGACGCGGGCATCACCGAGTTCCAGCTTGACGAATGGCAAGTTGTGCCCGGCCAGCCCGGCGAGATGTTGCCCGGGATACCGGACCTGGATATCGGCTCCTCTGGCCTTGGGGTCCGTGCTGCCGACCTGCCAATGCTGTTCGTCCAGCATGACTTCTGCGCCCGCCACCCGAATCTGGCCGGACAGCCAGCGGTACCATTGCTTGCGAGATTCAACGTGTTGCGGCTTGTCTGCCTTCCAGTTCACCAGCGGCGCGGCGGACAGATCGAGCGGAACGACTTTCAGATCAAGGTCTTCGGAAAACCGATGGATCAGCCCGAAGCCCTTGGACAGCGACGTGCCGCCCTTGAAACAGATGTCGAAAGGGCCGGCGTGCAGGGCCCACAGCGCGTGGACGACCCAATAGTCCTTTTCAATCAATGACCGATCGATGCCGGACGCAGCGGCAACGATGCCGATGATGCGTCCGAACTCGGCGTCTTCATGTATGAACATCACGATGCACGCCCAGCGTCGGCAAGTACCTCGGTCACCGCCACCACTGTTCCGGTGCGCCCAAAGCGCTGCGCCATGTCCAGCAACACAGCGGCATTCAGGCGACCGTTCCTGATCGCAACGGCCAGTGCTGCCAGCACGTCTTCTCGGGCCACGCCTGCTTCAGCATGGTGCCGAAGCAGGTCGACGGCAAACCACTCGGGCGCCGGATTCGTGGACGGGTACGCGACCCGGCGGAACCGAAAACGACGATTGCCGAGCTTGACGTCGCCGGTCCGCTTCTTGTTGTACACCAGGGTGACGGCCTGGACGCCGGTCGCGCCGAGGCCCAGCGCATTCCATCGCGCAGATCCGGTGAACAAGAAGTCGTTCGTGCCCAAGAAGGCACTGACCAACTCGGCATCGGCCGCTGGGGCCATGCCGAAACGAGTCTGAACCGGGGCTTCGTACACGCCTTGTCGGAGACGCCGGAGTAGTCCTTCACGAACAAGGCGTTGTGCGAGGCGCGGCGCGTTCTGACCCCATTGGAGCAAGTCGTGCGTGCGGTACACGTGCCCTGCTTCGAGGATGGGTTGCGCTGGCGCTGGCATGTCGCCCCCGACAGCTTTGTATGAAAGCTGCGCGGACAAAACATACAACAGCAAGCATCCGCATGCAAGCGCGGTCTTGCGGACATTGCGATAATGTGTGGGTTTCGTATGCCTGAGCAACGGGATCGACGGTCGCACGAACCCCCAAAATGCACGTCGACGAGCGCGGCTACCTTGCTCGCCGGCTTCGAGGACGGGCTGTGACCTTTTCACGGGCTGCGGCCGTTGGACACGGGAATTAACCTCCCACGGCGCTTACCTCGCGATCGCGCAATTGGCGAGCCTTTGCAGCCGGCATCCATGAACATCATCAATTCTAGGCTGTTGTGGTCGTGTTGGTTCGGGGAAATGGTACCGTGCCGGTGGCGCTGGACACATATTACGCGTGATACCAGCAACCTGGTTGGTGGCGGCGATGCAGGCGAGAATCGCCATCGGCGCGCGGATCGGCGACGCCGTCAACAATGGGGTAGGTCAGGAGGTTTGGAGTCAGGGGCACACCCCTGCTTTGGATGCTTCGTCTTTGTCCATCGCTGACTCGCTATCCCCCTCGACGCGGCGCGAGGCCGGAGCAACACATAGATCGGCGGGTCCGACCGCTCGCGGCTTATGGCTGCTCTCGACGCAGCATATGGCACTTCTTGTACTTCTTCCCACTCCCGCATGGGCAGGTGTCGTTGCGACCAATCTTGACACCCTCCCGCGCGGCCCGTGCGAACCGCGCAGCCACGACCCTGTCCGCGCGGCGAGTGAGGTCGGCAAGCCTTTCGGGGTCCAGGCCGCTGGTCGTGAGAACGCCGCAATCCGCCCGAATCAGACGGCCGCTGGGCGATAGCATGAGTTCGATCGACGTTCCCTGCTGGTGTGGCCCGATGGTGAGAAGAGCCAGGGCGTGGTCTCGACACTTCGCGATCTCTTCGGCTGCGCTTCTTGGTTCCGGAAGCACATGCACAAATAGCGAGCATCCGGGACCTCCGAGGTCAACCGTATTCGACCTTCCGTTGCCAGCCGCTGCCAAGCGTGCCGACGTGATCATCTCGGCAAGCGCGTCCCGCGTATTGCCATCCAGGTCCAGCAGTGCCGCCCCGCATCGGAGGTACCCCGGGGGTCTGTCGCGCTCCAGTTGAGCGATGATGTCCGTCAGCACCTCGTTCAGCGGCTGAGTTGGCGGGGACGGGCGGATGCCCGACTCCCACCACGCCTGGAAGTACTGGTCGAGGATGTCTCGGTATCCGGTAACGGAGACGGTACCGGCCGGGAGTTCCTCGAACGCCTGCACGTACGTATTCTCCTTCAAGTAGCAGCCGATGTGGTCGAGTTCGTCGAGCCCGTGTAACTTGGTCGACGTGAAGGCCTGCATGCGGTTCTGAAGGTAATGAACGAAGCGAATCGGACTCGTGAACACGTCCCGGCATGCCATGAGGTCATCGAGGGACACGCACCAGGTTGGCTCCAGACTCTTCCCGACCTCCTGTAAGTAGTGCTGGTAGAGAACGCCAGAGATCTGGGTCAGCTGGTCGATGGTCACTGCGACGGGCAGGACAGTCGTGTAGTCCGAGCGCCGAACAGTATGCTGCACGACGTGTTGCGCATCGCATAGGTCAAGCGAGCCCGTCGTCCGCAATGCCGTGACCAGGCGCTCGGCCTGCGTTGCGGGTGCAACAAGAAGCGACTCGATGGACCTGAGATACGCGGGCAGGTCTGTGGCGGGTGGGGTGTAGGCTAGCGCGCCGCCCTTCACCTCTACGACTAGCATCAGGCCATCGAGGGTGATCACCGCGTCGCATTCGCACCAGTCCGTCCCCTCGCCGTCAACCCGAGGGGCCCTGTAGTACACGTTGCAGTGCACGTCCGCCCCGGGCAGCAGTTGCGTGAGAAGCGCCAAGGACGCTGCTTCAGAGGCAGCCTGCTGCAGTTCGTTCCACCTGACTTCATAGGTCCGGTCGAGTTGCCGCACAACGCGGGAGACCGCGCGGTAGAAACTGTCGGTGAAGTACGGATAGAAGCAGTACACACGGGCGCCGACCCGAAGAAACGGCTTGAACCACGTCGGCGGTGTGCGAATCGGCCAACCAGGGTAATCGCCAGGTGCGAAGAAGTCCGCGGCCTCGCCCGGTCCGAGAGCGAGCTTGTTGAACAGCCGAGCGGATGAGAGGTCCGTTACGTCGAACAGCCTGTTTCCGTGAACCTCTTCCATCGCGTCACGCAGTTCCTTGTGCCGACCGGTGGCGTTGATGAGTCCAAGCAGGAGTTTGTCGGTGCTGCGGAGAGCCGACTCGTCTACCTTCGCACGATTTTCGGCGGTGAAAGTGGCGGCGTGGATGTCCTGGATCGTGAGAATCGCTTCGCCGTGGCCTTTCGTGTGCCGGCGCTGGAGTTCGTCGACATCCGCGACCACTTCCCCGCAGCCGACTCCGAACAGACGTCGAAGAACATCGTCGTGTGGCGACAGAAGCGTGGAAAGGTGCTCGTGCTCGTGAACTTGGTACCGCGAACCCCGAATTCCAAGCCACTGAAGCAGAAGCCACGCTCTTAGGTCTTCAAACGCACTATTGCCCGGATCCGCATGCTTTCGGGTCATTGCATCGGTCAGGAGCCAAGTCAGTTGCAGGCTGTTGTAGGTGGTCGCCACGTAGTTGGTTATCGCCAGCCAATCCTCCTCGGCTGGCTCGCGTTGATCGGCGCACGGCGGCAAGGAAATGATAAGGCATTGAACATACTCGAGCGCGCGCATCGAAAGGCCAGCATCTGGACCAAGGTCGGACTCAGCCTCCGCCCCCATGTGCGTTCGCATCACATCCGCGAATGCCCGGTTCATCAGCGCCAGCGGATCAAGCTGGGGAACGAGCCCGGCACTCGCATCAACGGCCGCCTGCACGGTCGCCAGGACCTCAGAGTGGTGCTCAAGCAGCCGCCGCTCGAGATCCTGCTGCTGTTCGACGGACCGGGAGGACTCGACAGCGATGACACGTCCTGTTCGCTTCAGGGAAATGCCACCCGGGAAGAGCTGCTCCTCATGTGTCACCTTCGCGTTGGCTCGCTTCGCCCGTAGCTGGGAGGCGAGCATCATCCAAGAGGGTGCTTTGCGATGCCTTTTCATCCGAGACCCCCACTTCCGTGACGCCGCCGGCGATATCGCGCCGCCAGCGACCAACGCCACCCTGACCGACCCGCCCCGGTTCCCGCAGACACCGGGCGGGCGTGAAACCGACCTACTGCACCTCGGCGACAGGGAATTCCGCCAGTGCCATCGCACCGGCATACAGAGGATGCTGCGGTAGGGGAGCAGCACTGTACAAACGATCTCGGCGAACGTGGTGCAATAGCGCGCGAAGGGGCGTGTGCTTACGAAAGCCGGTTCAAGTCAATGGCGAAGCCTGCCACCTTCAGTTCCTTGGCAAGCTTCATCTTCCAACCACCATGTTCATCGAGCGGAACGTAGACGATGCCGCTATAGTCTGAGGGGATCTCGACACCTTCAGCGTACAGCGCACACACTCGCTTGCGCCCAAGCTTGCCTGCGAAATAGCCGAGTTCGAATACGACATTCTGACGCGCGCGCGGAAGTTGATTTTTGGGCGTAACTGCCTTGGCACCACCCTTGTCGTCGCCTGTCAGCAGCACAAGCGCAAATGTTGCCCGCTCGGCCTCGCGCTCAAACTTCTCGATTACGGTTCCGCCCTGGTTGGCTTGCTCGTCAAGGATTATTGGTTCAAGACCAAGATCGCCCAAGAAGCGTGCGGCTCCGTGCTTCGCTGCGCTATCATGGCCGTGAACCACGAACACTGCGTTGCCAGCCGTCACTATCGGCAACGAGTGGGGGATTACAAGACGATGCTCACCGAGCATGCGAATCAGTACATTGAGGCCATCCACATTGGACACGACCTGTTCGTGGAACGTCTTCAACTCGTCATCGATGTCTTCAAAGTACGGAAAAATGCCGGTTTCATATGTTGTGATCTGACAAAAACGGACGGGTTTGATTGGTGGTTCCGTGAAGAAATCGCCGATGTCGTGAAGCAGCCTCTCGCGCCATTTCGTGGCTTCTATCGTGAGCTTACTCAATTCGGTAGAACTGCCGCAAGTCCGGTTGCGTAGCTTCACGCCGTCGTTCACCAGTGCACCGAACCGGGCGGACGCAAGTTCAACTGAAACCCTGAGCAAAAGGCTACTCATTTTCTCCCTTTTTGCACATCCGCTGCACGCATCCAGAAACACCTGTCGCGGAATGCGCGGTAGATTCAGCAAATGCCGTGCCTACGTGGCAAGGTATCGAACTCCGACTTGGAGGCCGGCGTCTAGCAACGGCTTCGCGAAATCATCAAGAACCTTGTTGACGTTTTGAATGTCTACTTGACGATACTTGAGGCGGTTGAGCACGATGGGTTCTCCCCATGGGATTTCGCCGACATAAAGACGCGCCTTGTAGGTGATGACGGCTTTCTTGGAGAAGTAACCGTCCGAAACATTGGCATCCGTTTCGACAACGACCCTCGCAGCCTTGGACTCAGCAACGTGCTTGCCGGTCTTATGGAACTCAACCTCTTGCTGCTTGGAGTACAGACTCTTTTGCTTCCTCTGGATTACGCCCTCCTTGCGATTCACCTCTTGGCGCAAGGAAGCGTTCTGTTTATACAGCCATGCGCAACAGGGTACTACGGCTCCGATCACAACTGTCAGGCAAATCTCAACTTCGGTCATGACTGACGTATCCTCGGGCGCGCGCAAAATGACGAAAGGAAAGTAGCCCGAGTTACTCGCGGTGCCCGGCCACCTCGCGATGCTAGCTTTGCGGCCTCGCTCGGTCAAGGCATCCTTGGTTCTGCGGCTACAATGCCACGTGCGAGCACAGAACCACTCGCCTGACGCGGCGTTTATGCCCTTCCATCGGTTTCTGAAATAGAAGGTGCCTCAAGAAGCTGAGAAAACAGTCCGGCGAAAATTGGTGGCAGCACGTCTTTAGATGAATCCAATGCTCGTGCGATTTGTTGTTGAACTGAATCAAATTGTTCTGCGGGCACGAACTTCGCCAAAATGCGGCGAAAGGCGATGCCTATGCCGCGTTGGACGGCCTCGCCAGCAGCCAAATCAATTCCCACTTCTCGGGTATTGTACACACCCTTAAGGTTTTGGCCTACTCTCAGCATCCACGGTTGCATTACCGCCGAAGGATCAGCGATCTTCAGGCGCGAAAGAAAACTGAACCCATCCTCTAACATCCGAAAGACCAATAACTCGGCATTTTTCCCCATCGCCTTGTAGACCGCCGCCTTTCCTAATTCGTGGTCCATGAAAAAGTCGCATCGCGGGTCTTGCAGTACTCCGGCAGAGGGTAAACAGGACGGTGCCGACGCGATCCAATTGGCAGACTTTAACTCCAGATGTTGCACAGGTCTCATCCGAATGGCCTCGATTGCTTCCTCGCCTGGAATATCTAGCAGGGCACGAATGTGCGCAGACATCACCGGGCCCGGCAGATCCTTGCCAAGCTTTTCGATTCGACACGCTGCATTAAGCGGTTCTCCGACGTAGTCCGTCTGGACAGTCCCAGCAATGGGAAACTCTGCTCGATGGAGAACACCGGCATGGATTGCACATCGCATCGCAACTGGAACTGGCCATGCGAGACCAAATCGAAGGGCTGTAGCGGTTTGC
>CAYHHL010000027.1:35015-46401 GCA_964356325.1 uncultured Enterobacteriaceae bacterium | reverse complement strand
CGTTGATGCGGATGCTGTGCTGGCCTGCCCGATTGCCGGTCAAGGCTTCCAACCGGTTGCCCGGCGGCACTCGCAGATCCTCCAGCGTGACCACCGCATCAAGCTGGACCAGCTTGCGGAGTGCGGTTCTCTGGATGTCCGGCGGAAGCCTGCGGGTCCGCTCGCGGCGGAAGAGCTTCTCGGTCTCGGTGTCGGCGAAGGACCGGATCATGCCACCATGATAACGGGTCCCGGTATTAACGGCAAGCGTCACGTTCCTTGGTGAACCGGGTTGGTCACGTCGATCGGGTGGCGGCGGTCCTTCCGGACGAACACGCCTGCTACGTCAGCGCCACTTCCAGTCTTGGAGGAGGAGGGGCTGGATGTCGCCAGCACGCTTGCGGGCCAGGTCCAGATCGTCAGGTAGCGTCTTCTGCGTCTTCTTGATGAACCCGTGCAGCAACACCATCAGGCCAGTGTCGGCCACGACGAGCACACGGGCGATGCGGTCCTGCAGGTTCACCCTGACCTCGAACAGGCATCGCCCAGCGGGCGGACAACGGGCATTCCGAGTGGCCAGCCGAACTGCACAGTCTTGATGTCCTCGCCGGGATGTAGTGTCGGGGATCATTTCGGCCACTGCGCACAGCTGAACGGTACCCACGGCGCCGCCAGATTCGTGCACGGCCCCGCCTGTGCCATCGGCCCCACCTCCGTGACTTGCCCCGTGACCTGGTCGACCTCGTACAGCACGTTGTTGTCGCTGCACGCGTAGATCTTGCCGTTTTGCGGGTGCAGTTCCATGCCGACCATGCCGAAGGGTTTGGATAGCTTGGCCTTCAGCGTCGCCTTGCCGGTCTTAGGATCGACGACGTAGAGGCTATCGTCCTTGCCGTTGATGGCGTAGAGCGCTTGCAGGCCGTCGGACCAGGTCGCCCCGTGCGCGCCGAGTTCGATGCCGAGCGGTCCGACGGTCTTGGCCGCGCCGGTTTTGACGTCGATGGCGATGAGCGCCTGCAGGCCGGCCGACAAGCCGAACAGGCCCTGGCTATGATCCGATGTGATTCCGTTGACCGAACTGGCGCCGCCGTAGGAACCGATCGGGGTGATCTGGCATGTGCACGGGTCGATGGCGTCGAGCGCGCTGGCTTTGCGGGAAGCCATCAGCCCGTTATCGCGGCGGAAGGTCAGGGAAGGATAGGCGTCGGTGTTGCCTAGCTTGCATAGGTTAGTGGTTTTGCCGGTCGTGACATCGACTTTCTGGAGCCACCGCGAAGCATTGTCTATGCTGAGGAGGAACAACGGTGCGACCGGCGCGGTGGCCTCCGCGTCATCATCGGGTTGGGAGTCGGCTCCGGCTTGCGCGTCGGCCCCGGTTCCGACTTCCGCATCGGCTTCCGCATCGGGTTTGGCATCGGTTCCGGCATCGACTCCGGAATCGGAATCGGCCAGTGCCTCAGCGTCAGCCGCCTTGCCTTTGTCCCCGAACCTCGGCCGGCCGACTGCGGCATCGGTCTGATTGCCGGCTGGCGCAATCGCTGGCGTCGAACACGCCGACAACAGGAGTATCATGCCGGTTTGCAGGAGGTGCATGGACAAGCTTCGCATGGCGGCGAGTCTACCCCAATGAAGCGGGAGTTGCCACGAACATTGGCTTTTGAATCGGACGCACCCCCGGCAACTTCCGGACAGCTAGAACGCGCCCCCCAACCAGAACGACCACGTGTCCGCGGTGACGACGCCGCCGCCCCAGGCTGAAGTCGTTTGCCACGCCGCGCCCGCCGTCACCACCGCGACGCGCACGCCGATGCCGATGGTGTAGGCCAACACCAAGGAATTGTTCGCCTCGCCGACGATCGAGCCATCGCCGTGCCGCCAACTCGCGCGTTCCCAGCCGAGGATGACGCCGCTGTACGGATCGATTTGCACGAAGCCTTCGGAGCCGATCGGGGCGGACACGTACATGGGCAGGGTGAGCGTGCGGGCAGATTCACGGCAGGCAAAAGATTTGCGTGCGGAATTCAAGTAATCCAGCAGGTTAACTTTTTACATGTGTAAAGAGTAGATCGCTAGCCGGGGCCGATCGCCACTTCCAAGCTCTGCAACTGCTGGCGCAAGGGCACCAGGTCGAGGCGCGGCCTGGCCTGTTCGCCGGCCGGCAATGCGGCAAAGCCTCTGGCAAAATCCGCGGCTTTGACAGCAGGCCCGGCGGCGCGCCGCATCCCGGCGAGCCATTTGACCTCGAGCGGGTCGTTTCGTCCGTTCACGATTCACGCGCAGCTCCAAGAGGTTAACTTTAACCTTGAGGAAATAGTAGACCGAAGCTAGCCGCCGACCGTCGCCAACTGCCCGTCGATTGCCTCGGGTAGCGCCTGCATCTGCGCCAGTGCAGCAGCCTGGGCCAGGTCGTCCAGCTTGGCGAACTCCCCGGCGAACTCCCAACGTGCGCGCTTTGAGCTGCAGCTCTTGCCGGACAGCGGGGACATCGTGTCGATCTGCGGGCCGCCGGAGATGTTCGCGGCGCTGGAGGTCGAATCCCTTGATCCTTGGGACGATATCGACGCTCCACAAGCGCTGGACTGGGTGGCGTGGCGTTGCCAGTCATCGAACGGATCGGCCAGGCTAGGGGCGGGAGGAATTCCGTGCTGGGCGGGAAATCCATGTTCAGACGCTGGAAAAAGGCGTGCGAATCGCCGTCGCGCATTTGACCAAGGCTAGAGACGAGCGCGAGCCAGCAAGGCCATGGACCAGACCCAAGGGCCGCGCACTCGCGCCAGTGCTGCCGGGCCGAGCGCCCACAGGTCGGCAGCAGCTTGCGGCAACGTGGGCGGCGCCTGGTGCAGGGCCCACTTGACCCGTGCGTCGAGGCGCTGCGGCCCGGGACCGGAGAGTTCGCAAGGCAGTCGATCGAGGGCGTGCTGCACCGGCGCCAGGCAGGTCGAGGTCAGTCCAGCGGCTTGGACAAACCGATCAAAGGCTTCGGCCACGACGAGCAGCGGCAGGGTGTTTTCGGAGACCTGCGTGTTTTCGTCGAGCTGATGCGAGAGGCGCGCGAGCGCTGCGTGTCGCACCCGGCGATCCGCGTGCACCAGCGCTGCGACAGGCCCACCCGCGGCGCCGAGGTCGATGAGGCCGCCGTCGCCGTCCTCTACCGGTCCCACCGGCACGCAAGGGACGCTGCCGACCGCACTGGCTGCGAGTTCGGCGACCGCGAGGACCGGGTACGAGGCGAGCGCGGCGAGGCGAGATCGCCCGCCAGGTGCGCACCGGAGCGCCTCGACCAAGCCGCCATGGACCATGCCCAGCAGCACCAGGTCGTCGAGCACGCCGAGTGCGGCATCTCCGAGGCTTCGACCGACGCCGGCGACGAGGTCCTCGAGGTCGACCAGCGTGCGCCCGGCCGCGCCGGCTTCGGCCAGCAGGAGGTTGCCGTGGTCGGCGCGGCCTGCGCACGCCAACCGACCGAGCGCGCGGCGTGCGTGTAGCCGCAAGGGCACGATTCTCCAAGGGTCTGTCGCAGAAGGATCGTAGTCTCGAACCGGCAGGAGGGCCTGTGCGAGCGCAGCGAATCGGCCCGGCTCGGGGTGCCGGAGTCCGAGAACCATGGCTGCTTCTGCGCGGCTCGCTACGATGACGTCGGCAAGTTCGACACCGACGGCCAGCCCCGCCAGCGCCTCGCCGAGGGCGAAGTCACAGAACGCGGGATCAGCGGCCAGGACATCGATGACGTTCTCTGGCACGGCGTTCGTGATGTCGGTCCACCAGGTCCCGGCGCGCCCCCTGTGCCAGGCATCGACCACCAGCGAGCCGAGGTTGGCAGGGGGCTCGCCTTCGTAGGCGCGGTCGAGTGCGAGGAGCAGTTTGCGGGGGAGATTCGGCATGGATGGCTCGGCGAAGCGCGTGGTGTCAGCCTACCCGATTGGCCGAGTGGCGCGGTGAACGGGCTGGTTGCCGTGAGCGCGCAGGGCCGCCGCAGTTCGCTTCAGGTCAGACCGTCCAAGAAGGCCTTGATCTCGATGAAGGTGTGCGCGGCGTGGCTCACCACGTCTTGCACCATCGGATTGCCGCCGCCGACCGGCAGGGCCTGCTTCATCCACGCGCTTAGGTCCCAGGTATCGCGCTGCGAGATGATCTTGCCGTCCTTGATGACCAGCGTGCTTTGGGCGTCGTTCTCGACGTGGCGGCTGCCCAGGTCGTAGCTGCCGTGCCAATGGACTTTGACCGTGGCGGAACCGTTGAGGCGGTTGACCGCGGCCTGTCCGACCTCATGCGTGATCTTGAACGTCGCGGGGTTGGCCGCTGGCAGGATGGTGTTCCACATCTCCATGACTTCGTTCGCGCCCTGCAGGTTCTTGAACAGGGGGTCGTAGAAGTCGACGTCCTGGTCGTAGCAGCCCGCCATGGCCGCTCCATCGCGCGCAGCCAGCCCGGCGTACAATACCTGCGCGGTGTTGGCAGCTGAGGCTGCCGCTTGAGTGGCAGCAGCCTCGGTCAAGGGCGTGCCGCCGACCGCCGCGACAGGTGCGCTGCCACCTGGCTTGGGCTTGACACCCTCTTTCTGGGCCGCATACCCGCCCTTGTTGTGGGCTGTGCCCTGCCCGCCGATGGGGCCCGGCGACTGGCTGGGCGGCTTCTTGCCGTTGCCACTGCCGATCGGTGCCTTGCCAGATCCGGACGAACCGGCGGGGCGGGCCGCCGCTTGGCCCGCGGCGCCCATGCCGACTTTCGGCGGGATCTTGCCAACCCGCGCTGCGCCAGGCTTCTTGCCTTGCATGATCATGCCAAACTCCTGCTGGCCTTCAGCCGTGACCACCAGTTGGGCCGCGACTGCCACCAGAAGCAACCTCGGGCTTCTGCTGCCGAACGGCGGATCTGCGTGAACGCCGGCTGGTGCCGCCCAACAGCTCGCGGATCCCGATGATAGCAGATTCGCCACGCGCGCGGATAGACGGGTGCGCTCGATCGCGGCGCAGGCAGCCGGGCAACTGGAACTGGCAACGAATGCATACACTTGTCCAGCGGTACCTATCGGCACCGCACATCCTGTTGACGGCGTCGCCGATCCGCGTGCCGGTGGCGTTTCCTGCCAAGTGCGCCGGGGCGAGGTAACTTCTGGTAATCATGCGGCGCCGGCCGCCTGTTCTCGCGAGACCCGCGACTCCCGGCCGGGGCTTGCGAACAAGCAACTCTTTGAACTTCGCGAGCTTGGGCGGAGGCGGCGGGCTGGCATAGCCGAGCACTTCCAGGCCACTAGAACGCACCACCCAACCAGAACGACCACGTGTCCGCGGTGACGACGCCGCCGCCCCAGGCTGAAGTCGTTTGCCACGCCGCGCCCGCCGTCACCACCGCGACGCGCACGCCGATGCCGATGGTGTAGGCCAACACCAAGGAATTGTTCGCCTCGCCGACGATCGAGCCATCGCCGTGCCGCCAACTCGCGCGTTCCCAGCCGAGGATGACGCCGCTGTACGGATCGATTTGCACGAAGCCTTCGGAGCCGATCGGGGCGGACACGTACATGGGCAGGCTGAGCGTGCGGGTCTGAAACGTCTCGTCCTTGCGCGAGATGGCTTCGATTCCGCGTGGTTCGCGGAAGTCCTGCCAGTCCCAGCCCAGGCCGATGCACGCGGCGCCGCGGTTCTGGAACGTCTGGTACAAGGCGAACAGGCCGGCGTCGTCGGCGGCGGCGCTCCAGGCGGTGCGGTGCAGGTTCGCGAAATGACCGCCGAACCAGAAGTCACCGCCCTGGGAGAGCGCGCCCGACCAGCCGAGCGAGCTGCCTTGGTCCGAACTGCCCCAAGTGCTTGTAACGACTGCGTAGTTGGCGAGGCCCGAGCGACCGCGGCAGGCCTGCGCGCTAGCCTCGATGGACGAGAAGCTGGCGCAGAGCACGAATGCGGCGAAGACGCCGGCGAACCGACCCGAGATCCAGGTCATCGCGAGCTGCTTCAGGGTCACGCCCATGTACCTGCCCCGCCCGTGCCTACCAACCGTAGGCACGGGCGCGCGTGGCGAATCTACTTCGTGCCACCGATCGTCGAAGCCTTGAAGAGCCCGAAGAACATCTCGTCGTGGTTGACGTTGGTCACCTTGCCACCGGCGGGAATGGCCGCCTCGGCGTCTTCGAAGCCGCAGCCGATTCCGAGGAACGTGCCGCAGTGAACCGTGAATGTCGACTTGCCCTGCGCCACCGAAGTGCATCCTGAGCTGCCGAGCACTGCCGCCGTCGCGAGAACTGCAATGAGAATCCGGTTCATGCTGACCCCTGTGGCAGTCTGAGATGAGCTGCCGCGCTGTGAGAGTACATCGTGAGAGTACATTGAGGGATGAACAGAGCCCCGCAGAAGTGTTGGGCTATGTTTGGTGCCAGTTAGCACGGTCGACAGCCGAGGTCAACCTATCGCCACGTCGACATTGTCTACCGGCCGCCGGGACCTACGGGCATGGCGCGGCAGTCGCCGTTGCCAGGGTTGCCCCTTCCGCCGCGGTCCAACTGCCACGGCGCTGGTTGCGATTCCAGCAAGTTGCCCGCAGCCACGCGCCGTCGGGTCCCCATTCCCGCTCCAGCCCGTGCTGGCTGCCTTGTTCGAACGTCGCCGTGTTGCGCACGTGTCCATCTGCGTACCAAAATGTGCGCAGGCCGTGTTGCTGTCCGTCGCGCATTTCGGCCTGCGACAGGCGAGCGCCCGTTTGGTCGAACTCGGTACGTACGCCATGCTCGACATCACGCACAAAGGTCGTAGTGGCGCGCACTTGACCGCTGGCGTACCAATTCGTCCAGGTGCCCGTGCGTCGCCCTGCGGACATCAGACCTTCGGCCTTCCGCGTGCCGGTGTCGAACCATTCACGGCGCATTCCGCTCTCGCGACCTTGGCCGAAGTGTGTCTTCAACTGCATGTGACCGTTGACGTACCAGACTGTCAGGTCGCCGTCCTCGACTCCGGAGTGGATCGTCCCCTCGATGTGACGTCGCCCGCCGGGATGGCGCTCGACGTACCGCCCGTCAGGACGCTGACCTTTCACGGCCTGTGCGGCTATTGGTGTCGTCTGTTCGCAGCCCAGCAGACTCAAGACGAGGACAGCGGAACGGATATAGGCGAAATTCATGCGGTACTCTCAGCGGCTATGACAAAATACCCGCGCGTTGCAAATAATCGCGAGCTACTCCAGCGTCACCTTGGTCTTGCTGCCAGCTTGGCCGGTCAACGGCGGGCGATCGGCGAACACGTCGGCCACCTTGACCTTCTTCTTGGTCGGATCCTTGGTCACTTCCAGGCCGCGCTCGGTCAGCGGAAACTCCTCGGTGCCGCCCCACTGGCCTTCGTTGGCGGTGATGCCGATCGTGTACTTGTAGCGCACCGAGGTGCCCTTGGAGAACGCGAACACGCCGGTCCAGAGGTTGTCGCCCGCCTTGACGTCGCCCTCCAAGCCATCGTCCCGCAAGGCGATCTTGTTCGGCACCCACTTGGCCTTCATGCCCAGTTTCGGATCGTTGCCGGCGATGTAGACGATGCCTTTGCCCTTGGGCGGCGGCGGGTTGTTGATGGGGCCAAACGTGTCCAACGCCATCGTGCTGCCGCTCGCGTCGCAGGTGAAAGTGATGAACATCGCGGCAGTCGGGTCCTCCATCAGCATCTTGGCGTCCAGCGACGGCGCCAGGTCGACGGTCTTGCCGTTGTTCGCGAACACGAGCTGCATCTCGAGCGGATCGTCCTTCACGATGCCCAGGTCGCTGTACGGGATGAAGACCTCCAGCAGTTTTCCGCCCTTGACCGGCCCGCCGACCTTGCCGCCGAACGCCGAGGGCGCGATCGACACCCAGTTGGCGGTGCCGTTGCTCTTGCGCCATTCCGGAGTCACCGCGCCGTTCTTCAGGCCGATCCACAGCTCGCGCGCCGCGCCCTTGCCCTTCCACGACAGCGTGTCGCCCAACCGGCTCTTGACCGTGGCGGGATCCTCGACCGAGTCGCCGGTCGCGGCATTGAGAATGTGCTTGTGCGACAGGTAGATGCCCAGGCCCGCGTTGGCCGGCACGTTCAAGTCGAAGTTGTGCTGCACGCCGACGAACAAGCCGCCCTTGCCCTGGAACATCCCGAAACCGTAGTACAAGGTGCCCATCCAGTCGTCGGGATTGGCCAAGGCGCCGGCCGTGTCGCTGTCGAAGAAGAAGCCACCCTTTTGCGACCACTCGCTCTCGTTGGGTGTGAACACTCCGTCGAGCAGGGGAGCCGGATCCAGCGGTCCTTGCGGCGCCTGTGGGTTGGCCTGGATGATCGGCTTGAAGTCCGGCAGTGCGATCAAGGGCTTGCCGGTCATCTGCAACGCGATGTTCATGTGCTGGTACATGCCGGCGAGATGGGTGCGAAAGCTGGTGTCGAACGGCGAGTCGTCATTCGACGGCGAGGTCATGTCGCTGCCGTACCACCAGAACCAGTCCGAGCCTTCCGCCGCGTAGATTTCGTCAAAGGCCTTCCAGACATGGTAGTTGGCGGTCTTGGTGTCCAACGGCTCCAGACCGGTCGCTTCGGGCTGCACCAGGCCGCTCGCCTTCAGGTCATTGCGCGCCGCCAGCAGGTACTTCCAACCGGTGTTCTCCTCGGACTCGCCGATCCATACCGCGAAGTTGCCGCCGATCCACGATCCCGGAAACAGAGGTTCCAGCTCCGGAAGTTGCGTCACGGCATGGGCAGGCACGTTGCGCACCGGGTTGCCGTCCAGGTACTCCACCCCCGTCACTGTGATGATCTCGCCCGCTGCTTGGGCCTGCGTCAGCTTGCCGTACAGCGCGTGGAAGAAGCCCTTGCCGTCGTGTTCCTTCACGAATGTTTCCCAAGCGTTCTCCCCGTCCAGCACCAGCGTGATGACCCGATCGCTGCCGCCGAAGCTCGGAGCCTGCGCCGCCACGTTCTTCATCAAGTCGTCGGCGGCTTCCTCACCGGTCAGGCCCTGGTACTTGAAGCCGATATCGTTGGACATCTGCGTGTTGCGGAAGAACACCGCCATCTCGTCCGTGCTACTGCCGCCGTTGCCCGAGACCTTGTCGGCATCGACCAGGAACGGCGTGGTAGGCGCACCACCGCTAAACTTTCCGCTGGCTTGCATCACCGCCTGGTCGGTCGCCACCCAGCGGATGCCGTACTTCAGGAAATGCGGCACCACGTCCTCGGCCACCGAGCCTTCACCCGGCCACATGCCCTGCGGCGCTTCCCCGAACAGGGCCTTGTAGAAGCCCACCGCGCGCCCGACCTGCGCCGCCGCGTCCTCCGGATAGCCGAACGAAGGGCTCGGCGTCGGGTCGAACGGCTGACCCTGCTTCATCAAATTCGTGTCGTGCACCAGGGGCAGGATCGGGTGGTAGAACGGCGTCGTGGCAATTTCGATCTGGCCCAGCTTGGTCGCCGGGTGGTACATCAACTGCTTGTGGATGGGCACCACCGCCTTCATGATCTTGTACTCTTCGGCGACGATGCGGTTGGCCAGCGCCTCGGACAGCGGCACCTTGAGCGTGAACTTCGCGTTCTTGGCCGCCGAGGCCTGCACCACGTCGGTCAGGTCGACGACGTCGCCGGTGGGCAACTTCACTGGACCGTGCAGAAAGTCCGGGTCCATCCACGCGAGTTCGAAGTAGATCTTGAGGCCCAACAGGTCCTCCTTGGTCAAGGTCGCCGGGTTCTTGTCGCGCAAAGCCGTGTAGGCCGGGAAGCGGTCCATCAGCACCGGCGCCGTCGACACGCAGCTCCACGGATCGGCATAGAACAGGCCAATCTGCTTCTCGGTCGCGGACTTCGGCTCGGGCGTCGGCTGCAGCAGCAAGTCGATCCACGGGTCGGTATGGCCCTGCCACTTGGCCAGGAAGCCCGTCGCGTCGACGGTATTCTTCATGGTGTCGACGTAAGGCCCCAGACGGTCGAGGTAATACGGCACCAGCTGGTTGAGCATGACCGGCGTGATGTTGATGACCACGTGCACGTCGGGGTACTGCTGCAGCACCGCGGCCATGTCGTAGTAATCCTTGGTCGCGTGCTTGCGGACCCAGGGCGAGGTCAGCACGTCGGCGATCGGATCCAAGTAGGTCGGCTGGTGCTGGTGCCACAAGAGCTGAAGAAATACCGTGCGCTTGATCTTGGCCTTGTTCTTCTGGGTATCCAGGGCCTGGCCGTCCTGGGCCGTGACGTTCTTGATCAGGACCGTATAGCTGAGCCCAGCGTTGATCTTCGCGAGATCCTTGGGGTCCAGCGTCAGCGTGACGAATTGCGGGTCGGCGGACAGCTCGGCTTTCGTGACGCCCAGCGTGTCGCTGCTGGTCGAGGTGATCAGGAACTGCGCACCCGGCAGGCTCGCGGCCGCCACCGGCTTGTCGAACCGCACCTTGACCGACTTGCCATCCGGGGAGAAAGCGCTTTGAACCTGCAGAGGTCCGGTCGGCCAGATCGGTCCCGTGTCGAGCACGATGTCGGGCGTCGCGGGCGCGTCGGGCTGGATCGAGTCCGGCAGGGTCGGCACGTCCAGCGGCACGTCGGGCTGCACGGGCGCGTCCGGCAGCACGGCCGGCAGGTCGGGGAGTTGCAGGTCGGTCGGCGCGACGTCGTAACCAGGTACCGCATCGAGACTTTTGTTGTACGCGGCGGCGGGCGATTGCCACACGTCGAACTGTCCGTCCTGCGGCAAGGGCTCGGGCGTGACGGCACAGGCGGCCACGAGCACGACCAGCAAGACGGCGAGGCCAGGGAAGCGGCGGGAGATGGGCACGGAATCCTCGCGAAGGCAGGGCAGAACGGCGCGCGGGGCGGCAGTATAGCGCAGGTGGCGGTGGGTGCACGGGGCAAACACCGGCCTGGGATCGCGTTGCGTTTTGCTGGTGGTCTCCGCATGATGGCTCGACGGTGACGGGCTCCAAGCCAGTTTCAGGGCGAGACGGACCGGATGGACTGCACATGACACGCACGCCAAGCGCTTTTTTCCTTGCCTTCTCCTTACTTTCAGCGGCGGCTTGTGGCACGCCGGCGATCGAATGCCCGCCTGGATTCCTCGTGCAGGGCCCCGATTGCATCTGCCCCGTCGGCAAGCACCCGGAGATCGGCTCCAACGGATCGCCCAGCTGTCTGGACAACCCACCCGCGGGCGGCGCCGACGTGATCGTCGGGCAGGACAGCAGCGGCGACGATAGCAGCGGACCAGATACCACCAAGGATAGCGGGGACATCGCCAGCATCGAGGACAGCAAGACCGGCACCGATGCCAGCGCGACCGAGGTCAAGAGCGACGTTCCCAAGCTCGACGTCAAGGACACCGGCAGCCCGGGCAAGAATCTGGTGGGCGCGGTGTGCGGCGACGATCTGGACTGCCTGAGCGGCCTTTCGTGCTTCAGCTGGCCCAAGGGCTACTGCACACTGACGAATTGCAC
>CAYHHL010000027.1:0-34915 GCA_964356325.1 uncultured Enterobacteriaceae bacterium | reverse complement strand
CTGCGCAACGGCAAGCCCGTGTGCTTGAAAACCTGCGTGGGCGATACGGAATGCCAGATCAGCACCAAGCAGGCGCGCAAGTGCGTCGACAAGACCGACCTGGGCAAGAAGGCGGTCAAGGTCTGCCTCGACTCGGCGAAGTCCGGCCCGGTGGGCGCTCCGTGCGTGGCGGATCTGGATTGCGATTCCAAGCTTTGCTCGATCTACGCCAAGGGGACCTGCAGCGCCGACAGCCTGCCTTGCCTCAACGATGCGCAATGTGGCGGCGCTGGCCCTTGCAACCTTGATTCAGCCGCGGAAAAGGGCACTTGCGGTGCGTCGTGTGGCAGCGAGAAGGCGTGCGTCACCGGCGCGTGCATTCCCGGCACCACGGACTCGACCTCGGGCACCTGCGCCCCCAAGTGCATGGGTCCCGGCGACGAGGCGAGCTGCGGCGGCGTTCCCGGCCTGGAGTGCCTGTTCGGCACGCCTTTGCCACCGCCTTTCGCCACGGCCACATCGGGTTACGCCTGCGCCTCGCGCCCCAAGGGCAGTCCGGGTGCGGACTGCTCCACCGGTGGCGATTGCGCGTCCAAGAACTGCTTTCTCAATCCGCAGGGCACGGCCGGCTATTGCACGGGCAGTTGCGCGAACAAGAAGCTGTGTCCATTCGCGACGATCTGCGTGGACATCGGCGTCTCGCAGTGCATGCGCCTGTGCACCGGCGACTTCGACTGCCCACCGCAAATGGCTTGCAAGGCGAGCGCGCAAACCACCGAGAAGGTGTGCTTGCCTTGACCACGGCGCGGGTCGGGCCCCGGCCCTACTTCGGCACGAAGATGCAGCCCAGGTTGGATTGGCACGTGTCGTTCGTCTTGGCGTCGCCGTCGTCGCACTTCAGCACTTTGCCCTGACAGCTCGCGGCCTTGCAGACGTCCTCGACGGTGCACAGGTCGTTGTCGCTGCACAGCACGCCGTCCGCCAGCAGCTGGACGTTGCACTGTCCGGTTCCGGGGTTGCATGCGTCGGTCGTGCACGGATTGCCGTCGTCGCACAGGATGGGCTGGCCGACGCACTTGCCGCCCACGCAGGTGTCGTTCTTCGTGCACTCCAAGCCGTCGCCACAACCGGTGCCAGTCAAAGGGATTTGTGTCACGGCGGCGGTCTGTGGATGGCAGACGGACTTCCAGCACGGCGGCGCGGCGGGCAATTCCGGGGCCTTGCCCTTGCACGCGCCGTCGCCGCAGGCGTCGCCCTTGGTGCACACGTCGCCGTCGCTGCAGTCGGTATTGGCCGGCATCGGCACGGACTTGCAGCCCTGGATCGGATGGCAGCTGTCCGCGGTGCAGGCGTTGCCGTCGCCACAGGGCACCGGAGTCTTGCCCAGACACGCCGCGGTGCTCGAGCAGGCATCCCCGGAAGTGCACGCGTTGCCGTCGTTGCAGGCCATGCCGGTCTGGGCGGCGTTGACACAACCGGCTGAACCTTTGCAGGAATCAAGGGTGCAAGGGTTGCCGTCTTCGCAGTTCACCGCGTTGCCGGGGACGCACGCCGAGCCCTTGCACACATCGCCGAGCGTGCAGGCATTGCCGTCGCTGCAGGGCGCGCCGTCGAGCACGTTGATCGCGCACTTGCCGTCGGCTCCGCAGATCGCCTGTTCGCAAATGGATTGGCCGGGCGCGCAGTTCAGCTTGCCGACGCACGCCGCCGCGGCATCGCAGGCGTCATCGACGGTGCATGCCAGGCTGTCGTCGCACAAGCGCCCCAACGTCAGGCCGACGCAGTCGAGCGGCAGCGCGCCCTGCACTTCCAACACCAGCGTATTCGAAGCCTTGCCATCGACCCAAGCGACCAGTTCCAGCTTGCCCTGCTTGACCGGCGCCAGGAACGTCACGCCACCGTCTGACCACGCGAGCACCTTGACCGCCACCGCGTCGGCATCGAGTTCTCCCATTGTTTTACCTAGATGCATGGCGAGCACGGTCACCTCGGCGTCTGGACCGACCTTGGTCGGCGTCAGGGCGACCAGCACCGGTCCGTCGACCTGCTCTTGCACCACCGTGCCGTCTTCGGACAGCGTGCCCACGAATCCAGTGGGTTCGGCCACCAGCGCACCGTCGGGATCGTCGCTGCCGGCGATCGGATCGTCCAGACCGACCGATTTCCCCGCAATCGTGCTGCCCTTCCCCGGATCCTTCTCGCTCATCGCAAAGTTGCCGGGCAGGACTCCAGCGAGCGAGAACTCGAAGATCGTGTGCGGCTCGGCGACCAACGGCGAGGCGTGGAAGCCCGCGGCGCCAGCGATCGCGGTGTAGGGCTTACCATTCAACAGCGTCGTCACGTGCCCGTCGCCGTACACGCGGATGTCCCACGTCTGCGCGCCGTTGCCGGTCGAGAACAGGAACAGGTTGTACATGTTGGCGGAAACCGGCTGGTCGTCGCGCAAGTGCCAGTCGTTGAGCACGTGCAGGTTGCTGCCCTCGAGGCGCACGTACAGAAAGCTGTACATGCCTGTCATCGGCTTGGCGCAATCCCATTCGTGCGGCGAGAAGTCGCCGTCGATGACGGTGTTCCAGGCGTTGCACGTCACCACGTCCTTGGCGTCGGCTTTCGAGTCGGGCTTGACGTCCTGCTTGAAGCCGACCGCATCGACTTCGGCAGTGACCGCAGTGTCGGTGACGGGATCCGCCTCGGCCGCGCGATCGTCGCCCACGACTCCTGGCGAGCAGGCCAGCAGCGAAACGGCGCAGATGAGCAGGCAGGAAACCGAGAGCGACCGGAGCAACATGGGTACCTCGCAGAAACTGCCGGCGGCTGAAGCCGCGCCTTGATCTGCGAAGTCCGCCTACGCGGACTGGCCCTCAGCCGGCGCAGGCCGGCTTTGCAACTTGAGGCGCGGCTTCAGCCGCCGGCGTCCCTACTACCTCTTGGAGCAACTGCGGTGCCGGAACCAGGCAAATCGTCAGGTCCTTGGGATAGCTCAGCTTGTCGTCCGCGACGTCGGTGAAAGTGCGCAAGTTGTGCTGACTTTGCGCAAAGGTTGCCGACGCATTGCGGCGCTGTCGGCCGTCGACTTGCAAGCCGGCGCCAGGGCGGGGAAACTCGCGGACGCAAGCCGGCGCTGACCGGTGCGAGGCCCAATGGCTGCCCTGCGCCGCGCGCTCTTCCTGATTTGCCTGTGTAGCCTGTCGACGCGGTCCGCGCTGGCCGAGCCGCCTATGCCGCAAGTGCGCGTGCTGTGGGTGGCGGTGCAGCCCGATGCGTGCCGGGCGCAACTTCCCGACGACAAAGGCAACGTGACGCGCGGCCGGCTGATGACCGTGGCGGATTGCGCGGCCCAGGCCGAACGGGCGGTGCAACTCGCGTTCGCCAAGGTCGCGGGGGAACAGGAGAACGGCTGGCGGCTGGATGTCACCGTGCGCGGCTTCCGGGTCGAGCAGAAGGGGCTCGAGGTGGACCTGATACTCGAGCTGGCGGTGACCGAACCGAGCCAGAAACAAGCCCTGTTGCGCACGCGGGGGCAAGGTCGCGTGACCCTCGAAGGCGATATGACGGACCGCGATTTTGCGGCGCGTGTCTCCGAGGCTCTGATCGCGGCGGCGGACGAGGCAGCCAGGCTCCTGCGCAACCGCGTGTCGATGGCGGGCGCGGCGCCGCCTCTGGGTCCCCGGCGCCAAACGTGGCTCGGTCTGGAAGGGCGCACGCCGGGGACATTCGCGCTGACCGGCCAGCGGCGGCTCTCGGAACGGATGTCCGCCCTGGTGCAGGTGAACCCGGGCTGGCCCTCGCCATTCGTGCAGGCCGGCGCGCGCGTCGATGTCTACGCAGAGCCGACTGTCGCGTGGCAAGCCGAACTCTCGACCGGCGTGCAATGGCCGGCCTGGTGGCGCTCGGCGTGCAAGTTGTCGCAATGTGGTGACTTGGCCGAGCGGGTGGTGCAGGTCTGGCTACAGCTGGGCACCGGCATCGTGGTCACGCCCTGGCCACGCCACGCCTTGCGGTTCGACGTCGGGCTGCAAGCGGGCGCGACGTGGCAGCCACTTCAGCCGGTCGGTTCACTGGCCCGTGGCATCGCCAGCGCGGGGTATGCGTTCGGTTTCTGAGTCGAGTCAGACCGAGGGCTTGCCCGGCAGCCACAGGGGCTCCGGCTCGCCGCAACGGTGTGCAATCCAACGACTGGCGACGAACAGCAGATCGCTCAGCCGGTTCAGGTACTTCACGTCTTCGGGACTGACCGGCTCCAAGTGCGCCAGGGTCAGTGTGCGCCGTTCGGCTCGCCGGCACACCGTGCGCGCCAGATGCAGCACCGACGCCACCGGCCCACCGCCCGGCAGCACGAACGACTTCAGCGGCGCCAGTTCCGCGTTCATCCGATCGATGGTCTGCTCCAGACCGGTGACCTGCGCCGGCTGGATGATCGGCTGCCCCGGGTAGCGACTCTCCAACCGCGTGGCCAGACTGGAGCCCAGGTCGAACAAGCGCTGCTGGATGTCCTGCAACACCGCTTCCAGGTCGACTCGGGTCGCCGGGTCCTGCACGTAGCGCTGGTTGTGATCGCGCACCATGCCCAGCGTCGCGTTCAATTCATCCACGGTGCCGTACGCTTCGATGCGCGGGTCATCCTTGCCGACGCGTTCGCCGCCGACCAGGGCCGTGGTGCCGTCATCGCCGGTGCGGGTGTAGATGCGGGTGAGGCGGACCATCAGTTCGGGGCGATGCACTGGTTGTCGATCGCGCACTGGGCGATGTCACCGTAAAGCTGCTGGGCGCCAGGCGAAGCGGAGTTGAAGCAGTTCTGCGAGCAGACGTTGTCGCTGGCGCAACCGCTGAAGCAGGTGAACATCTTCTGGCAGCCCGCATCCGCGCCGCAAGCGTCCGTTTCCGTGCTGCAGTTCGTGGTGATGCAATCGTTCGCGTCGCAGTCGCTTTCGCACGACACCGGGTTCTCGCTCGGGCTGCAGGTGCCGTCGCCGCAGGAGCCAGCGCCGCCATCGCAACCAGCTGATTTGTAGCAGTTGCCCTGGGCGTTGTAGATCTGCACGGCCGCGCTGCCAGCGGTCGCCGCGCACTTGCTGATGCAGGTCTGGTTGCCGGCACAGGCGCTGACACAGGGCCCGAGGTTCTTGCATGCTGCGTTGCTCTGGCACGCCTGGAGTTCCGCGCTGCAGTTGTCGATGAAGCACTTGTAGGTCGGGTCGCAGTCGTCGGGGCAAGAAACCTTGGTCTCGCTGCTGCTGCAGGTGCCGTCGCCGCAGTTGGTCGCGGTGCCGCAGTCCTTCGCGCACGAACTCTTGGTCTCGGTGCCGTTGCACACGCCGTCGCCGCAACTGGTCGCGGTGCCGCAGTCCTTCGCGCACGAAGTCTTGGTCTCGGTACCGTTGCACAGACCGTCGCCGCACTTGGGCGGCACGCTGCAGTCCTGCGCGCACGTGCTCTTGGTTTCCGTGCCGTTGCAGAGCCCGTCGCCGCACTTGGTCGCGGCGCCACAGTCCTGCGCGCACGAACTCTTGGTTTCCGTGCCGTTGCACGCGCCGTCGCCGCACACGGGGTCGTTTGCGCCGGCAAGGCAGCCTTGCTCGGTGCCACAACTCAACACGCCGATCAACAGGGGTTTGACCGACTCGGTGGCGGCGTTGAAGCAGCTCTGCGGACAGTCTGGGTTGGCGCCGCAGCCGACGATGCACATCGTCACGGATTCGCACTGCGAGTTGGCCTTGCAAGTAGCCCAAGAATCCGCGCACTTCTCCTTGATGCAGGTCAACATGCCGCCGCCGCCGGTGTCGGTGACGATGGTGATGTCCGGCGTTTCGCTGCCGTCCTTGGCCACGGTCGCGTCATTGTTGGTGTCCGTGCCGGTCTGGGTGTCGTTGCCCGTGACGATGTCCTGGCCGCTGACCGTGTCGATCGGGTTGTTGACGGGCGTGGCGGTGCAGGCGGTGACTTTCTTGTTCGCGGCCGCGGGATCCGCGCTCTGCACGCAGGTGGTGCCAGGGCCGCACTCCTGGGTCAACACCCAGGAACCTTGCGGATTGCCGGCCGCGGCAGGCGTGCAGGTCACGCGCTGGCTCACGCCGGCCGATGGGATGAAACAGCCTTCATTGTAATACGTTTGCGTGCACGGCGAATTCGGGGTGCCGCCGACGTTGACGACTGCTACGCCACTGCCGCCGACGCCGCCGCCACCGCCTACGCTGCCGCAGGAGGCCAAGGCGGCAACGAGGAGTCCGCACGAAAGGGGAAGCACGACGCGGCGCACGCGGGCGAACTGACGAATCATCTGGGGCTCTCCTGCGAATCGGCGAGGCAAGGCTGCCGGGCGCGATAGGGTACTCACCAGGGTCGCGGCACACAAGTCTGAGTTGGGACGCCCCAGGGAATTCGCCAGCATCAGGGGGCGACTCGCGGTGATTCCTGCCGCGCCAGACCGCAGCCGGGCACCAGCGTCGCTGCCAGTTCGTAGGGGCGCACCACGCCCTGGTTCTTCATCCAGGCCAGCGCCAGGTCGCGTGCGCGATCGTCCCCGGACAGCACGCCCTCGGCCAGCCGGGCGGATTCGCGGTACAGCGCCATGTCGAGTTGGGCAAAGCCTTCGCGGGCCAGCGCCAGGTGCGGCAAGGCGGCGCCGGGATGGCCGATCTGGCATGTGGAACTCGCCCGTCGGAAACACCGCCTCGAACGCCGCTTCGAAACCCAGTGCGCGGGCCAGACGCGACGGCTCGCCGAGATCGAGGGCATGCAGCAGGTGGCGCACGCCCAGGGCATCCGCGATGGTGTGGTGCACCAGGGCCATGCTCGTGGCCGCGCCCCAAAGCGCGTCGAGGCGATCCAGCGCCTTGGCATCCAGTTGGCTGGCCGGACGGGCACGGAACTTCAAGCCTCGCTGCAGCATATCTCCCGGTCCACGGGTCGAACTGGCTCGCTCGCCGAAGGTCAGTTCGTCCGCGGTGTGGTCGTCCGACCTGGGGTCAACCGCGTTCGGATCGCAATTCGGGTCGGGAACGCGTCGTGGCGTCTGCATGGCGCCTCCAAAGCCCAAGGTTGGCGAGCGTATTCGCCTCCACTTCGAACGACAACCGCCCGACGCCAGCGTGGCTGTGCAGGTCGCCGGGAGCGTGGCATCCTGACCCCGCATCAGGACCGTGCCGCAAGCCAACAGGAGTACTTCCGTGAGCCTGATCGCCCGACTGCCGAGGACCGTGCTCGTACTCGGGGCGGTCAGCTTCTTCACCGACGTGTCCTCGGAGATGATCTACCCGCTGCTGCCGAATTTCCTGGCGGTGACCTTGGGGGCGAGCGCGCTGGCCCTCGGCCTGATCGAAGGGCTGGCGGAAACGACGGCGGCCGTACTCAAGGTCGTCTCGGGCATCTGGACGGATCGCAGCGGCAAGCGCAGGCCGCTGTTGCTGTTCGGTTATGCACTCTCGAGTCTCTCGCGGCCGTTGATGGGCCTCGCCGCGATCTGGCCCGTGGTCCTGCTGCTGCGCTTGAGCGACCGCGTCGGCAAGGGCCTGCGCAGTTCGCCGCGGGATGCGCTGATAGCCGACGTGACGCCACCCGAAAGGCGAGGTGCCGCCTATGGTTTGCACCGTGCAATGGACCACGCCGGCTCGGTGGTCGGGCCGCTGGTCGCAGCCGCCTTGATGCATTGGGCCCACCTGAGCGAAAGCGCTGTGTTCCTGTGGGCAGCGGTGCCCGGTCTGGCCGCGATGGCGTTGCTGGTGCCGGGAACGAGCGAGCCGGCGCGACCGCTGGCCAAAGTCGCGAAGTCCTACCCGCCGCTGCGCTGGTCGAGCCTGCCGCCGCGCCTGCGCGGTCTGTTGATGGCGTTGGCCCTGTTCGCGCTGGGCAATTCCACCGACGCCTTCCTGCTGCTGAAGCTGCGGCAGTGCGGCGTGCCGATGGCGTGGACGGCGGCGCTGTGGGCCCTGTTCCACGTGGTGAAGATGGTGGCGACCTGGACGGGCGGGCAACTCTCCGACCGGTTGGGGCGTTCACGCATGGTCCTCACCGGTTGGGTGGTGTACGCGTTGGTGTACCTCGGCCTCGCGTTCGTCGATTCCCCTGCTCCGGCGATCGCGCTGTTCCTTAGCTACGGCCTCTACTTCGGTCTGACCGAGCCGGTGATGAGCGCGTGGGTGGCGGATCTGGTGCCGGCGGAACGGCGCGGCGCGGCTTTCGGCGCCTGGCACGCGGTCACGGCGCTGAGCGCGCTGCCGGCGAGCCTGCTGTTCGGGGCGGCCTGGACGCAACTGGGCTCCAAGACTGCGTTCTGCTTCGGTGCGACTTGCGCGGCGTTGGCGGCGCTGCTGCTGGCGGGCGTGACGCGCAAAGGTCCGATCGAGACATCGGCAGCGTAAGGCTTTTTCTCTACTTTCTCGAGGCTTGTGCGACACCAGCGCGCTATCTCTTGCTTTCCACGGCACTGGACCGCAAAGTCCGCGCGGGCGCCCGTGCCTGCCCGAGAGGTCCCGTGTCCACGATTGCCCGCTTGGCCGGCCTGGCGCTGTTGCTGCTGGCGATCGGGTCGCCGGCCCGCGCCGACACCGCTGGGAAACCGCCGCAACCCACTGGCACTGCAGGCGAGAGCGCCGAGACCCACGCCAGCACCGGCATCCAGGCGCGCGCTGCCGCCCCCTCGCAAGCTGCCGTACCTGCGCGAGTCGGGCAACGCGAAACCGCGCTGGCGCGGATCGAGTCGCACCTGGCCTGTGCCTGCTACGAAGGCGGCGCTTGGAACGTCGACGCCGGCAAGCCGCTCACGGCAAGTGCTTGCCCGTGCGCAGAAGCCAAGGTCATCCGTGCCGATCTGGAGCAAGCGCTGGCCTCATTGACGACCGCGCAACTGGCCGACAAGCAAAAGGTCGCCGAACAGCTCGAAATCGCCTTCGTGCCCCTGCGCGCCGAATACGAACGCGTGTTCCGCTACCCGCGCGCTGACTACGAATGGTTCATGAACAACGTGCGGTGCGTGTGCGAGGGATGCAAGCCTACGATCTTCTTCTCGAAATGCCAGCTCAGTTGCACGCCGGGCATCGTCTACAAGCTGCGGGCCAAGATCTTCCTGGCCTTGGGCTTCACCAAGGACGAACTGTTGGACTACTACCGCGACGAATACAACGCCGCCCACAGCGCGCGCGAGCAGATCACCCGCGACTGGCTGCTGCCAGGACGCCAGCGCGAGCAGGGGTGGCTGGTGCCGGCGTTGGTGTTCGCGGGCGCGGCGGTGCTGCTGATCGGCCTGCTGCGGCGGTGGGTGCGCGCCGGCCGGGCGGCTGGACGACCCATCCCGGTGACCGGTGCGCCTACAGATGTGCCCGATGCTACGCAAGGTTTGTCGCGCGAAGCCCGCGCCCGCGTGCGACGTGCCATGGACAGCGACGACGATGCCGGCTGAGTTCGTGTAGCCCAGAACGGCTTGATACCAGGGGATTCCCAGGCATGTTCACGCACGACCTCAGTCCAATCCGCAAGCGGCTCGGGGCGTTCTTCGTCGATCACTTCTTCGACGGCATCTCGCGCCTGGGCCAGTTGCACCCGGACGCCCGGCCCGAGCGCCACGGCGTGGAAGTCCTGCGTGACATTCCCTACTTGCCGACCGGTCGCCGGGAACACCTGCTCGACATCTGGCGACCGGCCGATCGAAAAGGCCAGAACAACTCGCCGGCGGTGCTCTACGTCCACGGCGGCGGTTTCCGTATTCTTTCCAAGGACTCGCACTGGATCATGGCTTTGGCGTTCGCGCGCCGGGGCTACACCGTCTTCAACATCAGCTACCGCCTGGCGCCACAGGACCCGTTTCCCGCCGCAGTCGAGGACACCTGCGCCGCCTACGCCTGGATGGCCGAGCACGGCCACGAGTACGGTGCCGACCTGTCGCGCCTCGTGCTGGCGGGCGAATCGGCCGGCGGCAATCTGGTCACGAGCCTGACCCTGGCTGCCTGTTTCCGGCGCGATGAACCCTATGCCCGCGCGGTGTTCGACACGGGCGTAGTGCCGAGGTTGACCCTGCCGGCGTGCGGCATGCTGCAGGTGACCGATCCAGGCCGCGTGCGCCGTCGCAAGCCGCAACTCTCGTCATGGGTTGAGGATCGCGTGCTCGAGGTGTCCGGGCACTACCTCTCGGGTCCAGCGCTGGCCGATCCGCGCACGATCGACCTGGCCGACCCGCTGCTGGTGCTCGAACGCGACGAGGAGCCAGCGCGACCGTTGCCGCCGTTCTTCGCCTCGGTGGGCACGCGGGATCCGCTGCTGGACGACACGCGTCGGCTCGGCCATGCCTTGAAGCGGCGCGGCGTGGCGCATGACGTGCGCTACTACCCTGGAGAACTGCACGCTTTCCAGGCGCTGGTGTTCCGTCCCAACGCCAAGCTGTGCTGGAAGGACACGTTCGCCTTCGTGGACAAACACCTACCTGGGAAGATACCGGGGACCCTGGAATGATGAGCGGCAGCAACAAAATATCGCCTAGCGATCTGCTAAAATACGCTGGTGTCCTACATCTTCAGCAACCAGGTGGCCCACACCTTCGCTACAGTCTCGCCCGCGTCGTTGCGCAGCGTGCCTTCTACGGTCAGGTCGTGCTTGCCCGGCTCGGTCGGCAGGTCGGTGTCGCAGGTCGCCGTGATCGTGCCGCGCGCCTTCTTCACGTATTCCATGCGCAATGCCGTGACGATGCCCTTGGCCCGCCCATCCAGGCGATGAAACACCGCGAGGCCGGTCGTCACCTCGCCCAGGTTCATCAGCGCGACGGCATGCACGCAATTCAGGTGGTTGCGCACCGCCCGGCGATCCTTGAGCGTGACGACCGCGTGCCCGTCCGCCAGTTCCTGCACCTCGGCGTCGATGCTGCCGCTGTAGGGGATCTTGACGCCGATCAGCTTGGAAAACGCCTTCTTGCCAAGCGGCAGGGGCGAAAGGCTGGCCCACGCCTGGGCCAGTGTCACGTCGGAGAGCGGGTTCGTGCGCGCCATGGTACACCAGCGTCGGTCTGGTCGACGCGCCCGGAAGTGGGCGCCAGTGTCGTGCACGCACCGCCGGTTGCGCAAGCCGGTAGCGAGGAGACCGCGATGGGGCAGTGGAAGGCCAAAGGCTTGCGGGCGCCCATCCTGGCCGCGCGAGTCCTGCAGGCGGTATCGCGCCGGCTGCTGCGCTGGACACAGCGTCAGGCGGACCTCGAGACGGCGGCGGCGCTGACCGCTTGGGCCTACGATCACTCCGAGACCTACAAGCAAAGCGCGCATCAGACCGTGGGTTGGTTCGATTTCGAAGCGCGGGCCGTGCGCGAGTGGTTCCCGCGGCCTCCGGCGCACGTGCTGGTGGCGGGTTGCGGTGCCGGTCGCGAGCTCATTGCCTTGCGCCAGGCGGGCTTCCAAGCCACGGGCAGCGATCCGGCGGCGCTGTTGGTCCAGGCCGCGCGCAACCAACTGGGCGCCGAGGTGCCGCTGTCGGTGCTATCGCTGCAGGATCTCGCGGCGAACGACGTGCTGCCAGGTCCGTTCGACGCCGTGATCGTGGGCTGGGGCGCGTGGGGTCATGTCCTGGACCGGGCGCAGCGCGAGAACGCCTTGGTCGCCCTGCACAAACGCTGCCCGCAAGGCCCGGTGCTGCTGAGCTGGGCGGTCGACGCGAGTCCGGGCCTGCGCGGCGGCGCGCAGACGGTCGGCGCGGTGCTGGCCGGTCCGAGGCCGGACTGGCAAACGCAAGTGCACGTCAATACTCAGGGTGTGTTCCACGTCCGGCTGGGTCGGGCAGACATCGAGCGCGAGGCGGCGGTGGCCGGCTACCGGGTCGTACACTGCGCTGGGACGGAATCGGGCTATCCGCACGCGGTGTTGCAGCCGGTGTAGCCAGCGTTCGCCGAGCCAAGACTACGGGTGCGGTTCGGCCTCGAAGCCGCCGCTCGCCGGATCGAAGTGGTACATCTCGGTGCCGCGCACCTGGCCACCCATGACGCTGACGACGAGATAGGCCACGCCCGGATACAGCGCCTGGCCGCCCGGGGCCGCACAACGCACGTCCTCGCTCGAAAAATACGCCCCCGCGTCACAATGCGAGTGCCAGATGCCGACGAGGTGCTGGCCCTGCTCCGCAGCCTTGGCGATCAGCCTTTCGTTGAGCTTGTAGGCCATCCGGCCCGTGCGCGGAAACTCGACGGGATCCAAGGCATGGTAGCGATCCTGCAGGTTCGGCGCCGCGATGGCGTGCAGCGTGGCGTCGACGTTGCGCAACAGCAGACCGCACGCCTCGTTCGGGTAGCGCAGGGTCGCTTCCTCGGTCACGACGCGCAGCAGTTCGGGCCGCGCCACCAGTTCGGCCAGCAGACCGGGCTCAGGCGGAATTCCCGCCGCCGGGCTGACTTCCAGACCGCGCGGCTGGCGCGTCAGCGTCGGTTCGGGCGGGGTCCAATCGACCACGACAATCGCCGGCAGGGGCTCCAGGCCGAGCACGTCGGCCAGCAGCAGATCCGCCGCTGCCGCGCCAAGTGCCACAGAATCCTCGGGTTGCGCCGGTCGCCCCAGTTGCCAGCGCAGCGTCGCCACCCGCGCCGGTCCGCTCACTCCGCGATCCCAACCAGTTTGCGAATCGGTCACCGCGATGTCGACGCTGGCGCCGTACTCCCGCCTGGCAAAATAGTAATGCGCAACCGGGGGCTGGGCGCTGCCGGGACCGTCCAGCACTTGCACGCCGTGATCCAGCGCCGTGAGCTCGGCCGACCATGCGCTCGGCGCCACGACGCGACCCAAGCCCGCCCCGACCAGGTACCGCCCGGCCGCGCGCGCCGCCTCCTGCGCCAGGTCCGACTTGTCACCCGCGAGCACTGCCGCCCAGTCGTTCAGGCGCAGTTGGCCATCGAAGTCGACGCCTTGCACGAGCAGTTGCCGACCCCAGCGCGGGTAGATCTCGGCGAGATCGCGAACCATCAGCGACCGCCGGCGATGGCCGGGATGATGCTGATTTCGCCGCCGGCTGCAATCGGCGTGTCCAGGCCTTCCTGGAAGCGGATGTCCTCATCGCCGGCGTAGATGTTGATGAAACGCCGGACCTTGCCCGCGTCGTCGCACAGCTTGGTGAGGATGCCGGGGTGCTTGCCCTCGAGATCTTGGAGCGCCGCGCCTACCGTGCTGCCATCGACCAGCACGGCGTCCTTCTCGGCGGTGAACTTGCGCAACGGCGTCGGGATCTTGACGGTAACGGACATCATGGCCTCTGCTAGAAGATCACTAGGTGATGGTGCGCATCAGGTTGGGTTCAAGCTCGGGCGCGGGCTGGACGGGCTGGCGCCGGCTGCATCATTACGGATTCCGGGTGGTGAGCACAATCCCCCGCTTTCTCCACGGCCGTTCTCTGCAAGCCGCGCGGCGACAACCGCACCAGCGCGCCGATCGCCGCATCCGCTTCGCCGCGCAGCGCCCTCAGCAACGAAAGCGCCGCCAGACTGCCTACTTGTCCGGTCAGAGAGCCCATCACCCCGGCCACGCTGCACGTGCTCAACAAATCAGCGGGCGGCGGCGCTTCGAACAGGCAGCGGTAGCACGGTCCGCCGGGCTGCATCGTCAGCCATTGCCCGCGCCTGCCGATAGCCGCGGCAATCGTCGCGTACTTTCCATGACTTGCCACATGATCGCTGACCAGGAACTTGCTCTCGGCGTCGTCGGTGCCTTCCATTGCCGCGTCGCAGGTGTCGAGAATGGCCGCGGTGCTGGATTTCTCCACACGCGTGTAGACAATTTCCACACTCAGGTCCGGGTGCCGCGCAACCAGGCGTTCTGCCAGCACATCGGCCTTCCTGCGCCCGACGTCCGCCTCGGTGTACAGCACTTGCCTGTGCAGGTTGGACAGGTCGACCACGTCCGGATCGACCAACCGCAACCGCCTGGCGCCCCCGAGCGCGAGCGTCCAGGCCGCCGGCACGCCCAGTCCTCCGCAACCCAGCACAGCAATGCGCGAATCCACCGCAAGCGCAGCCATCTAGCGCTGCCCGAACGTGGTCAGTCCCCACGCCAGTGGATTGCGATCCAGCAACTTGGCGGGCAGCGCCGGCAACTTGCGCAAGGCCGCACGGGCGTCGTTCAGCGTGTGCAGCGTCACCGTCGCTTCGAGGTACTTCGCCAATGCTTGTGCACCCTTGTCCGCGTCGTCGGGCATCTCGCCGCGCAAGTCCCACCAGGCGATGCGCAGCGGCTTGCCCGACTCGCGCGCGCCCAGGACCAGCGGCGAATAGCGCCCGGCGATTTGCGAAAACGACCGCGGCCGACTGTGCAAGGCCGCCACGCTCTGCCACAGGTCCAGGGCCACGACAGCGTCCGGCAAATCGAGCATCACCGGCGGCAAGGGCGAGCGTTCGCCGCGCAGATCGACCCGCGAGGCGACGGCGTCGTGGATGGTAAAAGCCAGCAGATCCAAGGTCCAGGCTTCCCGCTGGGCGACGGGATCGATGAGCGGCGGGCCGACGTGGTGGCGATTCTTGCCGACGGCGACGGGAATGCCGGCTCGGCGGGGAGGCTGGGTCATGGGGCTTTGTCCGGGACGATGTGGATGTTGACCGTTTTTCCGTCGGATCCGGCACCGGGCGGCGGTGCAGGCACGCGAACCCGCACGATTCCAGCAGCGGCGTCGTGCAGCCAACAGGACTGGCAGGTCGCAAACACCGCTTCGGAAGTGGCTTCGACGACATCGGTTTCGGGGTCGGATGGGTAGGTGCGCGTCCTGACCGCTTTCGGCCGCTGCTGCCACCACACGTCGAATTGCAGGCCCTTTTGGAACGTAGTGCCGACCTGAACGGCGCCGACGAGCAGGCCGACCGCGTCGTTGATCTGGCTCAGCAGCGTGGCATCGAAGAGCTTCGCCTCCACGGTCTGCACGCCTGCCCCGGGCACGATGGTCACGTACAGCCGCCCGGTATCGTTCGCGAAACTCTCCACGCCCGGATGCGAACTCGGCGCCAGCGTGTCGATCGTCGGCCGCAGCATCGCGAGGATCGCACCCGACCTCACGTAGAGCGGCGGTTGCCCGAGCGGCGCATCCACCTGAATCGTCGTCGCCTGCCCGGCCAGCCCGACCACCTCGTGCGTCCACCAGTCGCGCCATTCGCCAGGCGGCAGCCATACTTCGCGCTTGCCACCGGGCGTGAGGACCGGCGCCACCAACAGGAAATCGCCCAGGTAGTACTCGTCGGCCTCGTGCTCGTGCAGCCCGGGATGCAGGGCCAGTTCCGGGTGCATCATGCCCAAGGCGCGGATCGGGCCTATCCCCTCGTGCTTGTTGGCTTTCCACGCATCGGTGTAGAGGTAGGGGAACAGCCGCGTGTGCAGCCGGATCAACTCGCGCGCCACGTCCAGCGTCTCCTGGTCGAACTGGCTTTCCCCGTACGGGTTGCCGGCGTACTTCTTGAAATCCCAAGGATTGTGCTGGCTGCCGCCGCCAATCTGCAGGATGCCCGACAGCGCCGTGTGGCCCAACCAGCGCAGGAACAACTCCTTGCTCGCCCGGCCGTGCCGGTAGCCGCCCGTGTCCGACCCGAACAGCGGATAGCCGCTCGTCGCCAGGGAAATCGCTTCGCTGACCGCCACCGGCAGGCCGCCCGCATGACAGCCGTGCTCGTCGCAGTCGCCGAATTTCGTCCAGTTCGCGCACAGATCGCCCGGCCACACGATCGAGGTCAGCGCCTGATCGCCATACGTACCGGCCCGACACAGCAGGAAACCACCTGTTTTCGGGAGCGATTCCGCGTAAGGCTGGTGGTACAGCGGCATGTAGCCGTGGTGCATCGTGCGCTCGTCGCTGCCGTCTGCGAACCCGTAGTTGAAGCGCGCGCCGAGAATGCCGAGTTGGATGTCCTCGCCATAGTCGAGCTTCCAGCCCTCGATGCCCGCGTCCGCCGCCTGCTTGATCAAGGACTTCCAGAACGCCGTCGCGCCCGACTTGGTGAAGTCGATCGGCGGGCCCCACTGCTGCAGCTTGGACTCGCCGGTCCCGACCATGGTCTTGACAAAAAAGCCTTGCTGTTCCGCGGCGTCGTGGTGCTTGGCCTTGGGGTTCTTGGGGCCCGGATCCAGGTACGGCGTGGACCATTCGCCCATGCGGAAGCCCAGGGCGTGCACCGCTGCGACCATCGCCTTGGCATCGGGAAACTTCTTGGGATCGAAGCCGAAGTCGTTGACCGCCACGTCGAACGGCCGATCCAGCCACATGCCCGACAGCGCGAGATCCTCCTTGCGGATCATGGCCATGTCGTCGAGCACTTCCTGCTGGCTGTCGTTCTCGTTGCGCCAGATCAGGCCGCCGAACGCCCAGGTCGCCGGCAGCACCGGCGCTCCGGTAAGGCGCGTGTACAAACCAGGAACATCGCGGGGTTTCTCGGCGGCCAGCAGCCAGAAGCGCACGCCGGCGTCGTTCACCAACGTCTCGATCTGGTCGTTGTGGGTCGCGGCCACGTCCATCCGCATCGGCCGGCGCGACTCGACGAATAGGCCCCAACCTCTCGTTCCGACTAGCAAAGGCACGCGGACATGGCCTTCGTTCGAGGAACCGTCGAGGTTCAGGTCGGGCTCCAGCTGGATGTCGCGGATCTTGCCTCGGTGTTGGGGCGTGTCGGGAAACTCCCCCAGGCCATAGTAGCTCTCGTCATTAAAAACAAACGCAGAAATACCGAGATAGACGATGGGCTGCGGCATCTGATCGTGCGCAGCCTGTTCGCGCAACTTCGCGTCGGCCAGGTGCAGGTCGCAGCGGAAACGCCCGAGGTCGGCGGCGTCGATCTCCAGCAGGTAATCGGGCCCCGCGCCAGCCTTGTCGTCCTGCGTCTGCAGCCGAATCGTCACGCCCTGGCCGGGCGCGAATGTCGGTGAACTGGCGGGAACTACGTGCGGTTCGAACGTCGCCTTGGCAACGTGCAGCCACTGCAGGACATCGAGCGGATCGGTGAGCAGCGCGGCCGGGTCGTAGTTTCGCGTCGGATCGAACGTCGGCACGCGACCGAAGCGCAGCTTGGTCAGATCGAGAATCGCTCGAAACGGGATGAAATCCAGCTTGCTACCGACTGGATCCTTCCACATCAGGGCCGGCGACGTTTCACCTGGCAAGAAGTTCAGCCAGGCGTCGCCCGACTTCAGCGCCAGCCCCTGCGGTCCCGGCGGCGGCAGCACCTTGCCCTGGATCGTTTCGTTCGGGACATCGGTCGCGATCGCGTCTTCGGCCACGTCGCTCACGTCAGGATTCACCTGCACGTCCGCCGACTTCGGCACGGCCTTTGGCGACGTGCACGCCAGCAGCGCCCACGCCAGGGTCGCGATCCAGCCCTTGGCCCCGATCATGGCATCTCCGCATTGCCGTTGAGGTTTGCCGCAGCGACGCGAGCTTTCAACAGATCCTGGCGCGCGACCCGGCCGACCCACGCGGCGATGCCGACCGTCACGAACAGGCCGACCCAGCGCAACCACGTGACATGCGGCTGGTTCGCGGCGTCGGTGAGCGAAACTTCCCGGCTCGATTCGGCCAGGATCGCGCCGGCCATGCCGTACACGGTGGTCCAGGGAATGCCGCCCGCCGCCACCGCGACGGCAAAACGCCATGGCGACAGGGATGTGAGGCCGGAAAGGTAGGACAGCAGCCCGAACGGCATCACCGGCGACAAGCGCATGCCCAGCACGATGCGGAAGCCGCGCGCCTCGATGGTGGCAATCAGCGACCGCACCAGGGGATTTCGCTCCGCCCAGGCTTGTACGTGCCGGCCGAGCAGGCGCCGGGCGATCTCGTAGTTCAGCAGGCCGCCCAACGTCGCGCCCAGCAGCGCCACCGTCGTGCCTTCCGCCGTGCCCCACAAGTACCCAGGAAGGATGGCTATCGGCCCGGCCGGCACCAGCACGGGGATACACACGGCGATGCCGACGATGACCACCACGCGGCCCAGCGGACCGGCGTCGCGCAGCCAGGACATCAGTTGCGTCAGGGGGTTGGCCCCGAACGGCTCCAACAGCCACACCAACGCCAGCGCCAACAGGGCCACGGCCGCGATCCGCCCGCCCAGGGTCGCCAGCTTGCGCACCAGACTCGGATCGCCCGGCGGCCCGGCTTGCCGAACCCCATGGCGCGGCGGCACTTCCGCCGGTCCCGTGTCATAGACCACTGGCTGCAGCGCGTGCGGCGGCTGCCATTCCGGGTCCGGCGGCAGGATGTCGATCTCTGGTTCCCGCGCCATCGTCTATCTTCCCGCAGGCTTGTGCGGCAAACCGGTGGCGTCGCGCAGCCGCGTCATCACGCCCTGGGCCACGTGGCGGGCCTTGCGCGCACCGAGGCCGAGCAGACGCTCCAACTCCGCGGGATCCGCCATCAGTTCGTCGTAGCGCTGGCGATGCGGGGCGAAGTGGGCGTCGGCCAGTTCGAATAGCGCCAACTTCGCGTGACCATAGCCGAAACCGCCGCCGCGGTACTTCTCGGCCAGATCGTGCTGCTGCTGCGGCGTCGCGAACAACTTGTACAGCGCGAACACGTGGTCGGTGTCGGGATCCTTCGGAGCTTCCAAGGGCTTGGAGTCGGTCTTGATGGCCATGATGCGCTGCCGGAGTTCCTTGGGCGGCGCGAACACGGCGATGTAATTGCCATAGGATTTGCTCATCTTCTGGCCGTCGACCCCGGGCACGATGGCCGTCGCCTCCTGCACCACCGCGGCGGGCCGCTTGAGCATCCGCCCGTCCCACGCCGGCTCTTCCGCACCGGGCTGCTGCTGGCCCATGAACGCCATGTTGAAGTAGGTCGCCATGTCGCGAGCCATTTCCAGGTGTTGCATCTGGTCCTTGCCCACGGGCACCACGTCGGTGTCGTACAGCAGGATGTCGGCGGCCATCAGCACCGGGTAGGTCAGCAGTCCATGCGTGACATCGCGACCTTTGGCCCGAGCGTCTTTGTAGGAGTGCGCGCGCTCGAGCAGGCCGATGCCGGTCACCACCGACAGGAGCCACGTTAATTCCAGCACTTCCGGCACATCCGACTGCCGCCACAGCACGGCCTTGTCAGGGTCCATGCCGCAAGCGATCATCGTCGCCGCGATGCCGAGGCTGTCGCGCTTCAAGGCCACGGGGTCGCGCACCGTGGTCAAGGCGTGCAAATCAGCTATGAAATAGAAGGCGTCGTGCCCCTCGGCCAGTTGGATCGCCGGGCGGATCATCCCGAAGTAGTTGCCCCAGTGCGGCTGGCCAGTCGGCTTGATGCCCGAGAGGCTGCGCAGGCGCGGCGTTTTGGCTGCAGTCATGTTGGCGGGCTCCGGAAACGGTCGCAGGCTAGGGCAGTTCCACGCGCAGGTCGATCCACGGATCATAGGACAATCGCGCCTTGTCGTAGTCCTCGCCTGCGCCGACCAGCGTCAGTTTGGCACCCAACACCGTGCGATCGTCGCCCTGCCCGAGCGTAATCATTCGCTCTTCTTGGCCTTTTTGCACGCGCAGATTCACCGTCGCCTCGCGCATTTCCTTGCCGGACGGCGCCGTCATCGTCGACCAGTCGACCTTCACCAGCGTCACGACCACGTTGGGCCCGTCGACCGCCATCGGCTTGGTCTGCACCCGAACCACCGTCCCCGCCTTGGCATGCGGACCTCGGTAGTCCCGGAATGCATCAGGTTCGACCGCGACGACCACCGGTTCGGTCGTGCGCGGGTCAGTCTCGGGCGTTGGCTGCACCACTTCGGGCGCGCCGCAACTGGCCAGGGTGCCGCACAGCAGCGCGGTCGCCAGCATGAGTTCCAAAGCCTTGCACCGCATCGTCTGCCTCCGTCGCCGACGCCGAACGGCCCGTCGAACTAGCGCATCTTGTGACGTGCGCACCATCGCTGGCAAGCTAGCCTGACCCGATGCTAGGCACATCGGCGCGCGGCGACTAGACTGCCCAGGATGGCTTCCACGACACCCAGATCACCGACGACGACCGCCGAAACGTCAGCGCTGGTGCAGCACTTCCTGCTGTATCACGGCGCGGGCTATGCGAGTCGGGCGTCCGAAGACAACTGGAAGCACGTGCCGGTCACCCTGCAGGTCACCCAGCGCCACCTGCCGGGCGGCGTCGTGTTGCTCGCAGGCGCGTGGCTCGTGCTGCCTTGGGACACGCCGACGGTCGAGCAGTTGACGGTCTGGCTGACCCGCCTGAGCACCGCCGGGCAGATGCCCAACGTGGTGGTCGTGGTCATGGCGGCGCCGATGCTGCGGGAGACGGCGCTCGGCGACCTCTCGGATTTGTTCGGCACCCAACTCGTGGCCGTTTCCGCCGCGGACCAACTCGTGTACGGCGCACCGGCCGCCCGCGCGCTGCAGCACATGTACGATCCCCAGCAGTTGCAGGTGCTGGACACCGTCAATCCGCTGGAACATCTCGCCTCGTTGGGCGATCCGCGCAATCCCGAAGTGTTTTTCGAGCGCCTGCGCCGGGCGGGCCACGGCATCCCGGTCACGCTGTTGTTGATCGCCTTGAACATCGTGGTGTTCCTCGTCATGACGCCGTACGGGTGGGAACTGCACCGCCACGAACTCGTCCGCCGCGCCGTCGAGATGGGCCGGATCGTGCCGCAAGCCCTGGACTGGCAAGCTTTCCTGGAGTTCTTCGAGCGCGGCTTCCTGCCCGAGCAACTGGGACCGGCCGGCGCCAACATCGCGAGCATGACGGTCGGTCAAGGGCAGACGTGGCGCTTGCTGTCCTGCGCCTTCATCCACGCGAACTTGTTGCACATCGGCATGAACATGTGGGTGCTCAAGGCGTTGGGGGAGACGGCGGAGCGGCTGTTCGGTTCGCCCATGTTCGCCGCGCTCTATGTCGTTTCGGGCGTCGGCGGCTCTATCGCGTCGCTGGCGTGGACCTTGCGTCTGGCGCCCAACCTGCCGAGCGTCGGCGCGTCGGGAGCGGTGTTCGGGGTCATGGGCGGCCTGCTCGGATTTGCCCTGTCGCGGCGCAACTCGGTGCCGGCCCACGTCTACAAAAGCCTGTTGCGCAGTGGACTTCTGTTCGCGAGCGTCAATATCGGCCTTGGTTTCGTCATCCCGATGATCGACAACGCCGCGCACATCGGCGGCCTGATCGTCGGCTTGATCTGTGGCGTAGTGCTGTCGCGCGATCTGCCGCCTGCGCCGCAACCAAGCCCGGGTCAACGCGTCGTCGTCCTGGCGGCATGCGTCGGCGTGCTCGGGCTGGCGTACCAGTTCGCGTCGCAACTCGTGCGCTTGTAGCGATCAACCGCCGATCGCGCTCATCGGTTCCCAGGTCTGCACCGCGCTGTCGAAGCGGTGGCCCTCGACCTTGCCCTCTAGCGCGAGACCAATAGCTTCCAGTACTTCCGCCTCGGTTCGGCCTTGCCGCAGCATGTCGCGTAGGCTCAGTACGCCGCGCGTCGAGAGGCACTCCCTCAGCGTTCCGGTCGGCGACAGGCGCACCCGGTTGCAAAGCCTGCAGAACTTCTCGCTGATGGCGCTGATGAAGCCGAGCTGGACCTGCGCCCCGCCGTCACGTTTCCGCCCGGTCCAGTAGACCGCCGGCCCACCGCCGGGCAGCGCATGCCGCGGATCCGGCTGCAGATCCCACTGCGCGGCAAGGCTCTGGCGCATCTCGGCCGATGGCACGAACGTCTCCGGCCCCCAACGATCGTCCAAACCGATCGGCATGTACTCGATGAAGCGCAGGATGTGGCCCTCGGTCGCCGCGAAGTCGCACAGCCGCGAAAGCTGGCCTTCGTTGTGCCCGCGCAGCACCACGGCATTGATCTTGGTGTGTTGGAAGCCCGCCGTCTTGGCCGCTCGCAGCCCGGCGAGCACCGCGGTCAGGCTGCCGCGCCGCGTCACGTCCGCAAAGGCGCCTTCGTCCAGGGTGTCCATCGACACGTTCAGCCGGTGCAACCCCGCATCGCGCAACGGCTTGGCCAGATCCGCCAGGAGGTGCCCGTTGGTCGTCATCGCCAGGTCTTCGAGCCCTTGCAGTCTGGCCAGCCGGCCCACCAGTTCGACGATGCCGCGGCGCACCAGCGGTTCTCCACCGGTCAGGCGGACCTTGCGAATGCCCAGGCGGACGAACAGACGGACCAGTTGCTCGATCTCGTCAAACGCCAGCAGATCGGCGCGCGGCACCACGTCCACGCCCTGTTCCGGCATGCAGTACGAACACCGGTAGTTGCAACGATCGGTCACCGAAACGCGCAGGTAGCGGACCGTGCGAGCTTGCAGATCAACCAGTTGGAAGGGATTTTGCGCCCCTCGGGTGCCGCCGATCGACAACTCGTCAGGGGCGCACCGGCTCGGCACCGTCATGGCAGGCCCGCGGTCGCGACTTCCGGACTGGTGGCCGGCCTGTCCTCGACGACTTCGCACTTCGCATCCAGAAGTTGCAGTTCCAGGGCGACGTTGTGCGCGGCGTGCGCTTCGAGGTAGCGGGCGATCACGCGCGGCTGGCCGGCCTGGACCTCGTGCAACAGCGCCAACCGACGCGGGTGTTCGAGTTGGTTGGCGCCGTGCTTCTGGACGACCCGCTCGATCCGTTCATGGCGCTGCTTGGGGAAGGACAGAAGACGAACTTCATACATGAGCGCCTCGCGGACACGGCCAAGAAAGACTGGCCGATACAGGATCGCGGGGGCCACCGCCCACGTCAACTTCGCATTGCCACGTCACGCGGGCGTGAACTGGCCACGACGTGTGCGAATCGCTTTACGGCCAAGGCACCGAACCTGTATGGTCGCAGCAATGCCCTGGCTTTCAGGCCGCGCGATCCGATTCATGGAGTGCCCGATGTCCATTCGTGAAATAGTCATGGCGTGCGGCGTGGTGCTGATCGCCTCGTGTGGCGAAGTCAAGGTCGCTCCGAACACCGAGACCGCCGACGTGCCCGTGGCCGCTGCAGACACGATCGGAGGCGCGGAAATCGACATCGCGATCGCGGCCGACGCGGGCAATTCGGACACGACCCCGGCCGACGCGCCGCCCGGCAGCGAGTGCGAGAGCGCCTTCGATTGCCTGCCCAAGATCGCCGCCACCTCCTGCGTCATCCCCGCGTGCGTCAACGGCTACTGCGTGAAGGAACAGAAGGCCACGGGCACTACCTGCAAGAGTCCGCAAGGAGAACCGCCGGAATGCCGACAGAATACCTGCGATGCGGCGGGGCAGTGCGTGCTCGGCGATCAAGCCGCGGGCAGCGCCTGCGGTGGCGTGCAGTGCGGCAAGAAGTGCGAGGCGGGCCAATGCGTGGCGACGACTGAAGCGGACTACGACGACGGCGACCCGTGCACGAAAGACTATTGCGATCAGGGCATCAAGGTCCGCCATGACGAAGTCAACGACCTGACCGTGGGCTGCGTCGACGGCGACGCGTGCACCGAGGGCGATTCCTGCATCGCCGGCAAGTGCAAGGGCCAGGCGGTCTCATGCAACGACGGTCTGCCCTGCACGTTCGACACTTGCGACAAGGCGACCGGCTGCCAGCACACCGCCGACGCCAAGCAGTGCGACGACGGTAACCCTTGCACGGTGCAGGCTTGCGACGTAGCGAAGGGCTGTACGCTGACCGGCTTCGACGCCACGCAGGCCTGCAACGATGGCGACCCGTGCACCGCCGGCGACCAGTGCGCGGCGAGCGGGGCCTGCACCGGCAAGGCTACCTGCGCGTGCAAGCTCGACACCGATTGCGCAGTGACCAACCTGTGCCTGGGCGCCCCGAAGTGCGTGGAGGGCGTATGCAAGGTCGAGCCAGCTTCGGCCATCAGTTGCGACTCGGGCTTGGACACCGCCTGCAGCAAGAACGTCTGCGACCCCAAGTCAGGCGAATGCAAGCCCACGCCCCAGAAGGAGGACTTGGCCTGCGACGACGACAACTCGTGCACGACGGCGACCGTTTGCGTGGTCGGCACCTGCCAGGGCGTGGCCGACGTCAAGTGTGACGACAAGAACCCGTGCACGACCGATCAGTGCGTGCCCGCGGTCGGTTGCGTGCACCAGGCCAATGAAGAGACGTGCGACGACGGCAACCTCTGCACCGCCAGCGACACCTGCGTGAGCGGCGGCTGCACGGGCACGGCGAAGTCCTGCGACGACAATGTGTCCTGCACCTTCGACAGTTGCGAGAAGGCCACGGGACAGTGCGCCCACGCCGCCGGGAACGCCTCTTGCGATGACAAGAACCCTTGCACGACGGATAGTTGTGACGCCAAGGCCGGATGCAAGTTCGAGGCCAACGCCCAAGGCAAGTGCGACGACGGCGACGCCTGTACGCAGGACGCGTGCAAGGCCGGCCAGTGCATTTCCACCTACACCTGCCAGTGCAGCAGCGACGTCGGCTGCAACGACAACAACCCTTGCACGGCCGACAAGTGCAACGCCGGTGTCTGCAAGAACGACGCGGCGACGTTGGACGGCAAGGCGTGCGACACCGGCGACAAGTGCCAGAAGCCTGGATCGGGCCAGTGCGGCGGCGGCGCCTGCAAGACTGGGAACACCCCCATCGATTGCAGCACCTTGGCCAACACCTGCAACGCGGGGCAGTGCAATCCCATCACCGGCGGTTGCATCGCGGTGCCCAAGGGCGACGGCACGACTTGCGACGCGGACGGCAACGGCTGCACACAGAACGACGCCTGCAAGGCGGGCAAGTGCCTCGCGGGCAGCCCGGTCGATTGCAGCAGCCAGGGCGACGCCTGCAATAGCGCCGCCTGCAAGAGCGTGGACGCCAAGACTCCGAGTTGCGTGAAGACCGCCAAGGCCAAGGGGACGGGCTGTGAGGATGGCCAATACTGTACGCTGACGGATACTTGCGATGGACTGGGCAAGTGTGGCAGCGGTGTCGCGAAGACGTGTGTGGAAGTCTCGGACGCGTGCAACACCGGCAAGTGCGACGAGGTCAAGGATCAGTGCGGCCAGGTGGCCAAGGCCAGTACGATAGCCTGCAGCGACGGGCAGTTCTGCACCGGCGCGGACCATTGCGACGGCGCGGGCAAATGCGTCGGTGGCCCAGCGACGAGCTGCGCGGGCGGCACCTGCCAGGTCGGGGTATGCGATGAGATGGGCGACAAGTGTACGCAAAGCATCGCGAAAGCCGGGTCGGCCTGTAGCGACGGCAGCGCGTGCACAGCGACGGACACGTGCGACACCACCGGCAAGTGCATCGGTGCGGGCCCGGTCACCTGCGCGGGCGACGCCTGCAACGACGCGACGTGCAACCCCGCGACAGGCAAGTGCGATCCCAAACCCAAGAGCAGCACCGTGACGTGCGACGACCTGCAGAAGTGCACGGTCGGCGACCATTGCGACGGGGCGGGCAAGTGCCTGAGCGGAAACTGGGACAATGCCTGTGGTTGCAAGGACAACACGGCGTGCAATGACGGCAACGCGTGCACGCTGGACAAGTGCAACACGGTGACCTCGAAGTGCGAGTTCACCAATCAGGCCAACGGGGCATGCGACGACAAGAACGCTTGCACGACCGGGGATGTCTGCAACGCGACTGGCGTGTGTTCGGGCAAGACCGTCGACTGTTCGGGCAGCGCGGACGCCTGCAATACCGGCGGTTGCGCAGACGTCGGTGGCGTCGCGAAGTGCAAGCAGGTGCCGATCGCAGCGGGAAGCACCTGCAGTGACGGACTGTTTTGCACCCTGAGCGACAAATGCGACGGTGCGGGCAAGTGCGTCGGCGGTTTGGGCCCGGTCTGCGGCAAGCCGACGGTGTGCAATGCCAGCGTTTGCACCGAGGCCGCCAAGGGTTGCGCGATCGTGCCGGTCGACAAGGGCACCTCGTGCAACGACAACGACCCCTGCACCGCGGGCGAAACCTGTGACGGCGCGGGCACGTGTCCCAAGGGCAGCCTGGTCGAGGACTTCACTGTTTGCGACGACGTGAACGCCAAGACTTCCGGCGACGTCTGCATCGCGGGCGGCTGCATGGGCTTCACGGGGGCGTATGCGTCCGGCGGCCCCGCGTCCGATGTCTCGTGGGACGCGCTGGCCAAGGGCTATGTGCTGACCGGTGCAGACACGCCGCTGACGAGCATCGAGTCGTCGGGCACTTGGGTGCTGTGGAAATATGCTCCGGGCGGCGTGCCGATCAAGGTGTCCGGGGCGTACACGGCGCCGCTGCGGTCGGTCGACGGGCGCGCTGCCGTGGGTCACAGCGGTCAGTTGCTCTACCAGGTCGGCGTGGACAAGTGGATCCCGCAAGCGACGCTGCAAAACGCGCTCACAGCCGCTGGCTTGCCGACGCTGACCGACTACTTCACGGTGGCGCACCGCACCGTGGGCACCCAGGAATTCTTGCTCCTGGGCGGGCACGTTCCCGTCACCGTGGCCGCCGAGGCGATGGTCTACGTCACCTGCGCGGTGGCGGCCAATGCGGCGAGCGCCAGTTGCCAGCGCATCAACTTGCCTGTGCTCATGCAACCCGTGGCAGCGACGCTGAATACGTACGGCAAGACTTGTTTCGGTTGCACGCAGCCGACCCTGGCGACTCTGGCGACGGTGACGTTGAATGCCGGCCAAACTACAGGCTTTTCGATCTTCAGTGCGCCGCCGAAAGTCGGGCCGGTCTTGACCGGCTTGCCGCCGGTGAAGCCGCCGAGCACGGCGCGCGTCGGCGGTGTGTTCGCGTACGACACGACTGGGACGATCGCCGGCAGTTCGCTGAACTGGGTGGTCGGCCCGAGCGGCTATGTCGCCTACCAGAAGGCAGGGACCGCTGGGTATTTCAATGCCTCGATCACCAAGAGCGTGCAGGCGAACTACGTGTTCACAGCTGTCACGAGCTGGAAGGGCACCGTGTTGGTCTGGGGCCACAAGCCCGATCCGAAAGGCTCGGCGTCGCGCATGCCGGTCCTGTTCACCCATCGCGACGACCTCGACGCGCAAAACGCCGGCTGGGTCGAGCACGAACTCGCGATGCCGCCCTACGCCAGCCTGTATTGCAGCAGCAACGGGGCGAATTCGACGGGCATGGCGGTGGGCGACAGCCTCGTGATGGTCGCCAACACCTGCGCGAATGTGGTGCCGACCAAGGGACTGTTGCTGCGCTCGTTCGTATACAGCCGTCCCCTGATGTGACCGCTCGGCCAGGGTCCTGGCGACACCCACGTGGTCCGGCAGGCATCGAAGCGCAACCGCCTCCCGTTCGAGCGCAAGATCCGCTAGACTCTCGTGCCGCCGCGCATCCACAGCCGCCGGCCGAGGCGCCAGATGTTGCGTAATATCTTGATCTTCTTGGGTATCTTCACGGTCGCGTGCGGTGACGTCTCGATCACGGCACAGGGCGGCGATCTCGGCGGCGGCGGCGACGTCGCGGCGGACGGCGCGGGCGACGTGGGCCTGGCGCCGGATGCCACGGAGGCGAGCGATGTACAGGCCGACGTGCCGCTTGGCGACGAATGCACGACGGACTACGACTGCCTCGGCCTCGCGGGCAAGTCGTCGTGCAAGCTGCCGCACTGCAACGGCGGAACCTGTGAACTCGCGGTACAGCCGGTCGGCGCGCCGTGTCAGTCCGCAGACTTGCAGTTGAGCGACTGCACCGCTGGGCGCTGCACGGTTCTCGGCCAGTGCGCCGCCCTGCCCGTGCCCGACGGCAAGACGTGCGGCCTGGGCAGTTGCGGCAAGAAATGTGCGGCCGGCCAATGCGTCGCAGCCAGTGATGGCGACTACGACGACGGCAATCCATGCACCAAGGACTTCTGCGACCAGGGCATCCAGGTGCGCAACCTGCCCATCACCGATCTGAGCGTGGTGTGCGACGATGGCAACGCATGCACCGCCGGCGACACCTGCATGCAGGGCAAGTGCACGGGCCAGAAGCAGGATTGCAGCGACGGCATCGGCTGCACGCAGGATGACTGCGAGGCCAAGCAGGGCTGCGCCCACACGCCCGACGCCAAGCTGTGCGAGGGCCCGCAATGCGTGACGCTGGCCTGCGATCTGGCCAAGGGCTGTACGGCGACGGGCGTGCCCATCGGCAAGAACTGTGATGACGGCGACAGTTGCACTCAGGGTGACGCCTGTGCCGTCAGCGGATCGGTTGGATCGGGCGGGCCCCCGGGATCGATCGCGCCGGGCGTTTGCACCGGGGCGTCCACCTGCACATGCGCGCTCGACGCCGACTGCAAGGTGACCAACAAGTGCCTTGGCACGCCCAAGTGCTCGGACGGCAAGTGCATAAACGATCCGAAGCAACTGGTGCAGTGCGACGTCTCAGGCGATGGCCCCTGCCTCAAGACCGCCTGCGATCCGGCGATCGGCCAGTGCAAGGCCGAGCCTGCAGCCGACGGCAAGGCCTGCGACGACGGCGACATGTGTACCGCGAGTTCCAGCTGCAATCTGGGCAAGTGCGCCGGCCAGGAAGCGCTGGCCTGTGACGACAAGAATGCTTGTACTACAGATGGTTGCAGCCCCGTGACCGGCTGCGTGCATACCCCCGCGGGCGGCAAGTGCGATGACGGCAATGCCTGCACCACGAGCGACACCTGCGTCAATGGCGGTTGCCTGGGATCGACGACGGGCTGCGAGGACAGCGCGGCGTGCACCCTCGATACCTGCGATGCGGCGACCGGCAAGTGCAGCCACAAGGTCGATGCCAGCCTGTGTGACGATGGCAACCCTTGCACCACGGATGGTTGCGACGGCATCAAAGGGTGCGTGGCGAGCGTGAACGACACAGGCATGTGTTCCGATGGCGATGCATGTACGCAGGACTCGTGCAAAGGCGGCAAGTGCACCAGCCTGACGATTTGCGAGTGCAAGGCGGACGGCGAATGCGACGACAAGAACCCTTGCACGGCGGATACCTGCACGGCGGGCAAGTGCGGTTACGCGGTGGCCGACGGCAAGGCGTGTGACAGTGGCGACAAGTGCCAACAGCCGTTGACGGGCACCTGTGCGGCCGGATCGTGCAAGAGCGGCAGCCAACCGGTTGACTGCAGTGCGAAGGCGAACGCTTGCAATACCGCGGCTTGCGACCCGGCGACCGGGACCTGCGAGAGCGCGCCCAAGAGCGACGGCACGTCATGCGACGCGGACGGCAACGGCTGCACGGTCGGCGACGCCTGCCAGGCCGGCAAGTGCGCGGCGGGTGCAGCGGCGGATTGCGCTGCAGTCGGTGACGCTTGCAACAGCGCGGCGTGCAAGTCCGGCGGCCCCGGCGCTTTCACCTGCGCCAAGCAGGCTTTGCCCAAAGGGATGGCGTGCGACGATGGCAAGTTCTGCACCACGGGCGAGGCGTGCGACGGTCAGGGCGCGTGCGGAGGCGGCGGGCAGAGATCGTGCGCAGAAGTGGCGACTCCTTGCAGTCCGGCCAGTTGCAGCGAGGCGGCCGGCAAGTGCGTGCCGAGCGTGGCGACGGTAAGCACCGCTTGCGACGATGGATTGTTCTGCACCACCGCGGATCATTGCGACGGCAAAGGTGGGTGCGCCGGCGGCAAGGCCCTCGCCTGTCCGGGCGGTGCGTGTTTGGTGGGAACCTGCAATGAAAACGCGAAGGTCTGCACGCAGGCGATCGCTCAGGCCAACGCACCTTGCGAGGACGGCAATGCCTGCACGACGGGCGATTCCTGCGACACGATCGGCAAGTGCCTGGGTGGCGTCGCGAAGGTCTGTCAGGGCGACTCCTGCAACGACGCGTCCTGTGATCCGGCAAGTGGCGGCTGCAGCCTCAAGCCCAAGGCCGGCGGCACCGCGTGCAGCGACGGCCTGCCCTGTACGCTGAACGACGCGTGCAGCAACGGCAAATGTGTCGGCGGCGTGCTCAAGTCGTGCCCGGGCGACACGTGCCACGAGGGCGTGTGCGACGCGGCGACGGGCAGCTGTGGCCAGACCAACAAGGCCAACGACACGCCGTGTGACGACGCCAACGCGTGCACGGCCAGCGACAAGTGCGCTGCCGGGTCGTGCAAGGGCGTCTACACCTGTGCGTGCCAACCCGCCACAGGCACACAGGATTGCAACGACAAGAACCCGTGCACGGCCGACTTCTGCGAACTGACCGGTGGGGTGTACAAGTGCGTGAACGCGTTCAAGTCCACCGCCTCGTGCGATGACGGCAACGCCTGCACGACCGGGGACTCCTGCGCAACCGGTGGCTGCGCTGGCAAGGCCATCGTCTGTAACGACAATAACGAATGCACATTGGACAGTTGCAGCGGCGGGGTGTGCAGCAGCGTGCCGAATCCGGGCCTGGCATGCACGGACGGCAGCGTGTGCACGAGCCAGGACGTGTGCGCCAAGTCAGGGGCTTGCGTAGGCAATCCAGTGAGTTGCAACGACGGCCAGGTATGCACCGACGACAGCTGCGATCCGCTCGCGGGCTGCAAGAAGGTGGCGAACGCAGCGGCTTGCACGGACGGCAACGCTTGCACGATCGGCGATGGCTGCGGCGGCGGGGTGTGCGTGGCAGGCAAGCCGAACGGATGCGACGACGGCAACCCGTGCACGAGCGACGCTTGTGACGTAAGTTCAGGCGCTTGTAGCCACACGGCCAACGCTTCGGCTTGCTCGGACGGCAACGCCTGCACGCAAAACGACGTGTGCGGCGGCGGCCAGTGCACACCGGGCGCGGCCATTGCCTGCAGCGACGGCAACGCATGCACGGATGACGCGTGCGACACGGCGACCGGACAGTGCAAGTTCGGCAACAACGCGGCCGCTTGTTCGGACGGCAACGGCTGCACCGTGGGCGACATGTGCAAGTTCGGCACGTGCTATGCCGGTGGGGCCAAGAATTGCAGCGATAACAACGTCTGCACCAACGACGGCTGCAACGCGGGCAGCGGCGGCTGCGTCTATGCATTCAATGCCAGCGCGTGCACCGACGGCAACGCGTGCACGGTCAGCGACATGTGCTCGAGCGGGCAGTGCGTGTCTGGAGCGGCGGCCAGCTGCAACGACAACAACGCTTGCACGACGGATAGTTGCAATACGCTGAAAGGCTGCTCGTTCGCGCAGGCGCCGGACGGCAAGACGTGCGGACTGAAGAAGCTGTGCAGCAAGTTCCCGTTGCAGTACGCGTACCCGAAATGCTACGCGGGGAACTGCGAGCCGGCAGAGTGTTTTTTCTGAGGATCCTGCGCAGGCGTCACACCGCGGGGCCGAACAGGCCTGCTTCGGTGCACACCAGGGTCATGGCCACGTCGTGATCCTCGCGAGGCGACCAGTCGAGCACGCACGCTGACGGCACGCAGCCCACGAGCACGGCGTCAGGACGCAGCTGCGGAAGATAACGATCGAAATGCCCACCACCACGGCCCAGGCGGGTCAGATCGCCGCGCAGGGCCATGGCTGGCACCAGCACCAGATCGAGATCCTCGGGCGCGATGACCGGGCCCACGGGTTCGAGCATGCGCGTTCGCGGCCGAGCCACCAGCGCGGAAGGCCCTTCGCTCGCGGCGAAATCCATCGCCGGACCCTGTGGATGCATGCGCGGGTAGGCCAGCAGGATGCCGCGCGCCAGCAGTTCGTGGGCCACGTCGCGCGTCTCCGGCTCGGCGCCCACCGGTGCATACAGGCCCACCCGACGCGCGCCGAGAGCGTGGGCCAACTGGCCGATCTCCTTGGCCAGTCGCGTCGCATGCGCTCGACGTTGCAGGGGATTCAGGTTGCGCAACCGCAGTTCCGCTTGGGCCCGCCAACCAGGCTTGCCGGCAGGGGGCGCCAGCGGCGGTTGCGCGACCAGCACAGGCCGAGCCCGCGCCGTCGCGATGCATTCCTCAGGCGTCATCCATGCCTCCGCTTGCCATCATTCACCGGCGAGCCGCCCGAGCCGTTGGCGCAAGTTGTCGGCGCGATCGCGGGCGTCGTCCAGCAGCGCGGCGTTCTGGTTGCGCAGCTTCTCCAGATCGTCCGCGAACGTCAGCGCCACCAGCAAGGCCAGCGAATCGAGTGGCAACGCGGCCTTCTGGCGCAGATCGGCCAACCGCTGGTCGACGCTGCGGGCGACGCGCTGCACGTGCGCCTCGTCCTCGTCGGTTTGCAGCGTGAACGGCCTGCCCATCAACGTGACCTTGACTGGTCTGGACATGTGCGTCTCCGCGAGCTTGTTGGCGAGTCTTGTCAGGGCAGGCGCCATCGGCCAGCGCAGGCGTAGCATCGCCTTGCGCCCGTGCCTGTCAAGCAGCTCGATCAACACAAACCTTGACAGGTTGGGCGGCCAACCGGAAACTGACCCGCCCTGGGCTCTCGACCACCGCTTGCTCACCGGGGATTTCATCAGGAGTTTTCATGTGTAACGCGTCCAATCGGTTTCGTCTGCTGGCCATCGCCGGCCTCACCCTGGCCCTCGCAGCTTGCGGCACGAGCGCCGTCAAGCCCTCGCCGTTCGTCGCGGCCGACACGTCTGGGTTCAAGAGTGATCTCGGGTCTATAGACACCGCCGCCGGTGCCGATGCGGACGCGGGCGGCGCGGACATCCAGGCCACGGGCAGCGACGCGGCAACGGGCACCGATCAGGACACCACGATCACGGAAGACTCGGTCGACGGCCAAGCCCCAGGCAGCGACGCCGAGCCGGGCAGCGACACCGAGCCGGGCAGCGACACCGAGCCGGGCAGCGACGTGGCCACGGGCTGCAAGAGCGACGAAGACTGCCCGGGCGACGGGGCCATTTGCAAGAAGTCCAGTTGCGATAAGGACACGGGCAAGTGCTCCATGGTGGACGCGAGCGACGGCGCCGCCTGTGACGACAGCAGCTTGTGCACGACCGAGGACGCTTGCCTCGCGGGCAGTTGCGCAGGCAAGGTCAAGGTCTGCGACGACACCAACCCGTGCACGGACGACGCCTGCGATCCGACCACGGGCTGCACGACGGCCAACAACACCGCGCAGTGCACGGACAAAGACGAGTGCACCAACGGCGACGCGTGCAAGGACGGCGCCTGCGTGCCCGGCAAGGGCGCCGACTGCAGCGATGGCAACCCTTGCACCGAGGATGCCTGCGATGCCGCGACCGGCTGCAAGAACTCCAACCTGACGGGCGCGTGCGACGACGGCAACGCCTGCACCACGGGCGACAAGTGCGCTAACGGCGCGTGCGTTCCCGGCGCGGCTGCGGCCTGTGATGACGGCACCGCCTGCACCGACGACGTTTGCAACCCAAAGACCGGCTGTGAGTACAAGGCCACCGCGGCCGGCACGTCCTGCAACGACGGCGACGCCTGCACCTCGGGCGACGCCTGCGCGGACAGCAAGTGCGTGGGCACCGCTCTGAACTGCGACGACAAGAACGCTTGCACCGCTGATACCTGTGACAAGACCAAGGGTTGCTCGAATACCAACACCGAAGGCGCGCCGTGCGATGACAGCAACACCTGCACCTCGAGCGACAAGTGCACCGCTGGCGTGTGCGGCGGCACGGGCAAGGTCTGCGATGACAGCAACGTATGCACCGACGACAGCTGCAAAGACAACAACTGCATCTTCGCGGCCAACACCGCGGCCTGCGATGACGCCAACCCCTGCACTCAGGGCGACCAGTGCGGTTCGAGCGCTTGCGTCGGTGGCAAGCCCATCGTGTGCGACGACAAGAACGCCTGCACTACGGACACCTGCGACAAGGCTTCGGGTACGTGCACATTCACGGACAACGCCGAACCTTGCGACGACAGCAGCCTGTGCACGACCGGCGACGTGTGTTCGAAGGGATCATGCGTCGGCACGGACAAGAAGTGCGACGACAGCAAGCCCTGCACGGTGGATTCCTGCGACGACAAGACCGGCGAGTGCAAGTCCGTGGCTTACGCTGACGGCACGGCTTGCGACGACGGCACCGTTTGCACGCAGAAGGACGCATGCGCGGCCGGCGCCTGCGCGGGCACGGCCTTGAACTGCGACGACGCCAACCCTTGCACCACGGACAGTTGCGATGCGACCAAGGGCTGTCTGACCGTGGCCAACACCGCCAAGTGCGACGACGCGAACCCGTGCACGGTGGACGATACCTGCAAGACTTCCGCGTGCCAGCCCGGCACCAACAAGCTGAACTGCGACGACAAGAACGCTTGCACCACCGACGCCTGCGACCCGGTGCTGGGCTGCACCCACGAGAACACGGTGTTGGCCTGCGACGACGGCAGCGCCTGCACGACCGGCGACGTGTGCAAGAGCGGCACGTGCGGTGGCACGGCGAAGAACTGCGACGACGCCAAGGTCTGCACCAATGACAGTTGCGATGCCAAGACCGGTTGCGTGTTCACGAACAACACCGCGCTGTGCACCGACGGCAACGTTTGCACGAGCGACGACACCTGCAAGGCCGGCGCCTGCGTCGGTACGCCAGCCATCAAGTGCGACGACCAGAATCCTTGCACGACTGACACTTGCGACGCGAAGTCGGGTTGCGTGTTCGCAGCCTTGGCCAACGCCACCAAGTGCAACGACGGCAACGGCTGCACCACCGGCGACGTGTGCACGAGCGGCAAGTGTGGCGGCGTCGGCCTGAACTGCGACGACAACAACCCCTGCACGGTGGATTCCTGCGCCAACAACACCTGCGCCCATGCGAAGCAAGCGGCTGGCACGTCCTGCAACGACGGCAGCTACTGCACCATCTTCGACGTCTGCGACGCCGCCGCCGCCTGCAAGGGCAAGCCCAAGTGCGTGGATGGCAACGCCTGCACCGACGACGTGTGCGACGCCCCGACGACGGTCGGCACCTGCAGCTTCCCGAACAACAAGGTGGCTTGCGACGACGGCAAGTTCTGCACCGACAAGGACATCTGCACGGCCGGCAAGTGCGTGGGCGGCGCCAAGACCTGCGACGATGCGAACTCGTGCACCAACGACAGCTGCGACGGCGCGGCGAGCAAGTGCGTGAACGCGGCCAACACTGCCAAGTGCAACGACGCCAACGGCTGCACCGTGGGCGATGTCTGCGCCGCGAGCGTTTGCAAGGCCGGCGTGTTGACCAACTGCAACGACGACAACCCGTGCACGGCGGACAGTTGCGACAAGGCGACCGGCAA
>CAYHHL010000026.1:39393-48277 GCA_964356325.1 uncultured Enterobacteriaceae bacterium | reverse complement strand
CGCAGGCCGGCTTTGCAACTTGAGGCGCGGCTTCAGCCGCCGGCGTCCCTTCTAATGCGCCTCGGCCCAGTTCGCCGCCCAACGCAGATCGACCTGCAACGGCACGCTCAACTCCGCCGCCCCAATCATCGCCTCGCGGACCAGCGCGCTGACCGCTGCCACTTCGCCTTCCGGCACTTCCAGCACCAGTTCGTCGTGTACCTGCAGCAGCATGCGCGCCTTGAAGCCACCGTCCCGCAAGCGTTTGTGCACCTCGAGCATCGCCCGCTTGATCAGGTCCGCCGCCGTGCCCTGCACCGGGGTGTTGACCGAAACGCGCTCGGCCGCCGCCCGCTCCATCGCGTTGCTGCTCGACAACCCCGGCACCGGTCGCCGCCGCGAGAACAGCGTGCGCACCTCGCCGGTCAGTCGCGCGTCGTGCAGGGTCTGCTCCACGAACGCCTTGACGCCGGGAAAGCGCTGGAAATACCGCTCGATGAAGGCCTTCGCCTCCTTCTGCGTCACGCCGATCTCGCGCGCCAACCGCTGCGAACCCATGCCGTACAGGATGCCGAACACGATCGCCTTGGCCCCCGACCGCTGCTCGCGCGTCACCTGGTCCGCCGGCACCTGGAAGATGAGCGCTGCGGTTTCGCGATGGATGTCCAGGCCTTGCTGGAACGCCGCGGCGAATCCCGAATCCTGCGCCAGGTGCGCCATCACCCGCAGTTCGATCTGGCTGTAGTCCGCGCTCATCAGCACGCAGCCCGGATCGGCCACGAACGCCAGGCGGATGCGCCGGCCTTCCTGGGTGCGGATCGGAATGTTCTGCAGATTCGGCTCGATCGAGGACAGCCGCCCGGTCGCCGCCACCGCCTGCTGGTAGCAGGTGTGCACCCGCCCGGTGTGCGCATCGATCTGCGTGGGCAGCATGTCGGTGTACGTCGACTTCAGCTTGGACAACTGCCGCCAGCGCAACACCTTGTTCGCGATCGGATGCTGGTCGGCCAGCCCTTCGAGCACGGTGGAATCAGTCGACCAGCCGGTCTGCGTCTTCTTCTTGGCCGGCAGCCCCAGCTTGTCGAACAGGACGACGCCCAGCTTGGCCGGCGAGCCGATGTTGAACACCTCGCCCGCCAGTTCGTGGATCGCCGCTTCTTCACTGGCGATTTCCTGGCCCAGCCACTCGCCCTGCTTGCCCAGCACCTCGGCGTCCACCCGGATGCCAGCGAACTCCATGTCGGCGAGCACGTCCTGAAGCGGCAGTTCCAGCTCGTCGTACAAGGTCCGCAGGTTCGCCTGATCCAGCATGGGTAGCAGCAAATCCGCGGACTTCAGCGTCAGCGCCGCGCGCATCGCCACCTGGACCGCGGCCTTTTCACAGCGCACCGCCTGCCAGCCGACCTGCGCCTTGCCCTTGCCCAGCAGTTCCTCGTCGCCCGGCAGCGTCACGTTCAGGCGGTTGAAGGCGATGTTGCGCAGGCTGTGCGTGTAGCGCTCCGGTTCGAACAGGTAGCTCGCCAGCTGGGAATCCGCCTTCCAGCCATGCACTTCCATACCATGACGGCGCAGTACCAAGGTCTCGTACTTGCCGGCGTGACCCACTTTGGCGATCGACGGGTCCTGCAGCACCGGCCCCAACCGGGCTCGCACTTCCGCCCACTGCGGTTGCACCAGGCCCTCTTGTTCATGCGCAATCGGTACGTACACGGCCTGCCCCGGCTGCCACGACAGGCCCAGACCGACCAGATCGCCCGACATCGGCCGCAATCGTTCGGGATCGCATTGGGTCGTCACCGCGGTCACCGCCACCCGCCCAGCTTGGCGAATCTGCTCGGCAATGGCGCTGATGGCCTCCAGGTCGGTCACCGTCTCGGTGGTCGCTTCGGCCGGCGTCGCCTCGGGCTCGTCCAGGTAGTCCTTCAGCAGGCGCTTGAAGCCCAGGTCGGCAAAGCTCGCCGCCAGCGCCGGCCGTTGCGCGGGCCGGGGCTCGAGATCCTCGGGCGAAAACGGCAGATCGACGTCACAGTGCAATTCCACGAGCTTGCGTGACAGCGCCGCCGCGGCCGTACTGTCGATCAGCAGTTGCCGAGTGCGCGGCGGCTCCACCGCGTCGAGGTTGGCGTAGATCGCGTCGAGCGAGCCCCACTGCTGCAAGAGCTTGACCGCACCCTTCTCGCCGATGCCGCGCACTCCAGGCACGTTGTCGACCGCATCACCCATGATCGCCAGCAGATCGCCAATACTCTCGGCCGGCACACCCCACTTCTCGCGCACGCCGCGCGGGTCGTACACCACGCCTTTGCCGTCATCGAGCTGGGAGATCGCGCCGCATTCGCCCTGGGCATCGCGCACCAACTGCATCAAGTCCTTGTCACCGCTGACGATCAGCACGTCCCAGCCCTGCTTGTGGGCGCGGATCGCCAAGGTGGCTATCAGGTCATCGGCCTCGAAGCCCGGCAGACGCAGCGTCGGCAGCCCCAGTTCCTCGGAAATCCGTTGCGCAATCGGCCATTGCTGCGACAGATCGTCGGGCATGTCGGGGCGGTTGGCCTTGTAGGTCGCGTCCATCTCGTGGCGGAAGGTCGGCTCCGCGGTATCGAAGCACACGCCGATCCGCTCGGGTTTGCGCTCGCGCATCAGCTTGAGCAGCATGGACGTGAAGCCGAATACCGCGCCCGTCGGCTGACCGGACGGCGAGGCGAGATGGCGAATCGCGAAATAGGCTCGGAACAGGGCGTGCGAACCGTCGACGAGCAGCAGCGTCGGGCGACGCTCAGTCCCTGGGGCAACCACAGAGGTGGCGAACAGATCGGGGCTGGACATGGAGGTCACCTGATGGGAGTGGTGGCGCCCACGGTGCTGCAAGTCCCAGCGATCGCACGTCAGCGCGAGTCAGCAGGCTACTTGCCGCAGAACTGGACCTTGTCGTCGCAGCAGTCGCCGGCGCCGGTGCACGCGGAGTCGCAGTAGCACGTGCCACCCTTGGCGTCCTTGCTGCTGGATCCGCAGTGACCCGCGCAGCCGACCGCGGCGGCCGGTGGGCACACGCCACAGTCCTTCGCGCAGTCGGAGCACTTTTCCGAGCCGGAGCAGATGCCGTCGCCGCACAGATCGACCGGGCACTTGGCCGGCGTGTCGCTGAAAGAGCATTCGTCGACGCACTGGCCGTCCCACGCGGTCTCGCAGCAGTACGGGTCCTCGGCGCAAACGTCCTTTTCGCAAGAACAGCCGCCGCAGCCGGGAATCTTTTGCGGGCCGCATACCTTGTCGCAAACGCCGCAGTCCTGCGGGCAGGTCGCGCACTGCTCGACGCCGTCGGTGCACTTGCCGTCGCCACAAGTCGGGCCGGCGCCAGCGCATACGCCGCAGTCCTGCGCGCAGGTTTCGCACGTCTCGCCGCTGGAGCTGGGGCTGCCCAGGCAGACACCGTCGCCGCACTTGGCCGTGGGCACGCAGTCGTTCGGGCAGGTCGTCGAGCTTTCGGTCGCGAAGTCGCACTTGTTGTCGCCGCAGATGCCCGTGGCGCACTTGGGTCCCGAGCAGTCCTTGGTGCACTGGCTGACGCAGGCGCTGTCCCACGCCGTGGCGCAGCAGTACGAATCCTTCGCGCAAACACAGGCTTCACACGCGCAGCCCTTGCAGCCCTTGGCGTCCGGCTCCGAGCTGCTCTTGACCTTGCACTCCAGCGGGCACGCGCCACAGTCGCCGGGGCAGCTGCCACACGACTCGACGCCGTCTTCGCACTTGCCGTCGCCGCACGTGCCGAGGCCGCCGCAGTCCTTCGGGCAGGTCGCGGACTTCTCGGTGCCGTTGCAAGTGCCATCGCCACAAACGGTAATGGGCTCGCAGACGATGGTGACCTTGATGGTGCCGCCGTCGCCCTTGAGGGTGTCGACGATGACGGTGCGGCTGACTCCGACCGGCAGGCCGACCACCAGCTTGTCGCCGGTCACGTCGCAAGTGCTCGGGCTGCAAACACCTGCGCTCGCACCGATGTCGAACAAGGCCGCAGTCGGGCTGGTGTCGTCCGAAAGCGTGACGGTGGCCTTGACCGCGGAAGTGGCGTCGTTGGCCAGGCTCAGCACTTTCTCGCCGCCGTCCCAGACCGTGCCCGAGCAGGAGTACTTCGAAAGCGCGGAAGCACCGAACGTGCCGACCTGCAACGTCAGGGTGTCACCGCACTTGACCGGCGTCGGCGTGCAGGGCTGGGTGCCGCAGCTGCTGGCGAAACTGCACGCGCCTTGCTTGCAGATGCCGCTGGCGCCGCACGGGCCGCCGACCTTGCAGACCTTGCCGTCGGCGGCGGCCTTGGATTCACAGGCGCCCGTCACGGTGTTGCAGCCCACGCCGAGGCAATCGCCGAAGCCCGTGCCCTCGCAGTCGGTGTCGAGCGTGCACTTGGCGGGCTTGCTGGTGTCCGGCACGTCGATCTTGGCGTCGGTTTTGACGTCGCTCTTGGCGTCGCCGGTGTCGACCTTGGCGTCGGTGACCGGGCCGCCGTCGACCTTGACGATGGCAACGTCGGCGAGGACATCGGCTTCGGCATCGGCAACGGTGACGTCCCCGGGCTGGGCAGCGATGTCCTGGCCGCTGGTGTCGCTGTTGGCACCGGTGTCCGCCGTGGTGCCACTGTCGCCGCCGCCGTCCAAGCTGTTGGTCACGTCGTTGCCGGGAGTGCCGCCCGCCGGAGTCTGATTCTTGGTGGTGCTGCAGCCGATCGCGAGCAAGAGCGCGAGACTGGCGAGGGAGAGGCGAGCGAGGGGCGAAGCGAGGCGGTTCATGTCTGAAATCTCCGAAAGGTGCCGCCGGACCAACGGCAGCAAGCGCGGCAGTCTATCGGCGCCCCCGGGTCAAGGCAAGCCGATGCCGCGCTTTTTTGGACCGGCGGCAGTGGCTTTCGCGCGCAACTGCCTGGCTTTGCGTCTGAGAATCCTATGGCGCGGCCATGACCAGGGCACCGGACGGCGGCGGTGCCTGCAGGTCGAGAATCGCGCATGAATGCACAGGCCCTGTCCAGGCTTTCAGGAAATCGCTCACCGGGCGCAACGGCAGGTCGATGCGCGGGTCTGCTGTGTGCATGGGCACGACCCAGCGTGGCTGTACCCGTGCGGCCAGGGTCGCCGCCTGCGCCCCGTCCAGCGTGAACGATCCCCCGGCCGGCACCAGCAGCACGTCGCAACCGCGCAACCAGGCCACGTCATCATCGTTGAAATCGCTGAGATCGCCGCAGTGCACGACCCGGGTTCGGCCATCGGTGAACGACAGCATCCGCACCAGGCCCATGCGCGTGCCGCCGACCGTGTCATGGAAGGCAGCTCGCGTCGTCAGTTGCAAGCCGCCGAGATCGCAAGACTCGTCCAGGATGCGCGTGGTGCCCAGCGCCGGCGTCCAACCCGCGTGGTCCTCGTGACCGTGCGTGCAGGCGACGGCATCGAACGGCCCCGTGATCGCGGGCAGTTGGAAGCGACCGCCGACCGCGCCGGGCCGATGCGGGTCCAGACAGACGCGCAACCCGGCGAAGTGCATATCGAAAGCCGCATGACCCAGAAAACGCAGCGTCATCGCCGGGGGCGCGGGCGGCGGGGCCCTGTTCATGCGTGCTCGGTGCTGCCGCCGTCCGCAAAGCTCATCACGCCGATGTACGGGAGGTTGCGGTAGCGCTCGTCGTAATCCAGGCCGTAGCCGACCACGAAGACGTCGTCGATGACGAAACCGACGTGATCGAGCGGCGTCTCCATCTTCTTGCGCGCCGGCTTGTGCAGCAGCGTACAGACCTGCAACGACTTGGGATTGCGCGCGCCCAACGTGGTCGTCAGGTAATTCATGGTCAGGCCGGTGTCGACGATGTCCTCGACCACGAGCACGTCGCGCCCGGCGATATCCAGCGTCAGGTCGTGGGTCAACCGAACCGCGCCCGAGGATTCGGTATTGCCGCCGTACGACGACACGCCGAGGAACACGAGGTTGATGGCCAGATCGATGTGGCGCACCAGATCCGCGAAGAACAACACCGAGCCCTTGAGCACGCAGATGACCACCAGCGGCCGTTCGCGCTCGCCTTGGGCGGTGATGATCGCCCCGAGCTCAGCCGTGCGCGCGGCGATCTGCGCTGCAGTCAGGTAAGGCGCCACGATCTCATTAGGATACGACATGAAACCTCTGGAAGTTCAGCGGTAGCAACAATTTATCGCCTAGCGATCAATACGTGGCGGCAGTACATCGTGCCGTACGGGGCACAGCGTCCAGCCTAGCTCAACGCATTATTCATCACCTCGCCCATCCCCCCCGCACCCGGCACGATGTACTGCTGATCGTTGAGGCCCTTCTCGCGCGCCCACTGCGCCCCCGGCACGTCCGCCAGCACGTCCGGATCCGACAGCCCGCGGTCCAGCCGGTACGCATAGATGCTCACGATGCCAGGGAATTCCTCGGTCAGCCGCTTGACGTACTCGGGCGTCACCATCAGATTCAACGCGAAGATCCGCTTGGGCTTGCCGTCCAGTTCCTCGAGATAGAACTTCATCGCCGCCGCCAGTGATCCGCCCGTGGCGCCCATCGGATCCGGAAACAGCAGCACCCGGCCAGCCACTGGTCCTGCGATCTTGCGGCCGTACATGCCAGCGCCGGTCACCTGCGCGCGATCGTCCACCAGCCGGTTCATCAGGATGTGGTCCTGGCGCACGCGAGTCGGGTCGAGCACTTCGCACAGCGCTTCGAAGCACACCATCGACGGCAGGATCCCGGCGCGGGCGATGTCCACCGTCGTCACTTCCGTGCTCGGGTCGATGATCTGGCCTTCGTAGTAGCCGTGCGGGGTGTGGTCGCGCATCCGCGTTTCCGAGCGCACCACCCGGCGCGGGAACTCGCGGTTGATCACCTCGCGCACCAGACCGCGGTACAGCATCGAAATCAAGCGGTTCACTTCGGGCTGGACGCACGCCGGATGACACACCCGGGACAGCCAGGTCAGCGCCAACGGGTCGTGAATCAAGTGCACTTGCGGACCGTAACGGTGGACGAGTTCGCCGCCGTTCGTCTCGCCAGCCAGATAGCACGTCTCGCCCATGGTCATTCCTCTAGTCGCTCGTGTCCGGTTCGGCGCGGGCGCGACCCTACGCAGCGGCACCCGCGAGCGCAAGCCGTGCTCCGGCCCCGTTCGGCAACATTGTTGCAACAGCGGCTAGGTGCGTTTCTGACGGGATCCGAAGATCGCTGTTCCCACCCGCACGTGCGTCGCACCCTCGGCAATCGCCACCGCGAAGTCCGCGCTCATGCCCATGGACAGCAGCCAGCGCGAAGGCAACTTCGGCTCGCCCGCGTGGTCCGCCGCCAGACGATCGCGCAATGCCCGCAGGCGCTGGAACCACGGCCGCGACGCCTCGCCTTCCTCGACGATCGGCGGCACCACCATCAGCCCTTGCAGGCGCAGCCCCGGCGAACGGATCAACACGTCCACGAACAAGTCGGCGTCGGCTTCTGTACAGCCGCGCTTCTGGCCTTCTTCCGCGAGGTTGACCTGAAGCAGCACGTCCTGCTCGATGCGCGCGGTGTGGGCGGTGCGGGCCATCTCGTCCAGGCCCTGCATGTCGTCCACGCCGTGCAGCAGGTGCACCTTGCCGACCACGAGCTTGACCTTGTTGCGCTGCAGGTGACCCAGGAAATGCCACCGGATATCAGGCAGATCCGCGAGCGCCTCGGCTTTTACCTGCCACTCCTGCACGTAGTTCTCGCCGAAGTCGCGCTGACCTGCCGCGTACGCCGCTCGCACCGCCTCAGCTGACTGGCCCTTGCTGACCGCGACCAACGTCACCTCGGCCGGATCGCGCCCCGCCGCCAGCGCAGCCTCGCGAATCTGCGCCCGGATGGCCTCTAGGTTGTCCGCCACTTGCTGCATCTAGGTCGCCTCGCGCCCCCAGGGCAGCACGTCGCGGGCGCCCATCTCCTCCATCATTTCGACAACTTGACACAGCGGTAGGCCGACGACGTTGGTGTACGAGCCGCGCAGGTACTCGACCAGGTAGCTGCCCACGCCCTGCACCGCGTAACTCCCCGCCTTGTCCATGCTTTCGCCCACGGACAGGTACTGGTCCACCTCGGTGCCAGAAAGCTGCTTGAACTTCACGACCGTGGTCACCGCCTGCAGCCCCTCGCGGTTGCGCTTCAGGTCGAACAGGCAAAACCCTGTGATCACAAGATGCTCCCGCCCGGAAAGCCGCAACAGCATCTCGCGACCTTCCTGGATGTCCGCTGGCTTGCCGAAGATCTGGTCGTCGACCACCACCACCGTGTCCGCGCCGATCACCCACCGCACCGGGTCGTCCACGCGCGCCGTCGGGCCCGCACTGCGCTCGCTCGCAGCCGCCGGTCCTTGGGCAAACTGGCGCCGCGCCTCCTGATCCGTCGTGTACAGCGTCGCCTGCAGCCGGCGCACCGCGGTCAGCACCTTGGCGCGCGCTACCCGTTTGGCGTAGTCCTCCGGCAGTTCACCGCCGGAAAGTTGCGCCTCGTCGACGCCGGCCTGGACCACACGCACCTGGAATCCCAGGCGTTCGAGCAGTTCCTTGCGGCGCGGCGAGCTCGAAGCCAGCGTCAGCGGCGCGGCCATGCGGTCCTCCAGTTGGTGCGGGACGAGAAGGGTATGCGGGACGAGAGGGGAAACTTACGGTCAGGGCATCGGTTTCGTCGCCGTCGTGGCAGACGCGGGATCGGCAGGCGGGGTCGCAACGGACGGTGGCTGGCCTTGCGCAACGGCCTTGCGCGCTTTCTTGGCCTCGCGCCGCTCCAGCCGCAACGCCTGCGCTTGCACCTTGCGTTCCAGGCGCTGCTGCCGCCACCTGGCCAGAAGCGGATCTTCGCCCAACAGCAAGCGTCCCAACAGGTTGCCGATCATGGGCAGCAGCGA
>CAYHHL010000026.1:11519-39293 GCA_964356325.1 uncultured Enterobacteriaceae bacterium | reverse complement strand
GTGGCCTTCTTGATCGTGCCTTCGACGCGCTTTTCGGCAGCCTGCGCCTCGCTGTAGGCATGGTCGGGCGTGTTCAGCACCTTGTTGACCTTGTTGAGCGCCGCGTCAGGCTGGGCCAGCACCTTGTTTTGCTTCTTGCGCGCGTCGGCGATCGCCTCGTCACCGGTATCTGGGCCGATACTCAAGGGTTTGCCGTTCTCCACTTTGGTGCCCCAGCGCACCACGATGTCGAACTTCGCGTCGGCCGGCAGCAGGTCGAGCTTGGTCGCCTTCAGCAGGTCGGCCAGCAGCGCACTCTGGGCCTTGGCGTGGCTTTTGAACTGGATCGACGGCGTGTCCTGGGGCTTGTCCTCGTCCTTCTCATCGGCCTTGCGGTGTTCGAGCTTGTTCAACATCTTCTGAATGTTCTCCACACCCTTCTCGCCCGGCGTCCCCACGGTGTTGATGATCTGGATGCGCGCGTAGCCCGTCACGCGCTTGAAGTCCGGATTGTCCCGCAGCGGTTCCAGGTCCGGGTCGATGCGCGCCTTCACCAGCCGCTTGGTCGCCTCGTCGGACCCCAGGTCCGCCATCGCCTGCAGACGGTCCACGGCCTTGGTGCGGCGCGACTCGATGTTCGCCTCTCCACACGCGAGGTTGTACAAGACCTTCTCACTGCGCGGGTCCTTTTCCAGGCCCTTCTCGAGCAGCTTGGCTCCGTCGGCCCATTTCTTCTTCTTCAGCAGCTTGATGGCATCGTCGCACAGCTTGTCCGCAGCCTTGCGTTCTGCGTCCTTCGCTTCGGGCGGGTCGTACTTCTTGCGCTCGGGCTCGCCCGCCGGCGTCGACGTGCTGCCCTTGCCCGACTCCTTGCTGACCCCGCGCGCAGGCAGCTTGATGCCCAGGCGCATGAGGCCATCGCGGGCGATGCGCGCCGCCGTGTCGTCGCCATTGTCGTACAGCCAGCGCATGCCCTTTTCGATCGAGGACTTGTCGCCACCCGACAGCTTGTCCAGGCGCGCGTCGGCGCTGAACGTGTCGGCACAAGAGAGCAGCTTTTTGGCGTCGGCCTTCTCGGGCGTGCCCATGGCCTTGATGCACGAATCGCCCATCGCGTCCCAGCCCTCGACGGCAAGTGCCGAGGTGGAGGTCAAGGCCGAGATCGTGGCAAGCGCGAGGACGGCAACAACGCCGCGAAGAAGGCTGCAAGGTCGGATTCGAACGAACATCGGTAGCCTCCCGGAGTTGCGGCCCGGCCCAAGGCCGAACCATACTACGCGGCCTGCGAGGCCAGGGTCAAATCGCGGTCATGCCGATCCGACCCCTACCCCAACGCACGGAGACAGATTGGATTCGAGGCCGCAGCGCAACTTCAGGCAATGGCTGCTGGCGGCGCTCGCGGGCGCGGCGGTGGCTTTGGTGGCTGTGGCTCTCGCCGCGGTGGCGATTTCGCGTCGCCCCGAGGTGCCGCGCGCTGGGCCAGTCGTCGCGCCCGATTCTGTCGCACAACCCATGACAGACGCAGGGATCTACGCTTCGGATTCAGGGCTGGCCGCAAACATCGCCCAGGCATCGGCGCCGACCGAAACGGCCCTGGTCGCGCCCCTGCCTCGCCCGATCGCTGACAAAGGCCTGCACATCACGGCACAACCTGCCGAACTGCGGGTCTGGGCCAACACCGAGGTGCGCCTGCGGGTAGTGAACGATGGCACCGCGACCTACGACCGCTACGTCTGGCACTTCGAGGACGGCAGCGATCCGGTGTCTGGCCTGGAAGTTATTCATACCTTTGCGGAAAGCGTGCGGGATCGGCACGTGACCGTGGAGGCCTTGCGGGCGGGTCAGGCGCCGGTGGTGATCTCGCATCGCCTGCCGGTGGAACGCCTGGCCGTGGTCCCGGTCGATGGCGAATCGCTCCACGCGCAGGCGACCGAACTGCCCGCGCCAGTTGGGGCCCGGCTCCTGTTCGCCGCGGGGCCGATGACTCCCGAAGTGCTGGAGGCGACGGCCGCGGCGGCGCGGCGGATCCATGCCGAAGTGGTGGTGGCGACCGATCCTGCCGCGGCCCAGACGTTGTCGATTCAACTGCCTGACATGGCTGTGCTTGTCTGGCCGACCGAGCCGTCGCCCACGGAGGCGAATCCGGCGCCGCTGCGCATCGTGGGCAATCCCGAAGCCCGGGTGTCGCCCCTGCACAAGGGCGCGCGCGACCTCGGCGTGTTCACGTTGGGTGAACTGGCGTTGGTACCGATCGACACCCGCGCCGAAACGGTTTCCGAGCCGCAGCTCAAGCAGTTGCGCGATGCCCTGCTGGCGGCGACGGCGTATCCCGCGACCGTGCTGCTGACCGCGCGCCCCCTGACCTTGTTGCGCGACGGCGAGTTGATTGCCGACCGGGCGTACCGCATCTACGAGCACGCGCTGCGGCAACAGGTGACCGTGGTGATTTCCTTTGCTTCCGAGGTGTTCTACGACGGGCGCTTCGGTGGCCAGCAGGTCGTGGCGGTGGGGCGTGCGCAGCCGGCTGAATGCGCGCGCCTGACCGGCACCGATGCGTGCCAAGAAGCCTCGCTGACGGTGGTCGACGTGTCGCCGCGTGGCAAGATTGCGGTGCAAGTGCTGACCGGGGCGACGTTCGAGCGCGTCCTGAGCCGCCAGGAACTGCCGGCCGAGGCGGGCAAGGTGCGGCGATGAACGGCACGCCCAAGTCTTGCACATCGGTCTACATCCACTTTCCGTACTGCCTGCATCGCTGTGCTTACTGTGACTTCGCGACGGCGGTGGCCCGGGACATCCCACGCGAGGCCTACCGGGATGCGATCCTGACCGAACTGTCGATCCGGTCGCAGCCGTTGGCCAAAGCCCCTGTGCAGACGGTGTTTTTTGGGGGTGGCACGCCGTCGCTCTGGGGTCCGCAGCACATCGGCGCGGTACTGGCGTGGCTCGATGCCTGGGCCGGTCTGGCCAGCGACGCCGAAATCACCCTGGAGGCCAACCCTGGCGCTCTTGAGGCCGGAAACCTGGAGGATTACGCGGCGGCGGGGATCAATCGCGTCTCGGTCGGCGTGCAGGCGCTGGAGGATCGCCGGCTGCGGGCGTTGGACCGGCTGCACGACGCGGGGACGGCGCACGCGACGCTGCGGACCCTGGGCCGATTGCTGGCCGCGGGTACGCTTAAGTCCGCGAATGCAGATCTGATCTTCGGCGGACCGGGTCAGACCCTGGCGGATCTGCAGGCCGACGTGAAGGGGGTGCTGGACCACGGCCTGCCGCACCTTTCGGCCTACAGCCTGACGGTGGAATCGGGCACGCCGCTGTATGAACGGGTGGCGCGCGGGCTGCAACCGGCTCCGGACGAGGGCCTGCAGGGCGAAATGCTCGAGGCGTTGCCAGATCTCGTGGCACCGTACGGTCTTGCCCGCTACGAGGTCTCGAACTTTGCGCGGCCGGGGCATCGCTGCCGGCACAACCTGGCGTATTGGACCGGGCAGTTCTACCTTTCAGCGGGGGTCGGCGCGCACGGCTATCTTCCTGTGTCTACTGGGGAAATGCTCGGTTGGCGCTACGGCAACGTGCGCGGGCACCAACCTTGGCTCCAGGCCCTGCAGGCCGGCCAACTGGCAGAGGATCTGCGCGAGCCGATCGACGTGCCCATGCACCGGACCGAGCGCCTGCTGACCGAACTGCGCCTGACCGACGGCTTGGACCTGCTCGCATTCCGCGGGGATTTCGGCGACGCCGTGACGGATCGCTTGCTGCTCGACGTGCAGGCGGCAGTGGCCAAAGGCACGCCCTTGCTCGTGCACGGCGACCGGCTGAGGGTGGCGCCAGAAGCGATGCGGCGCTTGGACGGCATCATCCTGGCCTTGGTGTGACCGGACTCAGCCAAGCGCCGCGGGCACGGGCGGTTTGACACGGCCGCGCCTGCCGCGCACCATCTTGGCCATGATCAGCACCTGGCCCGGCAAGCGCACACTCATCGCAAAATGGCTCTTGAGTCTGTGGTCTTGCCTATGGCTGCAGTGCGCCTGGACCGTTCCCGCCGCCGCGGCTCAGCCCACCCCGGCCGCGGAGAAGGAAGCACTTTCGTTGGCGAATCAGGCCAAGGCGCGCTATGCCGCCAAGGACTATGCGGAATCCGCGCGACTGTTCATGGCTGCCTATGGCTATGTGCCTGAACCGACGCTGCTTTTCAATGCCGCACGGTCCTTTCAACAGGCCGGCCGGTTGCGGGAGGCGCTGCCGCTGTTCCAGCTATACGCGTCGCTCGAACACTACAGTGACGCGGAAAGCAAGGCGGGACGGCGCGAGGCCGAGCAGCACATCGCTGCGATCCAGGCGGAGTTGCAGCGCCAGGGTCAGCCCTTGGTGACACCGCCCAAAGCTGTCGAGCCTGGCAAGGCGCCCGCCGCGGATCCGCAGCCGACGCCAGCCAAGCCACAGCCCGATGTGAGCGTACCGACGCCGCCGCCCGCAGCGGGAACGCAGCCGCCGACGTCGTTGCCTGAGGACCAGAATGTGCATCGTCCCGGGCTGTTCGAACGCATCCGCCCCGCGCCGGAAGACCGGAGCCGCTACCGGACCGCGGCGCTGGTCACCGGCGGGACCGGCCTGGTGCTGCTGTTGACTGGCGCGGTGTTGCGCAGCCTGGCGGGCAACGACCTGAGCGATCTGGAGGCGCGTCTGCAGGATGACGAAAAGGGCCACCCGGGCGTGCATCCTACCGTGACACAAAAGGAAGCGCAGGACGCGTACGACAGCCACAATGGCAAGCAGGTGGCCGGGGGCACGCTCATCGGCGTGGGCGTACTGGCGATCGGTGCGGGCGTGGCGCTCTGGCTGCTGCAGACCGAAGGCGCGACGTCCCCTGCCAGCACCGGACTGAAAGCAGCGGCACGGCAGGACTTTCCAAACCAGGGCCCGCGGTTGTGGCCGACGCTGCTGGGCTCTGACGGCGTGGCGGGCTTCGCGCTCGCGGGGCGGTTTTGATGGGGCACCGCACCTGCCTTCGGACCGCGACCCTGGCGATGCTCCTGGCGTGGGGCGGCTGCAGCGACGACAAGTCCGCGACGCTGGCCGGCACGTTGTATGGCTGCAAGACTCAAGCAGATTGCCTGGCGGGTTACTCGTGCTTCTGCAACCTGTGCCAGACGCCGGGCAGCCATGCGGTGTGCCTCGACGCCGATGGCAAGGAGGACGGCACCGCGGATGCTTCGAGCGCGGACGTGGCCGACGTCCAAGACTCGAGCCTGGCGGATGTCATCCCGATCGACACGCAAGCCGATGTAGCCAAAGTAGATGTTCCGCCTGATATCGCCCACGCGGACGTTGCAGCCGACGTGGCGCAGACCCCGTGCAACCTCGTCGACTGGAAGCCGTGCCCCGCCGGTCAAGGCTGCTATTACACGAGCGCGACCAAGACCAGCGGATGCCTGCCGCATGGCAACTTCGGTCAGGGCCAGGCTTGCGATCCGTTCTTGCTGGAATGTGGCGTGGCGACGATCAGCGGCGTGCCAAGGCCATTGCGCTGCGACACGCAGGACCAGAAGTGCTTCCCGACGTGCAATACCAAGGATCTCGCGAAGTTTCCGTGTGGCGTCGGAGAAATCTGCTACGTGCTGCAAGATCCGGACAAGAAGCCGCTACCTGATAGCGCGGGCATCTGCGCAAAGCCTTGATCAACCAAGGTTACGCGCCAGGGCTTCAATGCAGGCCGGGAATCTTCAGCACGCCTTGCACGTGCAGCAGGACCGCCATCACCACGGCGATCACCGCTACGGCGACAGCGATCTTGGCAGGCGAGGGGCCGTCCTTCTCCGGCTGGCGGGCCGCGACCGGCGTGCGCCGCGACGGACTGGTCGAAGGTCCCAGGCTTTTGCCGCCGGCGGACGGAGACAAACGCGAAGGCGAACCGGTCAGCGGGATGCTCGGAGGTTGAATCGGCGGCACCGGAGCGCGAGGCGCGGCGACTTCGGAGGCGGCGGCGGTCGACGGCTCTGAACCTGGCGACTTCGGCGCCGGCAAGTCGGGCGCGATCGGCGGCACCTTGAACGATCCGGTCATGCGCGCCGCACGGGCACCTGCCGGCGGCGGCGCGGCACCTGGCTCCAGCGCGGCCTCGAAAGCCTTGGCCGCGGACAGGCCCTCCTGGCTGCCTTCGAAGAACGAATGGAAATCCTTCCAGATGGTTCCACCGTCACAGGAAACCGACATCGCCTGGCCGGCCTTGTTGCTCGCCCAATTGAGCAAGGCCTCCAAACCATGGAAATTGTACGTCAGGCCCATCGCCTTCAGCTTCCAGTCGCGGAATTCGTAGTCGGCTTCCCCGGTCGATTCCAGGTCCAGGCCTGCTGATTCCGCGTCGAGCTCGGACAGCAGCGCATCCGGCGAGGCATCCAGCGACATCGCGGCGAGTTCCGAAACCGCGACAGGGCTTTGCGCATTGACCGGCGCTCCCGCTCGCGCCGCTTCAGCCAGCGCCGCCGCGACGCGAGGGTCGCCGTCCATGGGCGTCTTCTCGTCGGTGTCTACGCCCAGTTCTTCACCGACCACGAAGGCTTGCGACGTGGCGGGGCCAGCGCTGGCCTGCCCTGAACTGACGCGCGTGGGCTTGATATGGCCGAGGTCGCTCCGGGGTCGCATCGGCGCGGCACGAACCTGTGCCAGCAAGTCGTCCTGGCTCTGGTCCGGGCGCAACGTCGGCTCGTTGAAATCGAAATCGTCGGGTTCACCCACGACGAAGCCCGACGATCCGGCGTCCCGTCGCGGCGCAGGCGCGTCGATGTCGGGCGGCAGCCAACCGTAGGACGGGGCGCTGTCCAGTTCGGGAAAACCTTGTCCTGGCGAGGGATTGCCTGAAGTCGAGGCTTCGGTTTCGAATTCCGCGGACTCCGGCGCGCGATTGGCCGGGGCATTGCGAACGAGCTCAGCAACGTCAGCCGGACCGGCGTCTTGCGGCAACACGTGCCCGCAGTGAGGACAAGCCAGCCGATCGCCCTGGACGACGCCGGGATCGGTAAGGCTGAACGAATTCCAACAGCTGCCGCACACGTAGTCGGTGATGTTGGTGATCGGACGCGCGTCGGACACCCGAACCTCCAGCCGCCTCGCGACCCTTGCGGGCCACCTGCTTGCCGTCATCTTCTGAACTGCGCGCGGCTCGCGCCTGCCACAGGCCGAGGCGAGCGTGGCCACGAACCGGCGTACGCGACCACACCCAGGCAAAAAGCCTGTCCGGCGCATCGAGCGAGGATAGCAGCGCCCCGAGGACATGGTCAACGCGGCAAACCCGCAGCTGCGCGCGTTCGCGGCTGACCTTGCGCGCGAACTAGCCGACCAGCCTGGACCAAACCGAATCGTGCAATGCCCGGCGCAAGCTGCGTATTCCGTCGGTCGGCGCGCGTGTCGGATGCACACGGTTGGTCAGCAGGACGACGATCAGCCGATGGGCGGGCGACATCCACACACTCGTTCCCGTGAAGCCGAGATGGCCGAAGGTGTCCGCGGGCGCCAGTTCGCCTGCAGTCGAGCCGGTTTGTCCGCTCAAGGCGCTGATCGCCCGCGTCGGCGTGTCCCAGCCGTGCCGCCACGTCGTTGCCGGCGCGCCCGGCGTCGTCACCAGCGCGCGCACGACCTGCGGGTCCAGCGCCAACCGCCCGGCGTCACCGCGCACCGCGGCGAGCCAGGCCTGCGCCTGCAGCAACACCTCGCCGGCACTGGCGAACAGGCCAGCGTGCCCCGCCACGCCATCGAGCGCCGCGGCGTTGTCGTCGTGGACCTGGCCCTGCAGCGGCAATCCGTCCGGACAGCGCGGCGGCCAGACCTCGGTCGCGACAACGCCTTGCGGGTGCCCTGCGCGTGAGAGCCGGCGAAAAGAGGCGCGCAAACCGAGCGGTTCGGCCACCCGTTGGCGATACAGCTCGTCCAAAGGCTTGCCAAGCACCGACTCGATCAGCCAGCCGAGCGCCATATAGCCGAGATCGCTGTAGACTGCCTGTGTACCCGGTGCCGTCCCGCGCGGGGTGTCGAGCACTCTGCGCATCACCGCCCGGCGCCGGTCCGGCTCGCCCGTCGTCGGGGCGTAGAAATCCAGCCACGCCTGCGCCCCCGACGCATGGCTCGCCAACTGCCCGACGGTCGCGTTGCCCAGCACGGTGGCGCGCGCTTCGGGCAGGTGCGCGTCCAGTCGGTCGGTCAGCCGCAGCCGGCCCTGGCCCAGCAGTTGCACCAGAATCGTGAGGGTACTCAGGGGCTTGGTCAGGGACGCCAGGTCGAACTGGGTCGCCGATTCGATCGGCAGCCCAGGCGTAGGCACCCGAGCGAGGCGGCCGACGTGATGCTGCACCTGCCCGCCAGGCCAAGCGATGGCCACCGCCGCCGCCGAGCCCACTTCGCGCGCCACGGCTTGGTCCAGCAGGCTGGCCACCACGTCAAGCACCGACACCTCGTCTATCAGGGTCAACTCCTAGACCGTCTTCAACTTCTCGCCGCGCTGGACCCGTTCGGTCAGGTCGCGCAGGGCGTTCTTCACCGCGTCGAGGTCCGTGCGCAACCCGTCGACCTGCTTGCCCGCCCCCAGGCCCGCGCGCACCTGCGCCACCGATTCTTCCGCACGCCGCTTGATCCGCCCGTCCACCGCGCGCTCGCCGATCAGGCCCAGCAGCCGCACCGCGCGCCCGTCGCCCAGCCCGCCCAGCATGTGCGCCATCGTCAAGGAGAAACGGAAGCTGGTGTCCGCGGTCCAAGGCGCCAGGATCTCGATCACGCGCGCAGGCTCGGTCGTGAACGCGCACAATGCCCGCACGGCCGCGCAACGCAGCAGGGTGTGGCGCTTTTTGTCCAGGAATTGCGGAATCACTTCCAGGGCGCGCACGTCCTGCAAGGCCGCCAGGCCGTCGAGCATGGCCACGCGCAAGGTCTCGTTCCACGATTCGCGCGTCAGGCCCGCCACCAGCGCGGCATAGGCCAGCGGCGAACGGGTCTTGCCCAACGAAAGCGCGGTCTCCGCCTCGACGAGGTAGGAGGCGTCTTCCTGCGCCAGCAATCCGGCCAGCACCTGCCCCGAGGCCTCGGTCTGGTACTGCCCCAACGCCGCCCGAACCGCGCGCCGCGCCTTGGGATGCGTCAGATTCACCGCGTCGGCCAGGAGCGCATACGCCTGCGTCGTGCCGACCTTGCCCAGCGTCCGCGCCACCTCCGCCTGCACGCACCAGCCCGCGTCGTAGCTCAGGGTGCGCCCCAACGCCTCGACATTGGTCAAGTTCGCCCGCTTGCCCAGCGCGTGGGCGGCGTGCATCCTCGCCACGGCATGCGGCGCCTGCGCCAGGATGGTGCGCAGCATCGGCTCGGGCAGGTTCCACTCGGTGGTCCACAGCAAATCGCCGCGCGGATCGACCAGGACCATGATCGGCGCCGACGCCAGATCGACCAGGTACTGCTGCTGCTTCTGCTCGAAACGCAAGGTCTTCTTCACTTGCACCGAGTCCGATAGCACCAGCACCACGTCGACGTTCAGGGCGAACAGCGGCGCGTGCTCCAGGTCCTGCGTCTGCTCCAGGGTCAGCGTCCACTGCCGGGTGTCGCCGTCCCAACTGCCGCCAATCTTGACCTCGGGATGGCCCGCGCCCTGCTCGACCCATTGCGTGAAGAACCTGCCGAGATCATGGCCCGAGAAGTCCTCCAGCGCGCGGCGCAGGTCCGTGGTCTCGACGTTGTGGTCGGCGTTGGCCTGCAAGTACGCGCCGATGCCGCCGAAAAACGACGCGTCGCCCAGCGTCCGCCTCAGCATGTGCAACACAGCGCCGCCCTTCTCGTACAGGTGCGCGTCGAAGATATCGATGGGCTCCCGGTACTTGCGCGTGACGATGGTGCGACGGTAGCGGCCCTCGTCCTCGCCGAGGTAGACGCGTTGGGCCTGGATGCGGGCGTAGTCGAACTCGTCGGCGGTTTCGGTCTCCTCGCGCCACAACTCCTCGAAATACGTAGCGAAGCCTTCGTTCAGCCAGCCGTGCGACCAGGTCCGGCAGGTCACGAGGTCACCGAACCACTGGTGCGCCAGCTCGTGCGAGACCAAGGGCTCGGAACTGAAGTCGATGTGGGCGCGGGCATCGTGCAGCGTCAGGTCGGTCTGCGTCGTCATCGAGGCGTTTTCCATGCCGCCGAACACGAACTCGCTGACCGCGACCTGGCTGTACTTCTCGAAGGGAAACGGCACGCCGAGCAGGCGCTCGTAGTAGTCGATCATCCGCGGCGTGCGCCCGAAGCTGCGTTCGCCATCGGCCTCGCGTCCCGGCAACGTCCAGAAGCTGATCGGCACCGGCTCCTGGCGCTGCTGCACCTCGACGAACGGTCCGACCACCAACGTCAACAGATACGTGGGGATGGGCCGCGAGAGCTGCCAGTCGAAGATACGCGACCCGGGCTCGGCGCCCGAGTGGATGTCCCGCAGCACGCCGTTGGAGAGCGCGACCATGTCCTTGGCCACCGTCGCGATGACGTGCGTGCGCATCTTGTGATTCGGACTATCGTGGCACGGGAACCAGAAGCGCGAGTCCTCGTCCTGACCTTGGGTCCAGGCGTGCGCGGGGCGATCCGGGTGATCGGCGTCGGGCAGGACGAAGTAGAAGCCTGCTCGCGGCGAGCGCGTGTCGAAGTCTATGGAAAGGCGGATCTTGTCGCCCCGCTTGCAGACGCCGCCGAGATCGACCCAGAGCGTGCGGCCGTCGTGCTCGAACGGCCGCACATGGCCGTCACCGCCGAAGACGCGCGGCACGTCGATCCCGTCGGCGTCGAAACGAGCGCGCGAGACTTCAGCTTTGCGAACAGTGCCTTCGTAGGTCACGGTGCCGCGGATGTGCTGGTTCGCCACGTCGACGTCGACCACGAGAGTCAGTTCGGCCCAGGCGATCGGCACGTCGGGCGGGAACTGCTCGACCGTGTCCTTGGCCGCGAAATCCTTGGGCGCGCGCAGGGCGTGCAGGTTCGCGTGTTCGATGGCGCTGATGCCGAAAAAGCCGTGTTCGCAGGGCATGGAGACTCCGAGTTCGGGGGCCGGAACCGTAGGACAAGCGGGCCAACGCGACAAGGGGTGCGACACGCGGTCTCACCCGGTCTCAGCGAGACCGGTCTCGAGACCGGCTGAGATGGCCGTGACACCCTAGAATCATGCACTTTCTACTTGGCACGCGCCCTGCAACCTGCTTCTCGGCCGGGCGCTGAGTCCCGTGCTCGAGGTTGCCATGCTTTGCCGTTTGCTCTTGCTTGCCCTGGTTCTCAGCTCTTGCGCCACCGTTGCCGAGGAGGACGCCGATTTCGCTACCGTCGAGGGTGCCCTGACCGAGGCGCTGCCGCTGACGTTCGGCCAGTCGACCAGTTCGTCGCTCAAGGCGAAATCCTCACCGTGGGTCTGGACTTTCCAGGCGGGTAGCGCCGGTTCGATGCACTTCGTGGTCAAGGCGATCAAGGTCACCACGCAGTTGTCGGTGACCCTGACGCGCCAGTCCGGCAAGGGCTGGGCCACGGTCAGCAAGGCCGCGGGCAAGGGCATCGTGCAGTTCGACACCAAGGCGACTTCGGGCGCCAACCTCTACCGGCTGACGGTGACATCAGCCAAGGCGCAAGAAACCGTGCAGGTGACGTTGACGTGTGGTTCGGCAACCTGCGCGCCGCCGCCCTCGACCTGCGACGCCACCCTGGCCGCCAAGCTCCAACCCGTGCTGAAGGGTCTGCTGTACCTCAGCGAAAGCGACTATCCCTTCGAGATGGTGAGCTTTGCCTCCAAGACCACCGGCAAGCCGACTCCGGCGGAGCTGCTGGCACACTTGAAGCTGCCGGCCAATACCGCCGTCGAGGTGCGCACATCGAGCCAGTGGTTCGCGCCGCTGCTCACCCTGGCCGATCCCCTGGGCGACGCCGCGAAGTACGCCGAGATGAAGAAGCTGCTCGACGCCGGGCTGACCGATGTGACGGTGATTCGCGTCGGCAAGATCCAGATCGGCGTGTACGTGATCGGCCGGACGAAATGCGGGACGATCTCGGGTGTGAAGACCGTCGCCGTCGAGACGTGACCGAAGCCGACGAGCCGGTCACCTACCACCCCCGAGGCCGAAGTGGAGGCTCCACCAGAAACACCCAGGCAGGTCCGCAACCAGGCGGGTGGAGCGTAGGCCGAGTCGCCACCTGGGCCTGCCGCCCCAGGGTCACCGCCGCAACCTGGGTCCCGTTACTCACCGAAGTAAGCGCGTTGAAGGAAGGGGATTCAGGAGGGGGTCCAGGGGGGGCAAGCCTCTACGGCGCGGCAGTAACACGACGGAAACTCACAGTTTCCTCTTCGGGGTTCCCCTTGGTGCAGCTAGAAGCGAGTCTGAGAAGCGAAGTAGCCGCCGCTACGCCAACCCCCAACGCCTGCGCAGCACCCACTCGCCAGCCATGAGAATCACTAGCCAGATCAACACCTCCGGCCGACTCCAAAGATCCGTATGCATATGCTCCGCCAACTCCGGCAGTTCCCGCTCCAACACAGGCACGCCGCCCTTCGGCGCCTTCCCCTGGAACACCTGCCCCCCAGAAGCCTTCGCCAACAACTGCAAAAGCCTATCATCCGGCTGGAGTTGCGACCACTCCCCCCCTTGCACCGCCACCACCACCGGCGCCGTCGCCCGCTGCAGCCGCCCGTCCACCGTTGCCTCGACCACCGCCAGCCACGCGCCCGCTGTCGGCGCTTCCAGGCTCAGCAGCAATTCGCCGCGCTCGTCGGTTCTACCCTGCCACACCTGGGTCGGGTGCACGTCGGCCTGAACCTGAGTCAGCGCCACCAGTTCCGCCTTGCCTTGCAGCCCCACCGCCGGCTTGCCTCCCGCCGTCCGTGCCGTCAGCCGCAACGTCACCGGCTGGCCCAGCGGCACGGGCTCGGTCGAGGCCTCCAGGCGCAGCGCGTCCAGGTCCGGATCGCGCAGCAGCCACGCACTGAGCTGGTCGAGCAACTGATGGTATTCCGTGCGACTCTGGTCGCGCGCCGTCTCGCCCGTCTGTGGCGGAAACGCCCATGTCCAGAGGCCGTCGCTCGCCAGCACCGCGCTACGGCCTTCGCCCGCCTCGCCGACGGCCAGCATCGGTCGCCCGCCGGCGTCCGTCACCAGGACGCTGCCGCCCTCCCCCGCCTGCATGCCGGTATTGCGCCCGAGCAGCGTATGCCGTTTCCACACGGCGATATTGCTCTCGGGGTCGCCGTCCAGCCCATCCCCGCCCGCCCGGTCCAGCTGCGTCACCGGGTGGCCCTGCCCGGCGGGCGTCAGTTGCAGCGTCACCGGCCCTTCCACGTAGCCAACGTCATCGCCGGTCAAGGGTTGCAGGCGCACCGGCAGCCATTCCGCCAGCGCCGTGCCGTAATAGCCGCCCGCGCTCAGGGCCTGCTTGCCGCCCAGCACCAGGAAGGCTCCGCCGCCCATGACGTAACTGCGGATCTGCGGCAGGTACTGCTCGACCTGGAACGGCCCGAATTGGAAGTCCTGGAAGATCACCAGATCGAAGCTCGTCAGCGATTCCTCGAAGATCTCCCGGGTCGGAAACGGAATCAGCGTCGTGTCCTCAGCCGCCACGTAGGCCCCGGATCCCTGACCGACCATGACGTAGAACGACACCAGATCGACCGCCGGATTGCCGCGCAAGTGCGTGCGCAAGAACCGCGTGTCCCAAGACGGATGCCCAGCCAGATGCAGCACCCGGGTCCGATCCCGGACCACGCGCAAGCCCGCCCAGGCCCGGTTGTTGCTTTCGGTCGCCTCGTCCGGCAGCGGCGCCACCGACGCTTCGAGCAAGTGCGGCCCCACGTGCAAGGGCTGGAACTCCAAGTCGATCGTCCGCCGCGTCGGCCCCGCCAGTGGCACCTGCCGCGTCACGATCGGCTTGCCGTTGTCCGCCAACACCAGCGAAAACTGCCCGGTTCGCCCCGCGTAGCCGCTGACTTCGAGGTCCACCGCCACCGGCATGTACGTGCGCGTGAAGCCGAACGAGGCCACCCGCACCGTCGCCACCGCCAGATCGCGCACCGGCTGCGGGTCGGCGATGTGCAAAGCGTGGACGGGTACCTGAAGTCTTTCCAGCAGTTCGGTCGTCTCGGCATCCAGCGCGTTGCCCACTGGATTGCGCGCGTGCAGTTGGCCGTTGTCCAAGCCGTCGGTCACCAGCACGATCGCGGACAGGTTGCCCAGCCGGTGGCTGTCCGACAGCGCTGCCAGGGCGCCGAGCACGTCGGTCCGCGCGATGGTCGGCCCCAGTTCACGCAGCCTCTGCAGGCTGGCCACCGGTTCCAGGCGATCGGACAGGGCGTACCACGAAACCGGTTGGTTCTTGGTAATCTGCGCCGCCGCCTGCAACGCCGCGTCGTAACGGCGCTGTCCGCCTTTGCCAGTCTGCTTGGGGCCTTGCGCCATCGACTGCGAGCGATCCACCACCACCGCGACGCGACGACTCGCACTGCGCGGACTGACGCTGACCCAGGTCGGCTGCATCCACACCGCCAGCAGGCTCGCGACCATCGTCGTGCGCAGCAGCAGGATCGCCGCGCGCCGCCGTTTGGACTTCAACTGCCGCAAGTTGAGCGCCGCCAACGCCACGATCGCCACAGCCAGCGCAAACGCCAGCAAGCGCGGTCCCAGCGACCATTGCAGCGCCCACTCGAGGTGGTCCGTGCCGGCGATCACGGCCATCATGAGCGACACCTGCGGGCGCAATCAGTCATCGGCGCCAGGCGGAGGCGTCGCGGGCGGCAAGGGCACACGGGCGCCGCGGCGGTAGCGCAGCAGGTGCATGACGTGCGTGTGGTCGTCCTTGTAGTCCAGGCAAAGCGCGTACATCACGAGATTGACCGCCAGCCGGAAGGCCTGCTCGCGCTGGGTCTCTCCGCCCGGCACCACCGCCAGCGCATAGCCGCCCAGGGCCAGCCGCTGCAGCGCGCCGCCGAGATCGTTGCGGGTGTACAGGACGGCGAAGTGCGTGCCGACGCGCAACCCTTCGAGTTCATGGGATTCTGCCCGCCGACCCAAGGGATGCTCGAGACGATAGAAGCTGCGGAACACCACATGGTTGGGCGCGACCCTCTGCAGGGGCTGGGGAAACAGACGCTGCAGTTCCTTGCGCACCGCGGTGTCAAACGCCGCCGACGCCTCGGTACGCCCGGTGTTGTCGACGAGCAGCGTGCCGCCGGTGGACAAGTGCATCCGCAGATTGAGGATCGCCTGGTCCGAGAGCTTGGGCGGCGCCTTGTCCCCCGACCAGTAAAGCAGCGGATAGTGGAATATCGCCGGATCCTCGGGGCGCACACCCACGGGTTGGGCGGCGACATCTATGCTCGTGCGCAGGCGGACTTCCTGGGCCCACGACACCAGCGCGGACGACGAATCCGCCGTTCCGGGCAGCTTGAGCCAGGCCAGACGCACCGCGGTGGTCGGCACCTCGGCGTGCAGCGACGTCGCCGCGGGCATGCCGCCCAGGACCACGAGGAGGGCGAGAGCCCATGTGCGGATGCGGTGGTTCATCGACCGTGGCGGACGGCGGAGGCGTCGAGCGGTGCGGGACTGTAGCAGGAACGTCGCGCGCGGTCTCGCGTTCAGCCGAGGATTGGCCACGGTTTGGCCGCCACCGCGCAGGTTCAGGTGCTGTGGTGCAAGTTGCCCGGCCGTGGCAGACTTCGCGGCTCGCGGCGGCTGGCGTCGCCTGGAGGATTGCCATGGCGGCGACGCCCCGAGTTCACCCGGACCGTAGCACTTTTCCAGCGCAGTTTCGCGCGGTCGGGCTGGCATGCGTCCTGACCTCGCTGCTGCTGTCGGCTTGTGGCAAACGCGAGCCGCCGGCCGCGCCTAAGTCGACGCCGGAGCAGGTGGGCACTACGCTGCCGACGCCGACTCTGCCGCTGGCGCCGCCGCCGCCGCCTGATCTGGGCATGGCGATGGAATCCTTCGTCTCGGCGCGGTTGCTCGACCTCTGCGCGCAGAAGTACGGAGAAAGCCACGAGAAGGGCGAGCGCCTGGCCGCGGGTCTGCTGCAAGGTCGCAAGCCAGTGGTCAACCTGGACCTGGCGCTGCCGCCCGACTTGGTCAAGCCGGGAAAACCGGGGAAGAAGCAGAAAGGTCATGAACTTGCCACGCTGCCAGGTACGATCAGCCCGACTGAGCCGGCCGAAACGCCCGAGGACTTGGCGGCCCGCGAGCGCTACCTGAAGGCCGTGACTCTGGCCGAGGCGCACACGCCGACGCAGCAGCGAGTGGCCGCGCAGGTCGAGCAGTGCCTGTACGCGCCGGAACTCGGGCTCATCGAACAAGCCCTGATCGATCGCTACATCACGGTTTTCGTGGAGATCGCCTGCCTGCAGCGCGAAATGCTAGGTCCGGACGGCAAGCTGGACGTGACGGCGCATTCGCTGGCTGCGGCCAAGGCGTTCACGGCCAACCAGTTCAACGCCGGAGATTTCGCCCGGATGGGCTTGGTATTCGGACGCTTTCCCGTCATCCAGGCGCAGCTGCAGAGCCAGAAGACGAAGCGCTGCCCGGATCCGCGCGTGGCTGAGCAGCAGGCGACTTCGACCGGCGAGTGGAACGGGGCGCTGACCGGCGATCGCAACGCTTCTCTGCACTTGACCGCGCAAGCAGGCGCCTTGACGGGCGCGGTGCAATGGCTGGGCGTGAAGAAGTCCGACGACGGACGGCCCGGGACGCAGCCGGCGATTCCGGTGACCGGCGCGCTGTCCGGCGAGACGATCAACCTGTTCGGCCAAGTCGGGCAAGACTGGGTGCGGCTTTCCGGCAAGCTGCAAGCAGGGCCAAAGGGCCAACTGACCGGAACTTGGCAGGGTGAAGTGGATTTCCACAAGCTCAAGGGGGCCTGGTCTGGCGAGCGCGTCCCGGCCGTTCCCGCTCTCACGGCGCCTGTTGCCGCCACCCCGGTCGCCCCGTAGCACAGACGTTGGCAGACCCAGCCTTTCCGGAGGAATCCATGTCCTTGGCCACGCCGCGCACTGTCACACCCGCGCACCTGATCCCCAGCGAAACCGGGCATTTCGCCGCGCGTGACGGCATCCAGCTGCAATACCGCGTCTGGCTGGCGGAAGGCGCGCCCCGTGGCACCGTGGTCGTCATGCACGGGTTCGCCGAGCACGGCATGCGCTACGGCCACCTCGTGGACGTGTTGGTGCCGGCCGGGTGGAACGTGCTGTCGATGGATGCCCGCGGCCACGGCGAGAGTGGCGGTACCCGCGTGTTCTGCAAGTCTTTCCAGGAGTACACCGACGACCTGGCGCGGGGGATCGCTCTCTCGCGCGAAAAATTGCCGGGGCGTCAGGTGCTGTTCGGCCACTCGATGGGCGGCCTGATCGCCTTGCGCCTGCTCATCGATCAGCCTCGCCTGGTCGACGCCCTGGTGGTGTCCAACCCCGCGCTTGCGAACAAGGTCCAGGTGCCGGCCTGGAAGGTCGCGCTGGCCCAGGTGGCCTCGCGCGTGTCGCCCGGCTTGACGATTCCCTCGGGCATCCCGACCAGCGATGTCAGCCGCGATCCGCTCGAAGTGGCTGCATACTCGCAGGATCCGCTGGTGTCCAAGGACGCCACGGCGCGCTGGTACACCGAGTTCGTCCAGGCTCAAGGCGAAGTGCTCGCGCGCGCCCAAGACGTGCGGGAACTGCCGACGCTGGCCCTGGTCGGTGACGGCGACAAGATCATCGATCCGCAAGTCACCCTCGCGTTCTTCCAACGGGTTGCGGGCAGCGGTCAGACGGTCCACACCTACCCCGGCTTCTACCACGAGCTCATCAACGAGCCGGAAGCCGATCGCGCGCGCGTCCTGCACGACATCACCAGTTGGCTGGCGACGCACGGTTGATTCCCCGAAAAGTCTAGACAGAGTGTCGCCTTGCAGACCGAGTTCGGCCGCTACCACCTGCTTCGCCATCTCGCCACCGGTGGCATGGGCGAGGTGTATCTGGCGGAAGCGAAGGGGGCGGCTGGGTTCGCCAAGCGCGTGGTCGTCAAGACGTTGCGCCAGGACCTCGCCGCGGACGCCGAGCTGGTGCGCCAGTTCGTCGCCGAAGGGCAGTTGCTAGAAGCGCTGGACCACCCGAACATCGCGCAAATCCTCGACCTCGGCTTGCAAGGCGATACCTACTTCTTGGCGATGGAATTCGTCGAAGGCTTCGATCTTCGGGCCTTGCAGCGCGCGTTGCCGTCCGAGGAAGGTCTGCAGCGCCTGCACGAGCCCGCGGTCCTGTTCTTGCTGGCTTCGGTGGCGCGCGCGTTGGATCACGCCCAGACCCGCCGTGGCCCGGACGGTCGGCCCTTGCGCATCGTGCACCACGACGTGACGCCTTCGAACATCATGGTCAGGCGCGACGGTCACTGCAAACTCGTGGACTTCGGCGTGGCGCGCTCGGCGGTGATGAGCAAGCTGACGGCGGGGGCCCTGCGCGGCAAGCTGCCGTACCTGAGTCCGGAAGCGGGTCGCCAGCAGCGCGTCGACGGCCGGGCGGATCTGTTCGCGCTGGGCTTGGTGACGATCGAACTGCTGTCCGGTCAGCGCGCGATGGAAGTCACCGAGCCCGAGGCGCTGGAGGACGCGTACGCCCGGTTGCCGGCCCGCGTGGTGGCGCTGGGGGAGCAGAACCTGTGTGGACAGGCGATGTTGCAACTTCTGGGCGAACTGGTGGCGATCGACCCGGGGCAGCGGCCCGCGACGGCCGGCGAGGTGGCGGATCGCGCGGAGAGCCTGCTGGTGGCATTGGGGGAAGCGTCGCCGGCGCGGCGTCTGGCGGCCGAACTGGGCCCGGCGTTCGCGATCCTGGAGGCACGGGCGAGCAGTTTCGACCAGACGCTGTCGCAGATGCTCGGGGTCAGCGGTGCCCAGCATGGCGATGAAAAGACGGGAACTCTGAGCCTGCCCGGGCTGGAAGTCGTGCAAGTGGCGGCGGCCAGTGCGCGCGACGAGCAAGTCGGCCAGCCGGAGCCGTCCCGGCCACCGAAGGGTAGGAAACGCTTGGCGACCGCGGCATTCGCGCTGCTGGCCGCGGCGGTGGGCGTGGGTTTCTGGCTGGGCACGCGCCGGACCGAGCCGCCGCCCCGCCAACCCGCCAAGCTGATGCAGCAGCCGGTCGTCCAAGTGCCCGTGCCCGAAGCGTTCGACGCCGGCCCTCGTGCTGACGTGCAAACGCCGGCATCGGCGCTGCAGGGCGACGTCACCGCGGTCGAGGTGCAACTGGCCAAGGTCGCTACGCCCGGTGTGGAGGAATTGCCGGAGCCCAACCGGATCGGACGGACGCCACCCGCGCACAAGGTCAAGGAAGTGCAGGAGAAGCTGGGCACGCTGAAGTTCCGCGTGCTGCCGGCGGACTGCAAGGTGACCGTAGACGGCGAGGCCAAGCATCCCAAGGCGGGCACGTCGAATCGCTATGAGATCCGAGTACATCCGGGCAATCACACAGTGCGCATCGAGGACCCGGACACCAAGCGCTGGAAAGAAATCGAGGTGCGCGGCCTGGCGGAAGGCGAAGAGAAGACCGTGCCGGGCACGAGCCTGGACGAAGGTCTGCCTTGACGCGGAGTTGTCTTCCCGGGCCCGCGGTTGCAGAGTCGATGTCTTCCCGGCCCGTTCGCAGGTAGCCAAGCGTCAGCGGGTCCGATAAGGTGCCAGCCCATGCCGGCCGCCACCCGCACTCTCACTTCCGCTGCCTACGCCGAGCGATACACGTTGCCGAAGTATCGGTTGCGCGTCATCGGCGGGCCCAATGCGGGCTTGGAGCGCGTGTTCGACCGCCGGCTGGTCTACGTCGGCTCGGCGCCGGACAACGACTTCGTCTTGGACGATGCCTCCGTTTCGCGCAACCACTTGAAGATCGACGGAGAACGCGGCGGCTACCGGGTCCGCGACCTCGAGTCGAAGAACGGCACGTGGTTCGCGGGCGCGCGCCTGGGCGAGGCGGTCCTGGGCACCCATGCGGTGTTGCGCCTGGGCCAGACCGAACTGCAGTTCGAGCAACTGTCCGAACTGCACGAGGTGGCCGTCGCCCGCGAGCCGCAGTTCGGCGCCCTGCTCGGTCAGTCTACAGAAATGCGTGAGATCTTTGCGCTACTGGCCCGCGCCGCGCCGTCGGACAGCACCATCCTGGTCGAAGGCGAGTCGGGCACCGGCAAGGAACTGGTCGCCGAGGCGATCCACCAGCATTCGCGCCGTTCGCACGCCCCATTGGTGGTCTTCGATTGCTCGGCGGTGCAGCGCGACCTGATGGAATCCGAGCTGTTCGGTCACATCAAAGGCTCCTTCACCGGGGCGATCGCGACGCGCAAGGGCGCGCTGGCCGAGGCGCACGGCGGCACCCTGTTCCTGGACGAGATCGGCGAACTGGACTTGGATCTGCAGCCCAAGCTATTGCGGGCGCTCGAGAAACGCGAGGTGAAGCCGGTCGGCAGCAACGAACGCGTGCCGGTGGACGTGCGCATCGTCGCGGCGACCAACCGGGATCTCGCGCAGATGGTACGGGAAGGCACGTTTCGCGAGGACTTGTATTACCGGCTCGCGGTCATCCAGGTGCCGCTGCCGCCCCTGCGCCGGCGCAAGAGTGACATTCCCTTGCTAGTCAATCACTTCCTGGCCGAGGTGCAGGCGCGCGGGACCGGTCAGCCGTTGCTCGGGGCGCCGCGCGGGGCGCTGACGGTGTCGTTCGAGACGATGCAGCGGCTGCAGAACTACCCGTGGCCCGGCAACGTGCGGGAATTGCGCAACCATATCGAGCGCGCCGCGGTGCTGTCGGACGGCAAGGAACTGCAAGTGCAGCTGTCGCCCCAGTTGCGCGACCCTTGGGCCAGAAGCAGCGAGCCGAACGCAGCAGGCGATGCGCTGTCAGTGGATTTCGAACTGCCGTTCAAGGACGCCAAGGCGCGGCTGATCGATGCATTCGAGCGGTTGTACTGGCAAAAGGCCTTGGACGCACATCAGTGGAACGTCTCGGCGGCGGCGCGGGCCACGGGCTTGCACCGGAAGTCGCTGGAGTACCTGGTCAAGAAGCTGGACCTGAAGCGACCCGCGGACATCTGATCAGCTCTGGCAGCCTGCTTGCCGGCCCGGCCATTCTTCACATTTGCACACACCCTGTCGCGGCGACGGGCCGATAGCGAGCTGTCAACAGCACGCCGCAGAAGGCCGTTGCGACGCGCCCTTGCGCGTGATAATCGAACCACAACCTCGTTGCGGCCGCGCATGCGTCTGGAAAAAATTGCCAATCGCTCAGCGTGCAGTACGCTGGCGACGTGGTGCGAATCGAATTTGCACGCCAGGAGCCCGCTGTGAGCAAGAGCAAGCCCCAGACGACGACGCACACGATCGTTCGCACCCGCACTGAAGCCGACGTCGCCTTGCGCCAGGCGCACCTGACCGCGGAGGAAGAGAAAGTCCTGCGCATGAAGTACGGCATTCCCCTGGACATGGCCGTCGCCCTGGACGCCCCTGGCCTGCAGACCGAAGCCCGCGCGCAGTTGGAAAGCCTCGAGCAGCGCGCGCTGGCTGGCGTCCAGATCCAGGCCCAAGGCGGCGTGGATTCGCGCGGCAGTGTCGATTCGCTGCGCCGCGCCGCAATCATCGAGCGCATGCGCAAGATGTGAACCCTTGGCAGAGACAGCCGCGTTCGGACGGTCAGCGCCGCCGCTCCGAGCTACAGAGTGGGCGCGAGCAGGAGCCGTCACGACCATGCTGCTTGACTCAACCGCAGTCCTCGGTCAGACTTCTGCGCCCGGATTTTGGTCCCCGGACCTTCGGCGCCTCACTGACATTTGGGGCCTCTCAGACCTTTGGAGCCTCACATGGCATCGAACTCACGAGTTACTGAACGCGTCCGCAAAGCCAAGAAGACGCGCAACGGCCAGGATCGCAAGCGCGACATCGCCCGCGAGCACCGACTCACTTCCGAGAAGAAGCTGGAAGCTGCCCTGGGCGAGCACATCACGCTGCCTACCATCCGCTGATCACACAGCTTTCGTCCGAGACGTGCGGCTTGGCTCCGAAGCCAGCGTGCGCCTGATGAATCTCCCGCGCTGGGCCCTTGCCGGCGTCGTGCTGCTCGGCCTCATCGGCGGCGGCGCGGCGTTGTGGCTGTCGGGTCGCGCCGGAGGTCCGCCTCCTTCGCTGCCCACGTGGCTGACTGCCTTCGGGATTCCAGCCGACCTGCCGTCGGAGTGGGCCGTCGATCGCGATCAGGTGGCCAAGACGCCGGCGCCGTTGCAGATCAACACGTCCTTTCATGGGGATGCACCGCTCGGTCTGCTGCTCAACCCGTTCCAGCAGGACGCTGCGCGCCAGGCGATCGAGCTGTACCGTGACGGTCGCTACGTCGACGCCGCGGCCCGTGCCGAAGTCGCTTGGCGGGCCTACGGCGACAAGCCCACAGCAGAGCGCACGCTGTTCGCCTTTCTGTTGGCGCAGTTGCGCATGGCCTCGGGCGACAAGCCGGGGGCGATTGCCGCCGCCCGGGTGGCTGTGACGCATCCGAGCCTGGGTCTCGCGGCGTTGCGATTCCTCTGTGCGCGCGCAGAAGACCGCAACCTGCCCCACGTCGTGTTGGCGCTGGCCAAGGATCGCGACGACCCGGCACTGCGCCTCCTGCGCGCCCGGGCGCTGCGTCGCACCAACCAACTATCCGAAGCACAAGCGGAACTCGACCGGGTGGCGCCCCAGAAAGGCACCTCGCTCGGCCGGCGCGTCGCCGCGGAACGGATGCGTCTGGCCCACGCCCGCGGTCGCGAGGACGAAGCCGTCCAGATCGCGCGCGACCTGCTGGTCAACGCCAAGTCGGCACAAGCGGAAGAAGCGGTCGATTTTCTCACCGGTTCGACGGATTCCTCTTGGCAACAACGACTTGCGCAGCGTCCGCAAGATGCGCAAGCGGTGCTCGACGCCCTGGTCTACACGGCGCAGCGGCGGCGTTATGCCCGCGCGATTCCGGCGTTCCAGGCGTTGGCCGAGGACAAACACGCGAGTGCGCCAGTGCGCTGCCACGCCCGGTCCTGGCAGGCCAAGGCGCACGATCGCAAGGCCGAGTTCGACAAGTCCACCGCCCTGTACGAAACGCTGGCCAAGGGCTGTGACGCCAAGGAAGTCGCGGCACTGCAGGTCGACGAGGATCCACTCGGTCCCGGCCAGATCGCCTATCGCCACGGTCGCTCGCTGTTGCTGCAGGGCAAGGCCGACGGCGCGACGGTGCTCAAGCGCGCGGTCGATGCCGGCCTGCAAGGACAGGATGCCGATGATGCGAAGACCCTGCTCCTGCTCGCGAAGTCTCCGGAAGCTCTGGCCTTGTTCCAACAGCATGGCATGACGTCGGCGCGGGACTATGCCGAGCGCGATATCGTCGACGTGGTGACCTGGCGCTTTGCCATGGAGCGGATGGTCGCCGGCAAATGGAAGGAAGCACTACCGATTCTGGACCGCCAGGTGAGCCTGCGCGATCAGGATGCCCCGGGCACGCGGCAAGCGCGCTACGACGATCGCGACTGGGCCCGCGGTCGCGCGGACTACTTCGCCGGACGTGCGCTGCAAGCCATGGACAAGCCCGACGAGGCCCAGGCGCGCTGGCGGCGGGTCGTAGAACGGCATCCCCTGGCCTACTACGCGACCCTGGCCCAAGCGCAACTGTTGGCAACCCATGGGCAAGCCGCAGATCTGGCGGCGGCTTCGGCCGAGCCGTGCGGACCGGTCGTGGACGCCAAGCTGCTGCTGGATCAGGGCGTGCAGCGCGCCCGCCTGCTTGGAATGCTGGGCTGGCACGACGAAGCCGGGGATGAGCTGGACGTGCTGGGGCTGGGTCGCGACGTCGAAGCGGCAGCACGCTGGACAGCGGGCGATCCGGGTGGCGCGTGGACCCGTTCCGCCCTGGACGCCGAGGCTGGACGGTTCGTGGCCTCGCACGCCACAGGCCGGGATCTGCTGCGGAAATACGCAACGGCCTACCCGACCGACGCCAACCGGGCTGCCTGGGAACTGGCCTACCCGCGCGCATTCCGCACGCTGATCGAAAACGCCGCCAAGGAGTTCAAGCTGCAACCCGCCGTCGTGTGGGCGATCTGCCGCTCGGAATCGGGCTTCAATGCGCGGGTCGAGTCGCACGCCGCGGCGATTGGCCTGCTGCAGTTGATCCTGCCGACCGCCCAGGCGATGGCTAAACCCCTTGGTTTGACAGCAGATGCCACGACGCTGCGCCAACCGGCGGTGAACGTGCGGCTCGGTGCGCGCTACCTGCGGGCCCTGCTCGATCGGTTCGACCGGGAAGCGCAGATGGCGGCGGGCTACAACGCGGGCGGCGGCGCGGTCGGGCGGTGGCGCAAGCAGCGCGGCGACTGGCCGATGGACCTGTTCGTGGAAGCGATTCCGTTCCGGGAGACGCGGGATTACGCCAAGCGCGTGCTCTCGACCATCGCCGTGTATCGCAACCTGTACGATGGCGAGCCCTTGCACGCGTTCGGCCTGAGCCAGAAGCCCGTGCCAGTGCAAGACGAATCGCCCACCGAGCCGCCTTCGACGGCGCAGAGCCGGTCGAGCAGCCAGACCAAAGCGGTGCGCGTGGCGAGCGTGGCGGTCAAGACTGCGCAGGCCGAGGGGACGACCCAGAAGAAGCTGGAAAAACCGCGGCGGATCGAGCGCAAGCACGTGGTCGGACACGGCGTCAGGCACCCCGCCAAGGTCGCGATCCACCATGGGAAAGCCAAGCTGCATGTCCCGGCGTCGGCCAAGGCCAAGCGTCTCGCCGCCCGCGAAGCGCCCGTGCCCGTCAAGGCGCGCCGCCACCGCTGACCCGGGCCCCGTTGGCACGGCCAGTGAATCCAACGCCCGTTTCGAACGTCCAAGTCCAGTCAACGTGCCCTGCCGTGGCGGAACAGCCTCGCGCCCGGTAGTGTTGGTCACGTACTGTTGCTGCTGTAGCCCGGTGGTCCGCCGCCGGCGCGAGGACTGCCGTTGCCGCGCGACCCTCTGCGACCTGCCGAACCCTTGCGCGACCCGAGTCCCGGGCGGCTGCCCCAGCCACGGCGCGACCGGATTGCCCCAGTGTTGCAGGTGGTTGCCAATGCCCGCCGCCGATTGTGGCTGCAGACGGCGCTGAACCGGGTGGTGCCGGCCTGTGCGGTGCTCGCGTTGATCGCCGCGCCGACGGTGGGGGCGACGCGCCTGGGATTGTGGCCGCAACATCTCGATCTACCTGCGCTTTTCGTTCTGGTGGCGGCTGGGCTGGTAGCCTTGGTCGCGATCGCGTGGCAGCGGCGGCCCTGGCTGGCGACGGCGCGGCAGCTCGACGACCTGGCGCATGGCCAAGATCGGCTGGCGACCGCGCTATGGCTCGCGGCTCAAGATCGCGACGATCCGTGGGTGGACGTGCAAGCGGCGGCGGCGGTCCGTCTGGCGCAAGATCTCGATCTTACAAAAATATTGCCATGGCGCGCGCCGCTGTCCTTGCGCTGGGCCTGGCTGCCGGTGGTGGCACTCGCCGTGGTGGTAGCGGCGCCGACGCCGTGGCTGACGACTTGGACCGGAGGGCAGACCGGACCGGCATCGGGCGTGGCGGCGGGACTTCCGCAAGGACCTCGAGGGTTTCGCAGTGCTGCCGACCTGATGGGCGAGGACGCGGCCAAGCTGCTACAGGCGGACGTGCGCCTGCTGGACGAAATCCTGCCGCAAGTGCGCGACGAGGCCACGCGGCAGTGGCTGACGCAAGTGCGCGATGTCGTGCAGGGCGTGCGCGACGGCAAGCTGGACAAGCGGCAGGCCTTGGAGCGGCTGGCGGAACTGGAGGCGATGAAGCCCCATGTCGCACAACTAGCTGACATGCTAAACGAATCCAAGAAGGAAGCCGCGCCGCCGTTGGCTCCGGAAGCCAAGGCGGAGGCGCAACGGCAGCAGGATCAAGCGGTGCGCGACGCGGTGCTGGAGGCGGCCAAGGAGGCGGCCAAGGCTTTGCCGGAAGGCGAGGACAAGCAGGCGCTGGACAAGGCCGTGGCGGAGAAGGACCTGGACGCATTGGCGAAACTGGCGGAGAAGTTGGGCGCCAAGGACATGAGCGACCAGGAACTGGAGAAGTGGGTCAAGGCGCTGGAGAAGTTCGCCAAGAGCCTGGGCGATCGCAAGGTGCCAGAACAGTTCAAGCAACTGGCGGAACGGATCGATCGCCTGCAGCAGAAGCGGGCGTCCGAAGGCGGGTTGTCGCGTCCGGACCAGGAGCGGCTGAGCCAGTCCAAGCACGAGTTGGAGCAGCTGAAACGCGAGCACGGCGATCCGGAGGCGGCGGGGCGCCGGGTAGAACGCCTGGAGCGCGGGGCCAAGGCGGCGGCGGACGAGTTGCGCAGGCAGCAGCAGCAGGCGTCGGGCAGCAAGTCGCCGGGCGGCAAGCAGGGCGAAGGCGGGCCGCAGTCTCCGGCGCAGAAGGCCTTGAAGGAACAGATGAAGCAGGCGATGCGGGGCGCGTCTGACGAATTGCGCCGTGAAAGCCAGGACCAGCAGGCTCGGCAGGCCCAGCGCATGGGCGAGGCGAGGATGCGCGACCTCAAAGAGGCGTTGGAGCGGGCCGGCCAGCAGGGCGATCAACAGCAGCGTCAAGCGGGCGAGCCGGGTCGGGACAAGCCGTCGCGTGAGCAGCAAGCCCGTGACAAGCAAGGCAAGTCGCGGCTGGGCAAGGGCCAGAAGGGCGAAAAGGACGACGAGGACGGAGCGGAGCAGGACAGCGCCGATTCCGAGAACGAACCTCAAGCGAATGAAGGAGATCCCAGCGAGCCCAAGTCGGGTCGCGCCGGCAAACAGCCAGGCAAAGGCGGCGGCAAGAAAAAGCCGTTCAAGCTGGGACGCGGCAACCTGGGCGACAAGAGCCGCTGGGAAGAAATGCGCGAGGAAGCCACCGAAGCCGGCACGAGCATGAAGGGCAAGGGCGGTCAGGAAGGCGATGGTGGCAAGGGCGAGGGCGACGGACCGGGCAGGAAAGGCGACGACGCCAAGGCAACCAAGGCCAACGGCGCGGGTCGGTCCGAACACCTGCAGGGCCAGCAGGGCAGCGGTCCCGATACCAAGAAGACGTTCAGCGACGCCGCCCAGAAGGGCTTTGCGCACCGCGGTTGGCGGCAAGTGTTCGTGGAGTATAGTGAAGTCGCGGAGGAGATGCTCGACAAGGAGCATCTGCCGGCGGGGCGGCGGGCGTTGGTCCGAAGGTACTTCGAGCAGATAAGACCTCGGTGACGGGTTCGGCTCCGGCTCCGGCTCCGGCTCCGGCTCCGGCTCCGGCTCCGGCTCGGGGTTCGGGTTCGGGTTCGGGTTCGGGCATGACTGGCGAATCAACCGATACACTCAGACGTTATCCATCGCCCGGTTCGGGCTCAGAGGCCAGCGCATGACCCAGACCGCCGTTCCATCGACAGCTTCCGACGTGCAGCACCAGATGAGCTCGATGTCGGCCAGCCTCGCTGCGTTGCGCGCTGAACTGGCCAAGGTCATCGTCGGGCAAGAGGAAATCGTCGAGGGAGTGCTGGTCGGCATGCTCGCTGGCGGCCACGTCCTGCTCGAAGGCGTGCCGGGCTTGGGCAAGACCTTGCTCGTGCGCTCGCTGGCGGCGGCGGTGCACCTGGATTTCTCGCGCATCCAGTTCACCCCTGATCTCATGCCCTCGGACATCGTCGGGTCGCAACTGCTGATCGACGATCCGAATGGCGGGCGGTCGTTCCAGTTCCAGAAAGGCCCCGTGTTCACCAACGTCTTGCTTGCCGACGAGATCAACCGCGCGACGCCCAAGACCCAGTC
>CAYHHL010000026.1:0-11419 GCA_964356325.1 uncultured Enterobacteriaceae bacterium | reverse complement strand
ATCCTGGAGATCTCGCAGTTCGCCCTGGGTTGCCCGATCGCTCACCATGTCACGGATTACGCGGTGAAACTGGTGTCGGGGTCGCACGGTGGCTTGAAGGCGGCCAAACAATACCTGCGCGGCGGGGCGAGTCCGCGCGCGGTGCAGGCGTTGGTCATCGGCTCCAAGCTGCGGGCGCTGATGCAAGGGCGCGCGAACGCCGCGGTGGAGGATGTCAAAGCCCTGGCCCGCCCGGTGATGCGCCACCGCCTGTTGCTGAACTTCGACGCGGAGGCCGACGGCGTGAAGACCGATCACGTGATCGACCAGATGCTCGCCGAACTCGACAAGACCGCGCGCTGAAGGAGTCCGCTTGAGCGACGACCCAGCAGCGAAGTCAGCGATCCGCAGCGATTTGTTCGACGCAGGCTTCCTCGGCCGCGTCGAGCAATTGGCCCTGCTCGCCCGGCGCATGAACAGTTCCGGGCAACGCGCCCACCGCCGTGCCAAGAAAGTGGGCAGCGGCATGGAGTTCGCCGATCACCGCGATTACGAGCCGGGCGACGATCCGAAGAACCTGGACTGGAGCCTGTTCGCCCGCACTGAGCGCCTGCAATTGCGCCAGTACGAGGAGGAAGAGGATCTTTCCGTGTGGTTCCTGATAGATCGCTCGGCATCGATGGCGATGGCTCCCGAAGGCAACGTCCACCTGCTCGATCGCGGGCTGCAGGTCGCGGCGGCGCTCTCCTACATCGCGCTGTCCAACCTGGATCGCGTCGCCGTGGTGCCGTTTGGCGAGACCTCGTCGCCGCCGATGCGGCCCTTGCGCGGTCGGCAGCAGTTCTTCCGCATCCTGCGCACGCTGTCGGCCATCCAGCCCGCGGGCAAGACCGCGTTGCGCCAGTCGATCGAGGCCTTCACGCGCCATCAGCCTCGGCGGGGGCTCGCGGTCCTGATCAGCGACTTCTACGATCCCACGGGGTTGGGCGACAGCTTGCGTGATCTCTCGGTGCGCGGATTCGAGCCAATGGTGCTGCACCTGACCGATCGGACCCTGCTCGACGCCGACGTCCAAGGTGATCTCTCGCTGGTCGACATCGAAACCGGCGAAGTGCGCGAGATCGTCCTGACGCCCGCGATGATGATCCGCTATCGCCATGCTTTCGAACAGTTTTCCGAGGAAATCGAACGCGCTGCCCGGCAAGTCGGCGCCCGCTGCCTGCACGTCGACGTCAGCCTGCCTTTCGACGAAGTGGTGATGAAGGTGTTTCGCGCCGGAGGCTTCCTCGGATGACCGAACTGCGCCAGTTGGCCTGGCTCGCTGGGCTCACGGCCCTGGGGCTGGTGCTGCTGTACCTGCTGCGGCCGCGGCGTCGGCGCGTCGAAGTGCCGTTCGGTGGGCTGTGGCAGCGCGTGCTGGCCGAGCAGCAGGCCCGGGTTTTTGGCCGGCAGTGGCGCAGATGGCTGTCCTTGCTGCTGATGTTGGCAATCGCCGGCCTGCTGGTAGCGGCCCTGGGTGAACCGCTGTGGCGCTCGGCCCAGCCGGCCCAGCTGAAGGCGACGCCGGTGCTGCCAGTGCCGCACGTGGTGCTGATCGTCGATCGGTCGGCCTCGATGGCCACGCGCGACGGTCAGGGTCAGAAGCTGGCCGACGGACTGCCGCCCTCGCGCCTGCAGGAAGCCATCGACAAGACTTGGCAACTCGTGGAGAAATCGCCCGTAGACACGAGATTCCTGCTGCTGGCGGCCTCGGGTCACGCGGAAGTGCAGGCCGGTTGGGGCAGCGATCGCCAGGCGTTGCGCAAGGCGCTGTACGAGTTGCAACCCCATGACGGCGGCCTGGATCTCGTGCGAGCCCACGCCGCGGGCAAGGAAGCGCTGGACGGCCGATCGCAACCGCATCTCGTGCTGGCGAGCGACGGGGGCACGCCGCTGGCTGATCTGGCGCAGGACGCGACGCCGCTGGTGCAATCGCTGCACGTCGGCCCCAAGCCCGGGCAAACGCTGGAGGATCTTGCCGTGCTGGAAGTGCGCGTGCGCCCCGATGCCGGCGATCCCGACCGTGGCACGCTGACGGTGCTGGTGCGCAACTCCAGCGAGCGCCAGATTGCCGGACAGTTGCTGGTGGCCAATTCGGCGACGGCGCAATCGGCCCAGGATTTCACGGCGGAAGCGGCGTTGCGGCGCGTCGAGCCCGTGCAGTTGCCGCCCGGCCTGTCGACCCAAACGCTGGCCGGCGTCGATCTGCTGGCGCCCCGTTTCGCCGTGCGGATCCGCAGTCAAGACCCCACGTTTCGCGATCGCGCGAGCTATGACGACGTGGGCTACGCGGTGCTTGCCGAGCGCAAGGCCGTGAACGTGCTGCTGGTGGGCGACATGGCCGCCGACGTGCCAGGCGTGCAACCGAACACCTTCCTGATCGCGGCATTGCGGGCGATGGATCGGGTGCGCGTGCAGACCGTGGAGCCCGCGGCGTACCAGCCCGAGGCGTTTCGGGCCGCGGATCACGGCAAGCACGGCATCGATCTCGTGCTTTTGGATCAGGTCGACGCGCCGCTGCCCGAAGGCACGCCCGGTTTGCGCCTGCTGTTGCGCCCGACCGCCAGCGACCAGAAAGGCTGGCTGCAAGGCCCTGAAATCATGGTGCGAGCCGGAGATCATCCGCTGATGGCTGGCGTCAGCTTCCAGGACACGAACTTCGACTTCGTGCGCGTGCTCAAGCCGCAGCCTGGCGACGTGGTCCTGGCGGCGGCGCGGCCGAACGGGGCGGTGATGACGGCGCGACAAGGCACGGCGCGTTCGATCGACTGGGGCATCGACCTGCGCGAGACCGACATGACCGCGCGGTACGCCCTGCCGATCCTGCTGGGCAATGCGGTGAACTGGCTGACGGGCGTGGACCAACCCATGGTAGCGCCTCTGGAACTGGGTCGATCCTGGGCGATCGAGACGCCGGCCGAAGGGCTGCGCTGGACCTGGCGCGCACCCGGGCAGCCGCCTCGACCCGCGCGCACTTCCGGGAGCCAACTGCTGGCTTCGAGTGAAATCCAGGGTGTGCACGTGTGGACCGCGACCGACGGCAAGGAGCTCGCGCGGCCGACGGCGCTGCCCGCAAGCGAAGATCCGTCGTTGGTGCGAGTACTTGCCCCGGCATGGCGGGAATTGCCCAGGCGCGCGATCGCGGTGACGCAAAGCGATCGACCGCTGTGGGCGCTGCTGCTGCTCGGCGCGCTGGCGGTGCTGGCTCTCGAATGGTTCACCTACCTGCGCCGGAGGACCGTATGATCGGTCGCAAGCCTGCGCGCTTGTTGTGGATCGCCACGTGGCTCGCGGTGGGCGGGCTGGTCGCGGTCTGGCTTGCGGACCTCGCGCCGCGGCTGCTGATCCGCCTGGATCCACAAGGGATTTCTCTGGCGCGGCCGCACTGGCTGTGGCTCGCGGGCCTGGCCTGGCTCGTGCCCCTGGGCCTGCCATGGAGCCTGACAGACCTGCCGAAGTGGCAGCAGGGCCTACAGATTCTCGTGCGCATGAGCCTGATCGTGACGCTGGCGGTGGCGGCGGCCGGGCCCCGGGTGTTGCGCGAGCAACCGCGGCGCGCCCAGGTGGTGCACCTCATCGATCGGTCGGAATCGGTGCCGGACGCGTTGTTGAAGGCGGCGGCCCAGGGCGTGCAGGCATCGACCGAGGAGGCGCGGCGGCGTGAGCGGGCCCGTCCGGCAAACCAAGCGCAAGCCCGGGAAGTGCAAGCCGTTTCCGTGGTGCTCTTCGATGGTCGCGCGGTTCGTTTGCCCTGGGCGGTGACGGCGACGGAACTACCGACCCTGCAACGCGATCCGGCCACCGGCCGCGATACCGATCTGGCCGGCGCGCTGAACGTGGCTCTGGGCATCGTGGACGGTCACAGCGTGCCCCAGGTGGTCATCTGGAGCGACGGCATCGAAACGCGAGGCGAGGCGACCGAACTCGTGGCGGCGTTGAAGGCGGCCGGCGTGCGCGTCGATCTGCCGGCATTGCCAGCGTTTCCGGCCTCGGGCGAGGTCGTGGTCGAGAAGATCGAGGTGCCGCAGACGGTGCGCGCCGGCGTGCCCTTCCCGGTGGCGGTCAGCGTGCGCTCGACGGCGCCTGCCACTTTGCAATGCCGCGTGCATTCAGGGGATCAGACGCCCGCCGCGGTGACTCGCCAAGTGCCGGCCGGGCTGACGCGTTTGGAGTTGGGCGAACTGCGGTTGCGCACCGGCGGCCCGGCTGAACTGGCGGCAAGCTGCGCGATGGTGGCCGGCCAGGACCGCTTTGCCGGCAACAACCAGTTGCGATCGCGCGTGATCGTGCAGCAACGGCCCAAGATCCTTTACGTCGAGGGCGCGCAAGGTCAAGCGCAGTACCTGGTGCGGGCCCTCATCGACGACTTCGAGGTGGAGGCGCTGCCGGCCGACGGTCTACCGCGCTCGCTGGGCGGTCTGCAACGTTTCCAAGGCATCGTGCTCTCCGACGTGCCGCGCGTGTCCTCGACCGGCGTGCCGCTGCTGACCGATGGCGACATGCGCAATCTCGACAGTTACGTGCGCCAGGGCGGCGGGCTCCTGGTCGTCGGTGGTGAAAATAGCTTGGGATCGGGTGGTTATCAGGACACCTACCTGGACAAGCACACGCTGCCGGTGCGCATGGACGTCGAGAGTTCGGTGGAGGCGCCGACGCTCGCGCTCATGCTGTGCATCGACAAGTCGGGCTCGATGCAGGGCGCCAAGATGGAACTGGCGAAGGAAGCGGCGCGCGCGACAGCCAAGGCGCTCTCGGGCGAGGACCGCATCGGCGTCATCGCCTTCGACAGTGAAGCGCGCGTGGCGGTGCGGCTGCAGCGGGCCAGCAACAGCTATCGGATCGATACAGACATCGGCAAGTTGCAGCCCTCGGGTGGCACGCACATCTATCCGGCGCTCGATCAAGCCTACCAAACGCTGTTGCAGACCCAGGCCAAGGTCAAGCACGTCATCGTCATGACCGACGGTCAGGCGCCCAGGCAGGGAATCGACTCTCTGGTCAGGCAGATGCGCAAGTCCGGCATCACGGTTTCGAGCGTCGGCGTGGGCACCGACATCGACCGTAGCCTGCTCGAAAGCATCGCCGATCGCGGCGGGGGGCGCGCGTACTTCACCGATCGGCCCGAGACGTTGCCGCGCATCTTCGTGAAGGAAACCAAGCTCATCGCCGGACAGTCGGTCATCGAGAAGGCGGTGCGGCCGCGGCTGGTCGGCGGTCTGGGCCGCATCGATCTGTTGCGCGGCGTCCATGTGGAGCAGGCGCCGCCGCTCTCGGGGTTCCTGCCGACCAAGCCGCGCCCTGGAGCCGAGGAGATCCTGCGCACTTCGACTGGCGCGCCGCTGCTGGTGCGCTGGAGGCTGGGCGAAGGCAAAGTCACGGTGTGGACAAGCGATCTGAAGAACCGTTGGGCGGCGGCGTGGCTCGACTGGCCGGGCTACGCCGTGCTGGCGCGGCAGATGGTTCGCGACTTGATGAAGGAAACGCTGGGCGCGCAGGTGGCCGTGCAACTACTGCGCGAGCGCGATCGGCTGCGGGTGGCAGTAGACGCGGTCGACGAGGACGACGGCTACATGCAAGGCCTCACGGGCACAGCGGAAATCCAGCGCCCAGATGGTACCAAGGTGACGTGGGTGTTGCCCGAAGTGGCGGTCGGTCGCTACGAAACCACGGTGCCGCTCGATCAACTCGGGCCGTACGACGTGCTCGCGACGCTGCGGGCGGCTCCGGAAAAACCGGTGCTGGCCTCTGGGCGTGCTACCGCGGTGCATCCGTACCCGGACGAGTACCGGCTGGCCGATCCGGGCGCAAAGGGGCTCGAACTCCTGGTCCTGGCGACAGGGGGTCGTCTCGATTCCAAGCCCGCGGATTGGCTGGACGATCGTGGCCTGGTGCACCGGGATCAGACCTGGCTGTGGCCGGAACTGGCGCGGCTGGCGTTGTTCCTGCTGCTGGTCGACGTGCTGCTGCGGCGGATTCGGCTCGGACGGGCGCCGGCGACCCGGTGGCACGCGTTGAGCAAGGCCCGCGGCAAGAGCGTGTAGCGCAAGCGGCGGCGGGCTGGCATCCTCGCGACCATGGGAATTCTCAGCCGCGCCGTCATTGCCAAACCTGATCATCAGGCCGAGTTGAACCAGGACGCCTTGCGCGCGCTGCTGACTGCGGCGCAACTGGTGTCGGGAGCTCAGCTCGGTCGCGCCCAGATTGCCCGGTGGGAACTGGAGGGCGATCACGTCCGCCTGGATCTCTCGCCGATTCGCGATTTCGCCGTACTTCTGAGGCCTCGCGACGAGGGCGCGGCGTTCCTGCGCGGCCCGCACTGGGTGGTCTCGTACCGAGGTCAGGATTACGTCAAGGATGACGCGGAGTTGCTCGCGCTCGTCTTGGATCGGCTCGAAAGCGCGGTGACGCGGCTGGGGCTGAACGCCAGCGAGCTGCAGCAAGCGTTTCGGGAACCGGACCGGGACAGCTACCTCGAGGTCTCGCCCGGCAAGAAGCTGTACGTGCGCGTGACCGACCATTGCGACGAGAAGTGCGTGTTTTGCAACGCCACGGAAGGCAACGCGAACATCGTCGAATCCAAGCAGACCGTCGAAGCGATCCTGGCCGATCTGCCGGTCGACTCGCTCATCCAGGTCATCTTCTCGGGCGGCGAGCCGACGCTGGTCAAGTCCCTGCCGCACATGGTCGAGCAGGTCTACGATCGCGGCGCGCGCGACATCATCATCCAAACCAACGGCGTGGCGCTCGCGGTTCCGGGCGCGCTGGAAGCCTACCTGCCCTATAGGGATCGCCTGGGCATCGGCTTTTCCCTGCATGCGACCGAACCTGGCCTTTCGGCGCTGATGATCGATCATCCGGACCAGGGTCGTCTGCCGGCCAAGATCGTCGCCATCGATCGCGCGGTGGAACTCGGCTTCCGGGTGAAAATCACCTGCGTGGTGATGCGGCCCAACCTCGCGCAAGTCCCGGCCTTTGCTCAGTGGGCCTGGAATCGCTACGGGGCGCGGCTCACCCGCCTGCAGTTCAGCTATGCGATGCCGCGCGGCAACGCCTGGCTGAACCAGCCGCTGCTGGCAAAGTTTACCGAGTGCGTGGAGCCCTTTGCCGCCGCGTTCGAGCTCGGCCGGCGAACCGGTCTGCGCGTGGAGACGAGCCAGTCGTGCTGCGTACCGCCGTGCGTGATGCCCATCTACTTGGATCACTACGATATCTACGGCGACTTCAGCGGCGGCCGGGTATCCGATCCCGAGCGCGTCAAACCCAAGGAAATCTGCGGTACTTGCAAGTGGGATCGGCTGTGCGGGGGCGTATGGCAGCGCTACATCGACGTGTTCGGCAGCGACGAACTGAAGCCGGTGCTGGACCGCGAGGATCCGGGCATGGTGATCGAGGACTTCTTGGAGGCTGAGGTCTTGTAGTCGCGCTTCTGCCTTCGCCCGAACCCGATTCCCGAACCCGATTCCCGAACCCGATTCCCGAACCCGAACCCGTGACCGTGACCGTGACCGTGACCGTGACCGTGACCGTGGCCGTGGCCGTGGCCGTTTTCGAGGGGCGAGGAGCGGATAGCTCCGATTCCTCGAAAACGGGCAGGGCGTGTAGCGACCGCAGGGAGCGGACGTCCCTGCCCTGAGCCGGAGCCCCAAGCCCTAACCCACAGCCAACAGCAACTGCTCCAGCGCCTTGGCTTGATCGCGCAGCCGCGCCGCCTCCTCGAATTCCAGCCTTCCCGCGGCTTCCTTCATCGCCTTGCGTACTTGCGTGATCTCGCGCTCCAGTTCGCCCTTGCCGCGCCCCGCCACAGCCAGCGCTGCCGGCGCGAATTTGGCGCCCGGGATCGGCCCAGGCTGGCTCGCCGATCCGGTGCTGCGTGGCGTGATGCCGTGCTCGATGTTGTTCGCCATCTGCTTGATTCTACGGCGTTCCGTCTCATCGATGGCACTGCGCATCGAGTCGGTCATCCGGTCCGCGTACAGCAGCACCCGCCCTTGGACGTTGCGCGACGCCCGCCCGATGGTCTGGATGAGCGAACGCCGTGATCGCAAAAAGCCCTCTTTGTCGGCATCGAGAATGGCAACCAGCGAAACCTCGGGAATGTCCAAGCCTTCTCGCAGCAGATTGATGCCCACCAGAACGTCGTAATCGCCCGCCCGCAGCGCCCGGATGAGCTCGATGCGCTCCAAGGTTTCGACGTCGCTGTGCATGTAGCGCACCCGCACGCCCAGTTCGTCGTAGTACTCGGTCAGGTGCTCGGCCATGCGCTTGGTCAGGGTCGTCACCAGCACGCGCTCGCTCTTGGCCGCGCGGATGCGAATTTCACCCAGTAGATCATCAACTTGACTGCCGACCGGGCGCACCTCGATCTCGGGATCGACCAGACCCGTCGGCCGCACCACCTGCTCGACCACGACGCCCTCGGTCTGCTGCAGTTCCCAATCGCCCGGCGTGGCTGAAACGTAGATGCGCTGGAAGGTCCGCTCCATGAATTCCTCGAAGCGCAACGGGCGGTTGTCGGTCGCGCTCGGCAGGCGAAAGCCGTGGTCGACCAGCGTCTCCTTGCGCGACCGGTCGGCGCGGTACATGCCACCGATCTGGCCGACCATGACGTGCGATTCATCCAGGAACGTCAGGAAGTCCTTGGGAAAGTAATCCACGAGCGTCGGCGGCGGCTCGCCCGGCCCGCGCCCCGTCAGGTGCCGCGCGTAGTTCTCGATGCCGCTGCAAAAACCGTGGTACTGCAGGTTCTCCAGGTCAAACATCGTCCTCTGTTCCAGACGTTGCGCCTCGAGCAGCTTGCCGGCCGCCTTCAGTTCGACCAGGCGCAGGTCCAGTTCGTCGCGAATCGTCGTCACCGCCCGCGTCAGCAATTCGGGGGGCGTCGCGTAGTGCGAGTTCGGGTAGATCGCCAACTCGTCGGTCTTGGCAACCACATGACCACGCAGCGGATCGATCCACTCCAGGCGCTCGATCTCGTCGCCCCACATGGAAATCCGCACCGCCCGGTCGTCGTGGTAAGCCGGCTGGACCTCGATGACATCGCCGCGCACCCGGAAATTGCCGCGCACGAGTTCCATGTCGTTGCGTTCGTACTGCACGTCGACGAGTTTTCGCAGCAGATCGTCGCGACGGAGTTTTTGCCCGACTGCGAGCGGAATCCGCATTCCCATGTAGGATTCTGCCGCGCCGATGCCGTAGATGCAGGAAACCGAGGAGACGATGATGACGTCGCGGCGCTCGAGCAGGGCAAAGGTGGCGGCGTGGCGCATGCGATCGATCTGGTCGTTGATCATCGAGTCCTTCTCGATGTACGTGTCGGTCGACGGGACGTAGGCCTCCGGCTGGTAGTAGTCGTAATAACTGACGAAATACTCTACTGCGTTCTTTGGGAACAGCGCCTTGAACTCGGCGTGCAACTGGGCCGCGAGGATCTTGTTGGGCGCGAGAATCAGCGCGGGGCGTTGCAGTTGCGCAATGACATTGGCCATAGTGAAGGTCTTGCCGGAACCGGTGACGCCGAGCAGGACCTGGGACGCATCGCCACGCTGCAAACCTTCGATCAGCGAGGCAATCGCGGCGGGCTGGTCGCCGGCCGGAGCATAGGGAGCGTCGAGTTCGAACAGAGCCATCGTGTCTCCTTTCAAGCACATCCGCGCGGGCGGCGGTCGCATCCAAGCACAGGTCGCGGCGGACGACAACCGCGGGGGCTCGGGCGCCGCTGCCAGCAGAAACGGGCGCCAATGGTAAAAATCCACCGTATGCGCGCGCATTTGGGGCAGCACTTGCGGAGCGAACGCGCAATCCGTATTGACACTGGTTCGGACTCCACTAACATACCGCGAGCTTGGTGGTAACGCCTGCCTACGCGGTATCGGTGCCGTTTGGACAGGTAGACCTCAACCTGAGAGAGTCAGGGCCGCCGGTGTCTTGTCAGAGTGGCGTCTTGCTGTTCTGGCTCGGACTGGTGGCTGAAGCAGTGCTGCGGGTCTTCTGGTGCGAATCCAGAGAGTCATGCAAAGCAGTATGCTGGTTGAGCCGTTCCCCGACTTGCAGGAGATGAAGCTCATGTTGCGTTTCGACCGGATGATGTTTGCTGTCGCGGCTCTGGGTCTGTCCGTTGGTCTCGCTGGTTGCGAGAAGAAGGCCGAGGCTCCCGCTGAAGGCGCCGCCGCGGCTGGCGAAGAGAAGAAGGAAGGCGAGGCCGTGAAGGAAGGCGAGCCCGCCAAGGCCGCTGAGCCCGCCGCTGTTGCTCCCGTCGCTGCTCCGGCTCCGGCCGCTGAGGCTGCCCCGGCCGCTCCCGCCGCCCCGGCTGCCCCGGCTGCCCCGGCTGCCCCGGCTGCCCCGGCTGCCGAGCCCGCCGCCGCTGCTCCGGCCGCCCCGGCCGCTGCCCCGGCCGCTGCCCCCGCCGCTGGCGAGGCTGCCAAGCCCGCCGAAGCGCCGGCCGCGAAGTAAGCCCAGGCGGGACCGCTCGGGTCCCGTCGCAGAACTCGGTAGTGATACTGGGGTAAACTGCATCGAGGCGGGAAGGATCGCAAGGTCCTTCCCGTTTCCTTTTTTGTAGAAGCCCCTTCGCGCGCACTCGTTTCGTGTTGCGTGGCCAGGGCTTCCGGCGGGTCGAGTCCCGCGAACTGTGCCCCTGCTGCACATCGCAGCCGTCCCCGCTCATCCAGATTATCTCAAGGAGAATCGAATGTTCCAGCGCAAGATCCGTGGCCTCGTTGCCGTTTCGTTCATCGGCGCCGTGCTCGTCACCGGTGGCTGCAAGAAGGCCGAAGAACCCGCCCCGACTGCCGAAGCCGCTGCCGGTGCCGCCGCGGGCGCGGATGCCGCCGTCGCCGTCGTCGGCGCCGAGAACCTGAACAAGGCCAAGGCGCTCATCGACCGCATGGCCGGCGATCTCGAGAAGATGACGACCGAAGTTGAGGCCGCTGGCAGCGACCAGACCAAGATCAAGGGCATCGGCGACAAGTTCAAGGCCCAGGCCGAGGGCATGAAGTCCGAGGGCGAGGCCCTGCGCAAGCTGCTGACCGAGGCCGAGAACAAGGAGCTGGAAGGCTACGCCAAGGAGAAGATCGCGCCGCTGACCGGCCGTCTCCTCGCCGCGATGATGAAGGCCCAGGTTGCGGCTCAGGGCGCCCCGGGCGCGCCGACCCCGACCGAAGGTGGCGCGGCCCCCGCCCCGGGCGAGGCCCCGGCTGCTGGTGCGGCTCCGGCTCCCGGCGCGGCTCCGGCTCCCGGCGCGGCTCCGGCTGAAGCTCCTGCTGCGGCTCCGGCCAAGTAAGCAGATTCCCTAGGGAACGAGCACGCGGCGGCGGGATCGAGTGGTCCTGGCCGCCGTGTGCGTTTTTGGCCGGCCGCAGCGGGCGCGTTGACCACCGCCGCCACACCGTGCTATCGCGGCGGT
>CAYHHL010000025.1:0-48344 GCA_964356325.1 uncultured Enterobacteriaceae bacterium | reverse complement strand
CCGACCGGGATCTGCGCCACGAACGCGTCCAGCGCCTTCTGGTTCATCCCGCGCGTCATCGGCGTGTCGATCATCCCCGGCGCCACCGCGCACACCCGAACGCCGAACGGAGCAAACTCGCGCGCCCAGGTCACGGTATTCGCGGCAAGAGCCGATTTGGCCGCGACGTAGTTGCTCTGGCCGCGGTTGCCGTGCCGCGCCACGCTCGACAGGTTCACGACCACGCCACGCTGACCCGAGCGCGCCATGTTCGCCACGACTTCTCGCACCATGAACGTCGCGCCGGTCAGGTTGACCGCCAGGACCGCGTGCCACTTCTCAGCCGATAGCGTCGTGACTTCCCCGGTGTTGCGATCCTTCTTGACCAGCAGGCCGTCGCGCAGGATCCCGGCGTTGTTCACCAGGCCGTTCAGCCCGCCCATGACCTCGGCCGCCCAGGTCACGAACCCCTGGCAATCCTGCTCGTTCGCCACGTCCAGCCGACGCCTGTGGATGCCCTGGGGCAAGGTCTCCAGGCCCGCGGTGTCGACATCGCCGACGGCGACCTGAGCGCCCGCTTCGTGCAGACGCGTGGCGAAGTGCAGACCCATGCCGGCCGCACCGCCGGTGACGATGATGCGCAAATCCTTGATGTTCATTGGTTCATCTCTCCAGGTTGGGGGCGTCAGTGCCCGCCGTTTGCAACTGCGTTCAGCCTTTGGCCAGCAGCCATTCCGCGATCGCCGGATACAGCCTGGCCTTGGCGTGGCGACCGATCACCGCGCCGACGTGACCACCCGGCACGGTCAGCACCTGCTTGTCCACGCTGGCCACCCGCTCGTTCAGCGCCAACGCCGCGTCTGGCGGACAGATTTCGTCCCGCTCGGTCACGATGGTCAGCACGGGGCACTCGATCGAGCCCAGGTCGACTCGCCGCCCGCGCGCGTAGTGCTGCCCCTGCACCAGCAGGTTCTTCTGGTAGAAGTCGCCGATCCACGTGGCATACGCTGCGGCCGGAAAGGCCACGTTGTCGCTCGCCCAGCCGTCCAGGGCAGCAAACGACGCGCGCGCGGCTGGGTCGTGCGCCTTGTCCAACCAATTGACCCACTTGGAGATCTGCGCGGTCGGCCGCAGCGACTGGAAGCCCTGCTGCATCTGCGCCGCGGTCATGTTGCCAGCCGCCGAGATCGCCTCGCCGTCGAACCAGCGCGGGTCGGTCATCAGCCCGAGCTTGCCGATGCGCGAGAAGTCGAACGGCCCCGCCAGATTGATGAACGCCGACACGTCATGCTGCAGCGCAACATGGATGCCGGCCAGCGTGGCGCCGATGCAGTACCCGAGCAGGGCAACGCGATCGACGCCGGTCTCGGTGCGCACCTTGCGGACCATGCGCGCGAGCCGAGCCAGCACGTCGTCCCAGGTGAAGTGGCGATCTTCGGCTTCGGGCTGGCCCCAGTCCAGGCACCACACGTCCAGCCCGCGCGCCACCAACGCCTCGACCAGACTCGCGCCCGGACGCAAGTCGAGAACATACCAGCGGTTGATGAGCGACGGCACCAGCAGGACCGGCAGGCGGCGCCCCGAGGGTGCGGGCCCTTCGGCGTGGAAGCGGTAGAGTTGCGCGGGACCATCGGTCATCACGGTACAGCGCGGCGTCTGGGCCGTGGCCGGCGCATCCGACGGCGAGCCGGAGAGTAGTTGCAGCATGCGGGCTCCGCTAGGTCTGAGATACCGGGAGTTTGGCGGGGTGGGAACGGTTGCGCGCAGTTCGAGCCGCCGCGCAACCGTCCACCCCAGCCGCGTTCTGCATTACTGCGCGGGCGTGAACATCGCGGTCGTGCGCCGCATCGCGTCCATCGTCGCCTGACGGGTCTGCGTCGAGACGTTGAGGTACCACTGCAAGCCGGCGCGGGTCAGGCGCGCGGTCTCGTCCACGGCGGCCAGGAGTTGCTCGACGCCCTGCTGCTCGTAGCGCGCGACCTCGGCCTGCACGGCGGTGACACGGGCGAACTGATCCTCGGTCATCTTGCGGGCCTGCGCGGTCGCGGCCTGGGTGGCGTTGTGGACGGCGTCCTGCGTGCTCGCGGCCTGGGCTGCCGGCGCCGCAGCCTGGGGAGTCGCGCTGTGCTGCGCATGCGAAGAAGAATCCTGCTGCACCTGCGAAACAGTCTTGTCGGCCATGGAGTGCTCCTGCGGCTGCGGCGATACCGAAGCCATCGTGATCGTTGATTGTGTGGTCGACAGTGCCCGTTGCGCCGCCGACCGTGAGAACAAGGTAGGTGCACCAGCCCACCGTGTCAAGGAAGTTTTTGTTGCGGCGCAACATTTTTTGATAGCTATGTTATTTTGATGTCTTATCGCCACGACCCGGCCGAAGTCTGGCGCCGATCTTGCACCGCAACACCGCAGCCGCAGCATGCCGCCGCGGCGTTTACTTGCGCACGGTCGGCTTCGTCGCCTTGCGACCCGCCGTGGCTCGCGTCGGCCGTGCGGTGATCGCCGACCGCAACTCTGCGAGTTCCTGCCGCAAGGCTGCAATCTCGGCGAGTGGAACCGGTGCTTCGGCCGGCTCCCCGCCGCGGTGGTGCGCGACATCGATCCACTCTTGGACGCGTTCCTGAGCGGCCGCCGCCTCGTGGGCACGGTGCGAGGCCGCCAGACCTTCGTCGCGCGCGGCGTCGTCCGGCTGCCGCCAGGACTGCGGATCCGCCGCGGCCGCCGCTGGTTGCCCGGGCGCTTGGGCGTGCTCCTGGGCACGCGCGCGCCGCTGCGGGTCCTCGCTCGCCCGCGCCGCTTCTCCTTGCGGCGCCTGACCTGACTGCCGCGCCGCGCCGCTGTGCCCGCCGAACGGCCAGGCCGGCGCCCAGCGGCCCAACTGCGAAAGCGTTTCGCCCAGCCACGGATTCCACCCGCTGAGCGCGCCCGAAGCCTGGCGCGTGCGCAGGTACGCATCCAGCGCCCAGGTGAGATAGCGGCCGAAGAACTCGGCGAACGCGTCGTCCTGCATCCGGATCAACTGCAGCAGCAGCGGCACCGGCAGCAGGTGCGCCGCGCCGCGCCCTTCCAAGATGATCTGGGCCAGCGTCGCCTGCGTCAGGTCGGCCTCGGTCGCCGCATCGATCACCCTGACATCTGTGCCCTTGCGCACGCGATCGGCCAATTCGTCCAGGGTGATGTAGCGGCTGGCCTCGGTGTCGTAGAGGCGACGGTTGCTGTACTTCTTGACGATCACCATGTGCCCTCGCTGGCGACCCGCGCCGCCGTGGCTCCGATGTAGCAGGCCTTGCATTGCACCGCAACATCCGCTTTATTGTGCAGCGCAACAAATGACCCTTGACAGGTCGAGGTCGGTGCCCTATCAATGCCAGGCAAGGCGATTGTGCATGTTGCACCGCAACACAATGGCAACCCCTTGGCGAGGCGGACATGAGCGATGCGGACGGGACGGCGACGACCATGCGAGCTGCCGTGCGCAGGGGCGGACTCGTCTTCGCCTTCGTAGTCACGGCGTGCGGCTCTGCCGAGGTGGCGACCTGCCACGTGGCGGCCGATTGCGCCTCCGGGGTATGCAAGACCGATGGCACCTGCGGCAGCGCGACGGTCGACGCCGGTTCGGTGACTTTCGGCGACGCCAGCGTGCGCGCACCCGATGCCAAATACTCGGATACGCAGAGCAAGTCTGATACCACCGATGCCGCCGGCCAGGACGCCAGTCAGCCCGGGGTCGACGCCGCACCGGCCGCATGCACCCCGAACGGCGACGGCGTCGTCACGCGGGCCGAAGTCCCCTTCGTCGTCGGCGCCGAGGCGCACTGGCGCGCCGCCACCAAAGTCGCGTTCGACACCGCTGGAGTGGCTCAAGCGGGCGGCGGTCGCAGTTGGGACGCAAGCGGCAATCTGCCCGGCGACAAGGCGATTCTCCTGCGTACCGATCCGGTCGCGGGCACCTGGTTCGCCGACAAGTTCAAGGGCGCGACCTACGCCAGCCGGTTGTCCCAGGACGCCGACCTCTTGGGCGTCTTCGAAGTCACGCAGGACGCCCTGTTGTTGCGCGGCGTCGTCTCGCCCAAAGACGGCCTGGGTCGCACCCTGCTGACCTACGCGCCGCCGGTGGCGATGCTGAAGTTTCCCCTGCAACTGGGCGCGAAGTGGCAAACGGTGGCGGTCGTCAGCAACGAGTTCGGGCTGCCCCTGTATACCGAAACCTACGACATGGAGGTCGATGCCCACGGCACGTTCGCCACGCCGGTCGGCGCCTACCCGGTGTTGCGGGTGCGCGTGAAGCTCGTCCAGGCCCTGGTCATGACCAAGCGCAGCATGCTGTTCGTGTCCGAGTGCATCGGCACCATCGCGGCGATCGACCTCGAAGCCACCGATAGCACCAGCGAACCCAAGACCGCGGCCAGCCTGCGCAGGATCGCCCCGGCTCAATGACATCCAAGTTCGCCCAGTACCTGCTGATTGCCGCGGTCCTGGCCCTGCAGGTCGGCTGCCTGGCGTTCCACCGCGGCGCGATGCCCGGCGAGCCGAAAGCCGCGTCCTTCCTGCAGGTCGAGGGCGTGCGCGTGCGCTACGTCGACGTCGGCGAAGGCCCGGCTGTGGTCCTGCTGCACGGCTTTGCGTCCTCGCTGGAAACCTGGCTGACGCTGCAGCCGCAACTGGTCGCCGCACACCGGCGGGTAATCGCGTTGGATCTCAAGGGTTTTGGCTGGACCGATCGACCCGACGGCGACTACTCGCCCCAAGCCCAGGCGCGGTTGGTGCAAGCCGTGCTCGAGGCCCGCGGGGTGCAGCAGGCCGCCGTCGTCGCCCATTCTTGGGGCAGTTCGGTGGCGTTGGCGCTGGCACTGCTCGACCCCAAGCGCGTGACTCGCATCGCTTTGTACGACGCGTGGGTGTACGACGCCCAGATGCCGCCGTTCTTCCGCTGGGCCGAGTGGCCGGGCTTGGGCGAGGCGCTCTTCGGCCTGTACTACGATCAGCGCCCGGACGAGCGGATGGCCCTGGCTTTCTATGATCCGACCCTGGTGTCCCAAGCGCTGATGGACGCCGTCGAGGCCTCGCTGGAGCGCCCGGGCACCAAGGCAGCGGCGCTCGCTGCGGTACGTGGCCAGCACTTCGCCAGTTGGCAAGCAAAGTTCCGAGACATCCACAAGCCCGTGCTGCTGCTCTGGGGGCGCGAGGACGTCGTGTCGCGGCCCGAGTTCGCCGATCAGTTGATGCGCGACCTGCCCGACGCCCGGGTGCGCTGGTTCGCCCGCTGCGGCCATTTCCCGATGCTCGAAGCGGCTCGCGAGTCCGATGCCGCGCTGCTGCAGTTCCTCGCGGAGGGTCCATGAAGCCCGCCGCGGTCCGTTCGCTTGCCCTTTTTTGCACTGCAGCATGGGCTTGTTGCACTGTCGCTTGGCTGTCTTGCAGCTCTGCCGGCGCGGACGACGGCTTTGCCTCGTTGGGCATCGGGCTACAGCGCAACAACGCGGGCCACGTCGACGTCCACGGTGATTTCCGCACCCGCGGCGAGGCCTTGTACAACCTCGACCTCGATCGCGGCGCGACCCCCTCGGGCCAACTGCTGTACCGCGTGCCGCTGGGCAATCCGGCCGGGCAGTGGCTGACCGGGGCCGACATGCGGTTGCGCACCAACCTGTCGGCCTATGCCCCGGGCGGCCAGGTCGCCGTGCACATGCGCCTGGATCTGCTCGACAACCTGGCGCTGGGTAGCACGCCCGTGGGGCCGGCGGCGGCGAGCATCAGCCAGGCGCCTCCGAGCCAGGCCATCCGGCTCAAGCGTGCCTGGGGCGAGGCCTTGCTGCCGTTCGGCGTGCTGGCGGCGGGGCGTATGGGCAGCCACTGGGGTCTGGGCATGGTCACGCACGGGGGCGATTGCGAGGACTGCGATCGCGGTGACGCGGCGGACCGGATCGCGTTGGTCACGCCGGTTCTGGACCACCTGATCGCCGTGGCCTACGACTTTTCCTCCGTAGGTCCGCAGGGTCAGCGAATCGTCTCCGAACGCGCGATCGACCTGGATGCCGCCGACGACGTGCGTTCGGTGACCGCGGCCGTGCTGCACTGGCGCTCGCCCGAGACCGTGCGCCGCCGCCTGGCCGCCGGCCGATCGACTCTGGACTACGGCGTGTTTGGCAGCCATCGCTGGCAGGACCGCGACGCGCCGGGTGGGGTGGAAAAGCCGACGGCCGCGCAGATGCTGCCCCGGCAACTGAGTGCTTCGGCAGGTGATTTGTGGGTACGGTGGCTGGCTCCGCGCTGGCGGATCGAACTGGAGGCCGCGGTGCTGACCGCGACGCTCGCCCAGCCGAGCCTGCTGCCCGGGGTGCTGTATCGCGAGGGCGTCGAGTCCCGGCAGTTCGGCGCCGTGCTCCAGGCTGAATACGGAGACGCCGAAGCGGGTTGGGCGGCGGGCCTGGATGCCGGTATCGCAAGCGGCGATCCCGCCCCGGGCTTCGCAAGGCCCGAGACCAGCCTGCAAGCTCCTGGCAAGGCAGGCGATCTGTTCGCCGGGCAGTTGGACGTGCCGCGCGATCGACGCGCCGACGACTTCCGCTTCCATCCGGACTTCCGCGTCGACCGCATCCTGTTCCGCGAGATCTTGGGCACCGTGACCGATGCCGCCTACGTCAGGCCGCACTTGCGCTGGCGCGACCCCCACTTCGGCGCCGGGCGACTGGAGGCGGAACTGGCGGTGGTCGCCTCGATGGCGCTGTATGCCACTTCCACGCCCTCGGGGCAGCGGCCATTGGGCGTGGAGATCGATCCCACTTTGGCGTATCACAGTGACGACGGCTTCGGCCTGGCGCTCGCTGGCGGCTTGTTGCTGCCCGGTGCGGCCTTCGACAACCCGACCCAGCAGTTGGCCGCCCGGCCGGCAGGTCTGTTGCAAGTGCGCCTGCACTACCGGTTTTAAGATGCTGCACCGCAACATGACCACCCTCGCCTTGCTGCTGCTCGCCGGCTGCGTCGACAACTTGTCCCACGATGCAGCGTTGCCGGAATACAAGGGCGTCCAGGCGGCTCTCGCATGCGTACCCGACCTCGATGGCCGCATCACGACTCAGGAATTGCAGCCGGCGTTCGGGATCCCGGCCTCGTACCGCATCTCGCCCGCCGGGACCGCGCGGTCGGTCGATCTGGCCGGCCAGGTCGACGCGGCGGGCCAGCGCCTGTGGGACTTCTCGGCGCACCAACCCGACGATCAGGTGACGCACCTGACGGCGACGCCGCTGAAGAACCAGTGGTATGCAGGGCAGTTCCCGGGCGGCCAGTTCACCGTGCCCTTCGACGCGACCGGGCGCCTGGACGCCGTGTACCGCCAGGACGCCGAGGCGCTGTGGCTGATGGGCATCGCCTCGCAGGATCCGGCGCCGGCCGAGGGCAAGACGCTGCTGCCGTACGCACAACCGATTGCCGCGCTTCGATTTCCCCTGCAGGTCGGCGCGCACTGGACGAGCGTGGGCAAGACCCTGGCCGGCGCGGGCGTCCTGCACGGCATCCCGTTCGCCAGCCAGGACACCTATGACGTCACCATCGACGCGGCGGGCCGGCTGGAACTGCCCGACCTGGCATTGACGCAAGCCCTGCGGGTGCGCACCTCGGTCGCGATCATTCCGGTGGCGGGCGTGGCCACCAGCCGCAAGCAGGTCTCGTTCGTGTTCGAGTGCTTGGGCGAGGTGGCCCGAGTGGTCAGTCAGGACAACGAGAAGCTCCAGGACTTCACGATCGCGAGCGAAGTGCGGCGGCTGGCCTTGTAGGCAAACGCCGCCTCGCAGCGGATCGCAGCGTATGCTGCGGTGCAACATCAAACGCGCGGCCAGGGAGCCGGGCACAAGGAGAACGCGATGGTTGGCATGTGGGACGCGTGGAAGCAATCGTTCGACGCTTGGGAAGACTCGACGGCGAAGTACCTCGATCAGGTGCTGCAAAGTCCGCTGGTGCTCGGGCCGGCCGGCAAGCTGCTGACCGTGGTGATGAAGGCCAAGGCCAAGGGCGACAAGGCTTCAGCGGACTACTGGTCGGCGATCGGCTTGCCGACGCGGCGGGATCAGGAGCGCTTGCTCCATTCGGTCAACCAGTTGCACAGCCGGATCCACGACCTGGAAGAGAAGCTGGCCGACTCGCGCAAGCAGGTCTGACCGCCACCGCCACCGCGCCCATGTCGCCAGCGCCGCACTGCCAGCCACCCCACCGATGACAGAGGTTTCCGATGGACGTCACGCCCTTCCTTGCTCTCGACGCGGCCCCGCGGGTGCTGGCGCGGCAGGCGCAGAACTTCGGCGATGCCGCGCGGTTCCAGGTGCTGCAGCCGGATCGAAGCTGGCTGCCGGTCAGCTGGCGGCAGTTCGCCGCCGAAGTGGCGCACGTCGCCCTGGATCTGCGCGCGGGCGGATTCCAACCTGGGTGTCGCGCGGCGGTCTTTGCCCACAACCGGGTGCAGTGGCTCTCGGCGGCGTTGGGCATCCAGGCGGCCGGCGGCGTGCTCGTGCCCATCTACCCGAGCAGCACGGCGGAACAAGCGGCGTACGTCCTGCAACACGCCGGCTGCCAGGTAGTGTACGTCGACGCCTCCGGCTTGGAACGGGTGTTGTGCAGTGCAGCATGGCCGCTGTTGCAGCGAGTCGTGACGCTGAAGTCCCTGGATCTTCCGGCCTTGGCCCAAGGGTTGCGCGCACGGGAGATGGCCACGACGACGCTGCCGAGCGACGCCGAGATCGCCGCCAAGGTGCAACCCTGGGACGTCGCGCAGGCGCACGGCGCGGCCCTGGATGCCAAGGATCCCGAGCAATTCGCGGGCTTCCTGCGCGATCTGGACCTGGATCGCCCCGGAATGATGCTCTACACCAGCGGCACGTCGGGCCAGCCCAAGGGCGTGCCGCTGACGCACCGCAACGTCGGCGTCAACGGCCGCGACTGGCTGGTCTGCAACGCGCCGCTGCTGGAACCGGGTATGACCGACCTGCTGTGGCTGCCCATGTCGCACATCTTCGGCTTCGGCGAGGCGTGCCTGGGCAATACCCTCGGTTTCACGTCCTACCTCGTCGATCCGCCCCAGGTCTATGCGCAGTTGCCCCTGGTGCGGCCGTCGGTGCTGATGGGCGTGCCGTCGATGTGGGAGAAGCTGGCGCTGCTGGCCCAGGCTGGCGGCGACAATGCCGGCAGCGACGGTGTGCAAGCCGATGTTGCAGTGCAGCATGAGCGCCTCGCGGCGGTGACCGGTGGGCGCCTGCGCTTCTGCCTGTCCGGTGGCGCGGGCCTCAAGCGCGAGATCAAGAGCTTCCTGTACGGCCACGGGCTGCTCGTCATCGAGGGCTACGGGCTGACCGAGGCGTCGCCGACCCTGACGCTGAACCGTCCCGATGCGTTCCGTTTCGACTCCGTGGGCAAGCCCTTGCCTTCGGTCGAACTGCGCCTGGACGACGACGGCGAGATCCTGGCGCGCGGCGAATCGATCTTCGCGGGCTACCATGGAGATCCAGAGGCGACGGCGCAGGCGTTCACGGCCGACGGCTGGCTGCGCACGGGCGATGTGGGGCGTTGGACCGAGGACGGCTTCCTGCAAATCATCGACCGCAAGAAGGACATCCTGGTGACGTCGGGCGGCAAGAACGTGCCCCCGGCCAACATCGAACTGCAGTTTCGCGATGACCCGGCGATTGCGCACGTGGTGGTGTACGGCGACGGGCGCGGCTACCTGGTCGCGGGCGTGTGGCTGCACGAGGGATGGGCCGATGCTGCGGCGCAACAAACCGACGTGCTGCAGGCCCGCATCGACGCCGTGAATGCGACGCTGGCCCGGCACGAGACGATCAAGCGCTGGCGGGTGATGGACCGGCCCCTGACCGTGGAGAATGGCCTGCTGACGCCGACGCTCAAGGTCAAGCGGCGCGTAGTTTACGACACCTTCCGTCAGGAATTCGAGGGGATGTACGCATGACGCGCGAGACGGCGAAGGCCCCTGCAGTGAACAAGGGCGCTCAAAGGCTGCGCAACCTGCTCGGCCTGCCGACCCGTGCGCGCCCGCCGGTGGGAGCGACGCCGGCCGACGTGATTCACGCCGAGAACAAGTGGCGGTTATTGCGCTATCGGAGCGAGACCCGGCGCTGGCAGACCCCGGTGCTGCTGGTGCCGTCGCTGATCAACCGCCACTACGTGCTCGACCTCACCCCTGGCAAAAGCCTCGTGGAGTTCCTGCTCTCGGCGGGCCACGACGTGCTGGTCATCGACTGGGGCACGCCTGGCGACGAGGATCGTTTCGTGACGTTCGAGGACGTGACCCTGCGCTGGCTCGGTAGGGCGATCCGCAAGGCCGCTGCGCTTTCTCCTCGCAACCAAGCGCATGTACTAGGGTATTGCATGGGCGGCACGCTGGCGGCGATTCATGCCGCGGTCGATGCGCGCCACGTGGCCTCGCTGGTGGCGTTGGCGGCACCGGTGCGTTTCGACGGCAGCGGCCTGCTGGGGTCATGGACGCGGACGCCGGGTTTCGACGTGGGAACGCTCATCGACGCCTTCGGCAACGTGCCGCGGCAACTGCTGCAAGGTGCATTCCAGATGCTGCGGCCGACGCTGGGCCTGGCCAAAGCGGTGAACCTGATCGACCGCGCCTGGAACGATCGCTACTTGGACGGGCACCTGGCGCTGGAGACCTGGGCAGGCGACAACGTCTCGCTGCCGGGCGAGTTCTACCGCACCTGGATCCAGGATCTGTACCGGGCCAATGCGTTGCAGCAAGGGACGTTGGCGCTGGGTGGGCAGCGCGTCGACCTGGGCGCGATCGCGGTGCCGCTGCTGGCCGTGACCTTCGAGCAGGACGCCATTGCCCCGGCTGCAGATTGCGCGCTGTTGGTCGACCTGGCGGCGAGCGTGGACAAGCGTGTGGTTTCGGTCGCAGGCAGCCACGTCGGCGGCGTGACGTCGCGAGAGGCGAGCAAGTCCCTGTGGCCGCTGCTGTCCTCGTGGTGGTCGGAACGCGATGTGGCTGCGGGCGCCTAATCTCGGCGAAGGATCACGCCGGTCATGCTGGTCGGGTCGCCGTAGAGCGAGCCTCCGACCGCGTACACCTTGCCCTGGCCGTCGCCCCAAACCGAATGCAGGACCATCGACGAATTCATGGCCGGAGCCTCGCGTTCCAGCGGGTTGGCGTCCGGTCCAAGCTCGACAACGCGAGGCCCGGCGCCCACGGCAAACATCGACTGTCCGGGCGCCTTGAATACGCCGTACAAGCCCAGGCCGGCCTGAACGCCGCTGACCTCTACCCAGTGTGAGCCATCGAAATACAACACGATCCCCGTGGCATCGCCGCCAACCGCATACAGGGTTTCGCCGCCGCCGCCCCACAGCGAGATGAGCGGGCTGCTCGTCGGCACGGCGTCGCGCGTCCAAACCCCGTTGTAGCGCAGGACCGCCCCTGACGTGCCCACCGCTACCACGTCACCCGCGGGGGTGCCGTAGACCTTGAACATCGCTTCGGTCAGCAAGGCGTCGGGTACCTGCACGGTGTGGAACCCCTTGGCATTGCCGCGCAAGATGATCGCGTCGCCGGCCTTGCCCGCGGGGTCGCCACCGACGATCCAGACGTCGTCGGCCGACGCGCCCCACAGGCCATACAGCGTCTTGGTGGTGCCGGATTGCACGGTCTTCCAGGACTTGCCATCGTAGTGCACGATGAGTCCGTTGCCGCCCACGGCATAGACGTCGGCCTGGCCAAGCCCATAGATCCACCACAGGAACGACTTGGCGCCAGTTTCGACGGGAGTCCAACCTTTGCCGTCGTTGTGCAAAACGAGCCCGCGATCCTGCTGGCCGCCAGCCGCCCAGACGTCGTCGGGTGCGGCACCCCAGACGCTGGCCAGACCGCCCTGGCTTTCGAGGCGATCCACGGCCCACGGCTTCGCCACGGCTGGGTTCGAAGCGCCGGCAGGGTGCGCAGCCGCGGCTGGATCCTGGACGGTTTCGCATGCACACACGCTCAGGCAAGTGAGCCAAAGTAGGGCCGAGCAGCGCATGGCTAGTTCCTCCGCGGTGAGTGCGTGGCCTGCTCCGCCAAGATGACCGAGAGACGCGAGTCCAGACCCAAGCGCTTGATACGGCTGCGCAAGGTGGAAGGAATCATGCCGAGCAGCCGTGACGCACCGCGCGGACCTTCGATGCGGCCCTCGGTTTGTTGCAGCACCCGGAGCAGGTAGCGGCGTTCGTTCTCGTCGCGCGACGGCCAATCCTCGACAGGCGGACTGTCGGCGGCGGGCGAAACCGGCGCACCATGGCGCGGCGTGGGCAGGCTGTTCAGACCGGCAAGCTCCAACTCGTCGAGTTCTTCCAGCAAGGCTGCGCGAGTCAGGACGCTTTCCAGTTCCCGGACGTTGCCTGGCCAGGAATGGGCGTGCAGGCGTGACCAGGCGGCCGAAGACAGGCGCAGCGGCCGGCGATGCGTCTGGGCCAGACGCGCGAGGATGGCCTGCGCCAACGGCTCCAGATCCTGCAACCGCTGCCGCAACGCGGGGATGTGCAAGGTCAGGATCTCGAGGCGATACAAGAGGTCCCGGCGAAATTCGCCTCGCGCGACGGCCTCGTGCAAATCGCGGTTGGTGGCGGCGATGATGCGTACGTCGGTGCGCACAGTGGCGCTACCGCCGACGCGTTCGAAGCAACCGTCTTGGGTGACCCGCAAGAGCTTGGATTGCACCGCGAGAGGTGCCTCGCCAATTTCATCGAGGAAAAGCGTGCCGTTGTGGGCCGATTCGAAGCGTCCAGTGCGCCTCTGTGCGGCGCCGGTGAAGGCTCCGCGTTCATGACCGAACAATTCGGACTCGACCAGGGTCGAAGGCAGATCGGCGATGTGGACCGTGGCGAACGGACCGCTCTTGCGAGCACTCCAACCGTGAATGGCGCGGGCGAGCATGGTCTTGCCCACGCCGGTCTCGCCGGAGATCAGCACGGTGGCGTCGCTCAGCGCGGCCCGACGCGCTTGCCGAAGCAATGCGGCCATCTCCGCGCTTTGACCGACGAACTCAGCCGCGTCCCCTGCCGCGCCCGGCCTTGTCGGGGTCGCGGCTGCGAGGGCCCAAAGTGCACGCTCGGCGGCATAGACGGCTGGCCCGACCACCGCGACGACTTCGAGCAACGCGTCGAACATCCCCGCGTGGCACGAGCCGATTTCCTTGGAACCGACGCTCATGACGCCGACGACACGACCGGCGACGACCACCGGGACCGACGCCGTGGAGCGAATGCCGTCGTGCGAGGCGCGGCCGAAGCGGAGGTTGTCTTGGGCGCGCACGTCTGGCACCACGCGGGCGCGGCCATCGCGGGCCACATCGCCCACCACCGTGCCGTCCATCCGCACGCGCGGCAGTGTCTCCGGCAAGGATTCCAGAGCTGGCAACACCCTGTAAACGCGAAGACTCTGGGCATCGGGTTCGACGAAAGCCAGCGAGACGCGGTCGCGGACAGGCACGAGCAGCGGCAGGTCTTCAGCCAGGGCGGCCAACAACGCGGCTAGATCGCGGCAACCCGCAAGTCTGCGTTGCAACTGCAGAATCTGCGCCAGGCGACTGTCGCCCTGAGCTTGCGCCAGTTTCTCTGGTCTCGAACCGCCCGCCATTGCGCCCCCACGTGCAAGAGCGCTTCAGCCTAGCCGGCGGCTTGGGGCAAATCAACTACTTCCGCCCGACGAGACGATCAACCAGGTCAACTTGTGGATTCCTGCACCTGGATCCGTGGTCAGCCACGCTCCGTCCGAGGTCATCGTGACAGGGGCCGACAGCGTACCGTCGAACTCGCTGATCGTTCGAAGCTGAGCCTGGGTCCCGGCTGGCAGGGTGGTCGGCATCCGCACGCCGATCGGTGACGTGCTGGTCGAGGCAAAGGGGTAGATCACGTACACAGCCAGCAGCGTTTCACCAGCAAAATTCTTGAGCTTCGGGACGTTTTTCGGCGGAATCTGGCGCGCCCCCAGTTGCTCCTCCTTGACGGCGCTGAACGAGAACGTCAGATCCGCGCGCCGCAGCGTCAGTTCCAGGCCGTCGCCGAGCAGGAGCGTCTGCGGATCGCTGCTGGAGGGCGCCACGGCCACCAACGCCGGTAGGGTCGGAGCGTGCAGATCGCCCAGCTCGGTCAATTCCAAGCCGGCGAGATACACAGGCGCGATGAATTCGGCGCGCGGCGGGGTGGCGAACACGTCCTCCGGCACCTTGATGGCCAGTTGCAGCGGCGCCGGCAACCCGCTGAAGCTGAATACGCCTTGTTCGTCGGTGCTGACGGCGATGCACATAGCCGCGGAGCAGCAGGTCACCGCTTGATGGGCCAGCACCTGTCCGTCTTCGTTGCGCACGGTGCCTTGCACGCTGGCCGTTGGTGTTTCAGGCTCAGCGATGTCCTCAGCGCCGGCATCAGCCAGGACTTCATGCCCAGCATCGGACGCATCCTGACCGCCGGCTTCGGTCTGGGTCGCGGCATCGACGCCCGCGTCCACGGCCGAATCCGCTTGGACGCCGTCGCCTGCCACCTCGGTTGAAGCCGGCGCAGTTGTCCCGCAACCGCATGCTGCGGCAAGGATTGCCATTCTCAGTGCCCAGTGCCGCATCGAAGCTCCCGCAGTGACCGCGGACGACCCGATGACACGCATCGAATCGCCCGCGGCTGCCCCCTCGCTACTGCGCCAGAGCCGCTTCGATGGCCGCGGCGATGCCGTCCGGATCGTACTCACGCGAGACATAGCGGATGATGCCGTCCTTGCCGACCACCACATCGTCGGGGAAGGGATTGACACCCTTGAAGTTCACCTGGATCTCGGCGTACGTCTTGGTCGTCGGGTCCTCGAGGCCGATCTTATAAGTAATCCCGAGGTTTTTGACGTAAGACTGCACGATGTCCATCGTATCGGGCAGGTTGGCATTGAGCTTGACGACTTCGATTTTGTCGCCGTACTTCTTCTGGAAGCGGGTCTCGTAGTCCTTCACCTGGACGCTGCACACCGGGCAGAACGTGGCAAAGTAGCCGAGCAGCATGACCTTGCCGCTGACCGACGACGATGACCACGAACTGCCGTCGACCAGCGTGGCCTTGGTTTCCGGGAACGGCTTGCCCACGCCGAAGCCGGGCTGATTGGCGACCAGGAAGGCCTGGCGCACCGGTTCAGCCGGATCGTCCGAGTAGATGTTCAAGATTGCGTATTCCTTCCCCGCCGTCGCGGTCGCCGTGAACGCCAGGTCCAAGACGCCGCTTTCTTGCGGATTGAGCTTCAACTGCGACTGCTTGACTGTGAAGTTGGCCGCCGACGTCCAGACGCTGAACAGGGTCAGCGGTGCCGTGCCGTGGTTGGTGATCTTCATCGTCGTCTTCTGGCTCTTGCCCGCGGCGACCGGGCCGAAGTCGACCATGTTGGAGTCCTCGGGCACCACGATGTGCGGCGCCAGGCGATCGGGGTACAGCCGATACGTGTATTGTACCCACCAGTTGCCCACGAATACGTCCTTGCCGTTCATCGCCACGCCCATGGTCCGCGCGGTCGCGGCCGGGTGGCCATCGTCCGGGTAGGTGAGGTCCGTGGTCAGCCGAAGGGCGCCGATGAACTTGGGCGCCGTTGGATTTGTCACGTCGTAGGCGCGCGTGTCGTTCCAGGCTGCGACGACCACGCGACCCTCGGAGTAGGCGGTGCGGATGGCCGAGCCGAGCGTCTTGATCTGGCTGACGATCTTGGGCTTTGACAGGTCCGCGGTGTCGATGATGACCAGGCCGGCTTCACCGGCAGCGAGGTAGACGAACTTGCCGTCGACGGTCAGCCCCTTGGCCACACCGTTGATCGCGACCTTGCCGAGCACTTTCGGCGCCTTGGGGTCGGTCACGTCGACAGTCGAGAGGCCGCCCTCGATGTCGGACACATACGCGGTGTTGCCGACGACGCGCAGGCCCCAGGTGCTGCCCAGGCCGGAGACGGCGCCTACGCGCGAGAGCACGTTGGTCGCTGCATCGCGCTTGTAGATGCCGAGGCCATTCAAGCGCAACGCCACGTACACATAGCCGTTGGCGGCATCGATGCCCTCATAGCTCTCGCCCGGCTCTTGCAGCGCGGGAAGCTGCAACGGCTTCATGGTCTTGCCGTCGGTGTCCTTCTTCGAGATGTCCCAACCGGTCACGAACGTCGGATTACTCACGTTGCCGCGGTGTGTGGTCCAGACGATGTCGCCGTCGGGCGCGAGATGGATGCAGCCGGGCGTGCGCTTGTCGTTGGGAATCGAGTGCTTGAATTCCTGCGCCAAGAACTTCAGCCCCGCGGGGTTGGCCGCGTCCAGGACGGCGAACGTGTAGCTGCACTGGAAGAGCTTCTTGTCCGAAGCGCGATACCGCACCTCGTCGACGTGCATGTGGCCATTCTTGTCCTGCAGGCGCTTGAGGCGCACCCACGGGCTCTGGAAGTTGCCAGGCTGCAGTTTCTCCTCGGGTTTGACGACCGGCACATCAGGGGTCGCGGGCACGTCGGGCGTCGCGACACCGGAGTCGGGCGTGGCCGCTGGCGCACAGGCGTCGCTTGCGCTGCCATCGGTCACCGCCGTGACCGCGGCATCAGCCTTGGCTTCGGAAGGCGCTGGATCTCCTGCGCAACCGGCTGTGAAGGCAAAGAGGCAGGCGGCACCGAAGCTGGAACCGCGCCACGACCACGCGTGGGCGAAAGGAACCCCAGGAACTCGAGACATGTGGAACTCCCTGAACGGAATCTAGTTGCTGAATCAACGCTTGCTTGCGTGCGAGGCCTGGGCCGCGGGGGGCTTCGCGCTGGCCTCGTGCGTTGAACAGAAAGCAAGGTCCGTGCCAACACGCGGGATCGTCGCGCTCTGGGAAAACGCGTATGGATCTTGGCAATGTGGCGATAGGGCACGGGGAACGTCGAGCGCGGCCAGCGCGGCAGTCACGGCATGTCGTGGCCATTTTCCAGCGAGTTGCGAGATTTCGTGGCCGGGATCCCGTGGCCCCTAGCGGTGCGCAGTCCGCGGGGCCTGCCGCCGCCGCTCCCCGATCATCCAGATCGACTGCCACAGCGGCCCAGCGAGGCCCCGGCGCCGAAGGAACGCGAACAACTGCGGGTCGAAATTCACCCCCAGTTGCGGGAAGATCCAGCGCGGGAACTCACGCTGCTTGCCGCGCAGGACATCCTGGACCGCGTCACGCAGCACCCGCCGGCTGGCTGCGAGGACCGGGTCCAGCGCCTCGTAGTCGTCCACCCAGGTCATCAGGATCGCCGCAACGGGGTCGAGTTCCCGGCAGAAGTCCAATGTTTCCGCGACATCGGCCAGCGACTCGCCCGGCGTGCCGAGGATGAACGTGTGGCAGTCGGGCAGGCCGGCCCGCGCGCAGGTGTCGTGCATCCGGCGGATGGCCGCGGTTGTGAAGCCCTTTTTCAGGCGCGCGAGCACCGTGTCCACGCCGGAATCCGAGCCGACTTCCACGCCTTTGCAACCAGCGGCGACCATCAGCCCCGCGAGTTCGGCGTCGAAAGCGATGGGGTTGGCATAGGCAGTCCAGGGCACTTCCCAGCCGCGGTCGATGAGTTCCCGGCAGACGGCTTTGGCGTGACTGGGCGGCAGGTTGAACACCGAATCGACGATGAACACATGGCGGATCCCTGGCTGCAGGCGACGGGCCTCGACCATCTCCTCGACGACGCGCGCGGGGCCCCGCCGTCGGGTCACGTTGCCCTCGATGGTCGGGTAGGTGCAATAGTCGCACTGCAGGGCGCAACCCCGTTTGGTCTGGACCGAATCGATGCCGTAGTGGGCGTAGTGGCGCGGGTCGACCAGGCTGCGGTCGGGCACCGCCAAGGCATCGAGATCCAGGAATTGCGCGGCCGGCGGCGTGCGCGTGACCTGCTCCGAGCCGTCCGGAGCGTGGCGCAAGCGGTAAAGGTTGGGCACTTGCGCGAAGTTGCCGTCGCCGCGGGTCAGGGCTTCCAGCAGCCGGGCAAAGGCCAACTCGCCCTCGCCGGCAATGCCGAAGTCGGGTTGCAAGTGGTGCATCAGCGGCTCCGGCATCACCGAGAAGCCGCCGCCGCCCAGGACCACGGGCGCCGCGCTGTGCCGACGAATCGTGTCGAACAGCTGCCGGTAATACTTCAGATTGTCGCTGCAGCCCGAGTAGTCGTTGCTCTGGACGTTGCGCATGCCGACGGCCACGAGGTCGGGCTGCCAGGCCTGCAGGCGCGCGGCCAGGGCGGCGTGCGGATCGTCTTCGAAGCACAGGTCCCAGAGCACCTTGTCGTGCTCGGGCGGTGTGTTGGCCATGACGTAGAGGAGCCCGAGCGGAATCACCGCGTCCGGCAGGTTCTCGCGGTTGGCGGACACGAACGCGATGCGCATGGGGCAGGTCTCCGAGCAGCGATCCCCTGGCTGGCCGCGAACGGCGAGCGTGGAACAGGACCGGCGCGGTGTCGAGTATGGAAGTAGTCACGGCCAAGGACCCTCGGGAATCTTGACAGAATCCACGTCCTGCTGGACCCTGCCGGCCACCTTGCCCGGAGTCGTCCATGTACCAGCCATTGTCCTCGCCCCTGACCAGATTGCGCAGCCATTACGACGTCGTGGTCATCGGTTCCGGCTATGGGGGGGCGATTGCCGCTTGTCGCCTGGCCCAAGCCCGCCGCGACGGCAAGAAGCTGTCCGTGTGCGTGCTCGAGCGAGGCCGTGAGACCGGCCCCGGCAGCTATCCGAATACTACCTTGAGTTTCGCGGGTATGGCGCAGTTGACCACCGATGCGGGCGTCGTCGGTGAGCGCGACCGGCTGTTCGATTTCCGCGCCACCGGCGACATGGGCCTCATCCTCGGCTGCGGTCTCGGCGGCACCTCGCTCATCAACGCTGGCGTCGCCATCGCGCCCAAGGACTGGGTGATCCAGGACGCGGCGTGGCCGAAAGGCTTGCGCCAGGATCTGCCGCGCTTTCACCGCTGCCTGGACAAGGCCAGGAAGATGCTGGGTTCTACGCCCTACCCCGAGTCGCGGCCCAAGTTGGGCAAGCTCGCGGCCTTGAAGAAGTCGGCCGTGGCGCTCAAGGCGCCGTTTTCCGTGGTCGACGTCAACGTCAGCTTCGAGGCCCACGCCAACGAGGCGGGCACGGCGATGAAGGCGTGCAACCTGTGCGGCGACTGTGCCACCGGCTGCAACCATGGCGCCAAAAACACCACGCTGATGAACTACTTGCCGATGGCCCGCCGTCACGGCGCGGAATTGTTCACCCAGGTCGAGGTCGAATACCTCGAGCGCAAGGGCGACGGCTGGATCGTCCACTACGCGCCCCTGGGCGGTGATCGCGCTGAGTTTACGGCCGATCTGGGCTTCGTCTCGGCGGATCTCGTCGTGCTCGGCGCAGGCTCGGTCGGCAGTACGGAAATCCTCTTGCGTTCCAAGGCCAAAGGCCTGCCCTTGTCCGATCTGGTCGGCCACCGGTTCAGCGGCAACGGCGACGTGCTGGGCTTTGGCTACAACTGCACGGTCGGCATCCACGCCGTGGGCGCGGGCGACGAAGCCGTGGACCATGCCAATCCGCCGGGACCGTGCATTTCCGGGCTGTTGGACCTGCGCGACCTGGAAGCGACGCCTGAACTGGGCATGGTCATCCAGGAAGGCGTGATTCCCGGGGCCTTCGCGCCCGGCATGCCGCTGTTCCTCAGCGCCAGCGCGGCGTTGGTCGGCACGGACACGACGCCGGGAGTGGTCTCGGCACTGGGCGAACTCGGGCGCGAAGTCACCTCGCTCGTCGGGGGATCGCACCGCGGCGCGTTGGCCAACACCCAGACCTTCATGGTGATGTGTCACGACGCCGGCGATGGTCAACTTCACCTGGATACTGAACACAACCGCGCCCAGGTCAAATGGCCGGGCGCGGGCGACGCGGCCTGGCTGAAGCACGTGGACTCGCGGCTGAAGCAGGCGACCGCGGCGATCGGCGGCACCCACATCCCGGATCCGGTGTGGTCGAAATGGATGGGCAACAAGCTCGTAGTCTCGCATCCGCTGGGCGGCGCGGCGATGGCGGAGTCGGCGGAACTCGGCGTGGTCGATCACAAAGGCAACGTTTTCAGCAGTCAGCACGGCACGGCGGTCTATCCGAACCTGTACGTCGACGATGGCGCCGCGGTGGCGCGGTCCGTGGGCGTGAATCCGCTGCTGACGATCTCCGCGCTGGCCGAGCGTTCGATGGAACTGCTGATCGAGGCGCGCGGCTGGACCGTGGACACCAGCCTGCCGGCCTTGCCGGTGACGCGGCCGAAGGTGGGCCTGCGCTTCACCGAGCGCATGGCGGGCATGCTCGCGCTCGGCGACACGCTGTCCTACCTGGCCGATGGCTGGGAGAATGATGTCGTGACGTCGAAAGCGGATTTCGTGGTTCAGGTGCAAAGCGACGACCTGCACGAGGTCCTGGACACGCGCGGCCACCTGGCGCAATTGACCGGGACCTTGCATCTGCCGGGCCTGCATCCGGATCCGCTGCAGATGGAGGACGGCGCGTTTACGCTGTTCGTCGAGGATGCTGACGATGCCGGCACCCGCTACATGCGCTACCGTTTCGTCGCCGTGACCGAGGATGGCCAACCGTACTACTTCGATGGCGAAAAGGTCGTGCGCGACGACCCTGGCTTCGACGTCATCGAGGACACCACGACGTTGTTCGTCAGCATGCACCAGGGCAAGACCGCTCACGGCAAGCAGGTGGCGCGCGGCATCTTGAAGGTGCACTTCGACGACTTGATCAAGTCGCTCACGACCATCGAGGTGCTCAACGCGCCCTCGACGGTGGAGAAGGGCAAGGCGTTGTTGAGGTGTGGCGAGTACTTCTTCGGCAGCCTGGCGGCAACGTACTTGAAGTAGGGCGCGTGGGAGCCGGCCGTGTGGGAGCGGGTGCGGCGCCAACTGGCAGTCACTGTCCGAATAGGCAACCGCGGTTGACCGACGATTTGCCGGGGCGTAGCGTCACGGCCGGTCGCGGGTCGGCGCTCGTGCGACCAGGCAGGACGGGCTAGTGGCGTTGGCACGGAAATTCAGCAAGAAGTCGGCACTCGTAGCGCTTGCGGTGACCTTGTGGTCGGCGTCTTCGGGGGCTGCGGGCAAGCCAAAACTTGCTGCCACCATGGCGCAAAAAGCCATCACTGCCTACGAACACGGCGATTACGCGCGAGCAGCCCAACTGTACTTGGAAGCGGCGCGGACCGAAGGCGGCCGACCGGACTTCGTTTATGCCGCCGCCCGCGCCGAGCAAATGGCCGCACTGTTGGATCGAGCCCAGGAACACTACGCGCAAGCGCTGGCCGATGCGCGATTGCCCGCGGCGCTGCGCGAGAAGGCGGAGCTGTACCTGCGCGAAGTTCGGGCGTTGCGTGCCGAAGCCAAGGTCGCGGAAGCCGACCGGGCCCTGGAAAGCGGCGATGCTCGCCTGGCGGCGCAACTCTATCACGACGCGCACGAGGCGGTGCCCGACCGGCATGCCTGGCTGTTCAAGGCGGCAGTGGCTGAACAGGCGGCCGGCGATTTGGTCGCAGCGCAGCGGGATTACGCGGCGTACCTGGAGCGCGCCCCGGAGGGATCCGAGGATCGCAAGCAGGCGTACATTCGCTTGGAGGCACTGCGCAAACCCGCCGTGCCGAGCCCGGTCCCCGCGACAGTGGTGGCGACATCGCCCGAAGAAACAGGGCGCTGGCCTGGGTGGACGGCGATCGCTGCGGGCGTAGGCCTGGCAGGCGGCGGCGTCGGGCTGTACCTCGCGCAAGCCGACGAGCGCAAGGCCCTGGACGCTCAGCTGGCGCAGACGCAAGGGGACAAGATTTCAGGCATAGACTACCAGACTTACGACCAGCGGCGCACCCGCCTCAACGCCAGCTACCGCAACGCCGCCCTGCTCGGTGGCGTGGGCCTTGCCAGCGTGGGCGTGGGCATCTGGTGGCTCGGCCGTTCGCCAGCGCACGTGAGCGTGGGACCGGGCGGCGCCAGCATCGCTTGGAGATTTTGATGCGAATCCAAGTGCTTGCCGTCTTGGCACTCGTGGGTTGCGTGCAGGATCTGCCGAAGTCGAAGTTTTTGTTCGCGACACCGGCAGACCAGGGCAAAGCGGATGCCACTGCCGATGTCGATGGTGCCGCGGCACACGACGTCGTGCCGGACAGCGCGGACGTGCCGGCGGCTTGCACCTCAGACACCTACCCGGAACCGTTCATCCTCACCTCGCCGGACGAACAGAAGTTCCACGGTGGCGTGGTCCAGCCCGACGGGTCGCTCGTGCTCGCCGAGATCTTCAATTCCGTGGACCATCCGTACAGCCGGCTGGTCGGCACTGCGGGCGGTCTGGACGTCAAACTCGATAAACTTCAACAGGAAGTTGTCTACGGCGTGGTGGCCGATGGCACAGGCTGGGCCCTTGCGGGCAGCGTCACCGGCACCAACGGCAATGACGTGCTGTTCGCCCGGGTCAGCGCCAGCGGCGTCGTGCAAGTGGAAAAGCCCATCGACTTCGGCGGCAGCGAGCACGCCATCGGGCTCAGAAAGATCGGCAACAACTTCGCGCTGTTCGGTCGGCGGGCCAAGCCTTCGTCGGTCTTCCTCGTGTTCGTCGACAGCAAGGGCGCTTGCATCGGCGACTCGTGCAAGACCGGATTCTACAAGGGTAGCGCGACCTCCGAGGGGGACTACGGCGACGCGTTGGCCGTCGCAGCCGATGGCAGCTATTTCCTCGTCGGCGAAAGCCAGACCGGAGTGGATTTCGGGGGCGGCGACGCCCTGCTGTACCACATCGGCACCGATGGCAAGGAACTTTGGCACAAGGCCTATGGTTCTGCCGACGACGATTGGTTCTACGCCATCCTGCCCGCCCAGATTCCTGCTGGAAGTTGGGTACTTGCCGGCTCCAAGGGCGGCGGTGCCGGCTGGCTGGTGGCCGTCGACGGCGCTGGCAATGTGTTGTGGGAAGCGACCTTGCCCGGGTGCTATGTCATCGATTCGCTGGTGGCAGCGCCCTATGGCTGGGTCGCCGCGACCACGACAGCTGGCGGGCAGAAGCTGTTCGGGGTGGATCCGGTGGGCAACATCCTGTGGAGCAAGACCTATCTGGGCTCGCCCTACCAGGTCCTGACCGTGCCGACCGGCCTCGCGGTCATCGGCGGGCTGCAGGGCGACGCGCAGGTGATGTTCACGGACCTGTGGGGCCATCCGAGCTGCGAAGCAGCAGAGAAGTGCGCGGGTGTCCAGACCTGCGACGACGGCAAGGCGTGTACGGACGATATCTGTGTTGCCAAGAGCGGTTGCACGCACACTTTGGCCAACGACGGCGTCTGGTGCGGCAAGGGCGACGCGTGCATTCAGGCCGGCAAGTGCGCGAGCGGGGCGTGCGTCGCGGGCAAGGCCGTGGATTGCGACGACAAGAATGCTTGCACGGACGACAGTTGCGACAAGCTCAACGGCTGCGTCCATGTCGCCAAGGCCGGCTGCACCCCGTAGGCGCCGCAAGCGTGGCGGCTGACAGGTAAGGCTGCGCGCCAATAGCAGAAAACCCACGGGAGACCGACGTTGACCGACGATTCGGAACGGCGTAGCGTGGCTGGCACCCAGAATCCGCAGGTGGCCCGCCGTGAAGATCGTCCAAATCGCTCTGTGGCACGTGGCGATTCCGCTGCCGGCGCCCTTTCGGCCGGCGTGGATTCCAGGACTGCCGCAAACGGAAAACCGCCTCACTTTGGTGCGGTTGCGCACGGCTTCGGGCCTGGAGGGCTGGAGTGCCGGCCCGGCGATGGCGCGCGAACGCCAGGGCTTGGGCGACTTGCTGGGGCCGTACCTGATCGACGAGCGCGCCGATGACCTGGCGTCGATTCGCCAACGATTGCGCGAGATGACCTACCTGGGCTGGCATGCCGGCTGGCTGGAGGCGGCGTGCTGGGACATCATCGGCAAGGCGCGCCAAATGCCCGTGTACCAGTTGCTGGGTGGCCAGCCGGGGCGGGTGCGGCTGTACGCTTCCACCGGCGAGGTCAGGACCGGCAAAGCGCGCGTCGCCGAGCTGGAAGCACGGCTGCTGGAAGGCTTTACTTCGGCCAAGCTGCGCGTGCACGCCGCGACGCTGGCGGAGGACTTGGAGCAGATCACCACGGTTCGCCAGGCGATCGGGCCAGAAATCACCCTGGGCATCGACGCCAACCAAGGGTGGCGCGTGGCGGTGGTCGGCGATGCCCCGACGTGGGACTTGGAGCGCGCGCGGACGTTTTGCAACCACGCACAAGAACTGGGCTATGCTTGGGTCGAAGAACCGTTGGCGAACGACGACTACGATGGCATGGCGGCCCTGCGGCGCAGCACCGGCATGGCCATCGCCGGCATGGAGTTGAACCACCAGGGGTTGCCGGAGTGCCGCGTGATGCTGGAGAAGGGCTGTCTGGACGTGTACCAGCCCGACGCCACGTTTTCCGGTGGGCTTGCCGAGACCTGGTCGATGATCCGCGCGATCGCCGCCGCCGGTGCCCGCTACACGCCGCACACTTGGACCAACGGCATCGGTTTTGCCATCAATGCCCAGCTGTTCGCCGCCTCGCCGTGGCGCGCCGACAGCCTGCTGGAGTACCCGATCAGCCCGCCCGGCTGGGTGCCGCACGCCCGCGACGGTTTGCTGACCACGCCATGGCTGCACGACCGCGGCGAGTTGGAACTGCCGTCGGCGCCGGGGCTCGGCTTCACCATCGATCGCGCGCAGTTGTGGCGCTACGGCCATTGCTTCTACCGCGCCGGCAAGATTCGCGTGGCCATGAGCGCCGTGTGGGACAAGGGCTTGCGGGTCGCCCTGGAGGTGGGCAAGACCCGCACGGCGCGGATCCAAGCGCGACACGCCATGCTGGAGGCGGACTTGCAGGCGGGTCGCGACCTGCTTGCGCCGTTCACCCAGCCGGTGGCGTCGCCGCCAAATGCCGTGCCGGGCGCGGGTTGGAAGGCGGCGCCGGGTGTGGCATGACGGCGCCCGATCCGCCCGCGGCCGCCGATACACGCCCGCGCTTGTTCGGCTTTCTGACCCGCCGACGGGTGCTGCAACTCGGTTTGGGCGCGGGCGCGGCGACGCTGGTGGGCGGTGGCGGCCTGTACCTGCTGCGCGGCTCGGCGCCTGACGTCGAGGGTCTCAAGCGCCTGTCCACGCAGCATTATCGCACGCTGCTGGCGTTGGCCCTGACGCACATTCCGGCCGGCGGCCCGTTCCCGCTTGGCGCCGAGGCGGCCGATCTGGCCCGCGCCTTTGACGCCTACCTCGCCGACGAGCCGGATGGGCACGTGGACGACGTGACCCGCGCCTTGACCCTGGTCGAGTACGGGCCCTTGCTGTTCGACCACCGACTGAAGACGTTTTCCCACCTGCAGCCGCAAGAGCAGTTGGCGCACTGGATGTCGTGGGGGCAGAGCGACCGGCTGTTGCGCCGGCAGATCTGGTGGGGTTTCGCGAAGTTCTTCGGTCTGGTCTTCTACGACACGCCGGCGGTGTGGCCGCACATCGGCTATCCGGGCCCCTCGCTGCTGAATGCCGGCGCGGCTGGGGTGAACCGATGAGCGGCATCACCGACTTCTCCAGCGGCCCGCCACCTGAGCAGATCCACTGCGAGATCTGCATCATCGGCTCCGGCTGCGGCGGGGCGACGGCCGCGCGCGTGTTGGCCGAGGCAGGCCGCGACGTCGTCGTGCTGGAGGAAGGCGGCGATTTCACTGGAATGAAGCTCACGCAGCGCGACGCCGCCATGTACGACCAGTTGTACGTCGACCGCGGCGGGCGCACCACCGAGGACATGTCGATCAGCGTCTTGTCGGGGCGCGTGCTGGGCGGCGGCGGCGTGATCAACGCGTGCGACGTCGTGCCCGTGCCGGACGCGGTGTGGGCGCTGTGGCGCAAGACCTACGGCCTGACCGACCTGACGCCAGAGGCCATGCAACCCTTCGTGAAGCGCGCCCTGGACGACCTGTCCGCCAATCGGATCGCCGAACACCGGGTCAATCGCGCCAACGCCTTGTTGCGTCAGGGCGCGCAGGCGCTGGGCTGGCGCGGCGACGTCATGAACCACAACCGCGCCGAGCACTGCGCCGGCCTGGGCACCTGCCTCATCGGTTGCCCGTTGGACGCCAAGCGCAACCCGCGCATGGTCGCGATTCCCAAAGCCATCGCCGCGGGGGCGCGCATCTTCGTGCGGGCGCGGGCCGTGCGCATCGACAAAGCCGGCGACGAAATGAAGCGCATCCACGGGCGCGCCCTGGACGCGCGCGGCTACCACGAGACCCAGCCGTTCACGGTGCACGCGCGCGTCGTCATCGTCGCCGCCAACCCGATCGGCACCGTGCAACTGCTGCTGCGCTCTGGCATCGGCAATGAACACGTCGGCCGTTTTCTCAGTCTGCAGCCGCAGATCCCGATCCTGGCGCATTTCGCGGAGCAGGTCGACGCGTTCCGGGGCATTCCGCAGTCCTACGCCATCACCGAATTCGAAACCTGCGACGAAACGCGCGGCCTGGGCGGTTTTCGCATCGAAGCCATCATGGGCACGCCCGGCATCGTCGGCTCGCTGGTCCCGCAGGCAGGCATCGGCGGCAAGGCGACGATGAGCCGGTTGCGCAACGTCGCCGCGGCGTTGCTGCTGTTGCCGGACGCGCCGGTGGGCACGGTGACGCTCGGCAGTGGCGGTCGACCGCGGATTCGCTATGAAATGACGGATGAATACCGAAAACGTGGGCGCCTGGCCATCCGCGCCGCGACCCGCGCGTATCTGGCTGCGGGCGCTCAAGATGTGGTCGCCGCCGCCGTGCCGCCGCTGGTCCTGCGCAACGAGGCCGATCTGGCGCGCGTCGATGCGCTGACGTTCGCCCCGGCGACCATGCCGCTCATTTCCGCCCACCAGCAAGGCGGCGTGCGGATGGCGCCGTCGCCCCGCCATGGCGCCGCCGCGCCCAACGGTCAGGTGTACGGCACGCGCGGCGTCTACGTCTTTGATTCGTCGGGCTTTCCAACGTCATCCTCGAGCCACACCATGACGCCGATCCTGACCATGGCGCACGCTCTGTCCGCACGCTTGCTCACTGAGGGAAAATCATGACCACCGCGATCCCTGCCTGTCCCCAATGCGAAATGGAAAACACCTACCCGGATGGCGAGAACTGCGTCTGCGCCGACTGCGGCCACGAGTGGCCGATGCATGCGCTACAAGCCGGGGAGGGCAGCACCGACACGGTCGTCAAGGACGCCAACGGCAACGTGTTGGTCGACGGCGATTCGGTGGTGCTGATCAAGGACCTGAAGGTAAAGGGCTCGTCCATCACCCTCAAGGTGGGCACCAAGGTCAAGAGCATCCGGCTGGTCGGCGGTGATCACGAGGTCGACTGCAAGATGGACGCCGGCAGCTTCATGCTGAAGGCGTGTTACTTGAAGAAGTGCTGAAGAATCGAGATCTTCCGCTACAGGCTCTTCTCCAGCATGTCGATCTGGTCGTACATCTTGCGCCGAGGGGCCGAGGGCGAGTTCGCGGGGGCTGAAGGCTCGCGCTCTTCGGCCGCCCGCCGCCGCGCCACGAAATCCGACGGATACTCCAAGGTGTAACTGATCCGCAGCGTCAGCTTCTGGTGCGGCGCCAGGGTCTCGGTCCAGCGCACGAGCCCCTGGCCGTCCGGCTTGATCTTGTGCGGCGTCTCGATGTCGTCCACCTCGATTTCTTCGGTTTGCGCGACGGGAATTCGCTCGGACAGCTCCACCGAGACCGCCTCGTTGCCCAGGTTCTCCACGGTGACCACGAACGCCAGCTCCATCTCGGTACGCTTGCCGCGGCGGTGCAACGTGCTGGTCTTCTTGTCCAACGTTCGCTCCAACTTGATGCGGTCGTGCACGCCCAGGAACACGGAGAACGCCTCGCCTTGCGCCGCGAAGTTCAGTTCACTGGAGCCGACGAACGCGCCGTCGGTGAACAGTGCCACCCGCTGCGGCAGGATCGGCGCCGTGCCGGCGTTGACCAGGTCCGCCACGCGCACGGCGTTGAGCGAAACCTCTGGAACTGCAACGATCTTGGTCTTGGCCGCGAACTCGCCCAAGGCTATCGGCACGCGCACGGACTTGCCGTCGCTGCGCACCGTGCGCTCGGCCGACGCCGCGAAATGCGCCGTGGTGCCACGACTGGTCAGGCGGGCAAAGGTCTCCACCGCGCGGACCTGCACGTCGTTTTGGCGGGCCAGCGATTCGTTCCAATGGCGTTTGTTCTTGGCGACCGCGGCGTTCTGCGTCGAATACAGCGTTTGCGCCTTGGTGAACGAGCCGCCCATCTTGCCGATCACGTCGCCCAGGCCAGTGCCGGCGCGATCCAGCATCAAGCCATGCGCGCGCGGCACGTCGAGCACATCGTCGGGGCGCTGCGTGGAGAAGGCCAGAGCCGCGCCGGTCCAGTCCTCGCCGGTCGTTTGCACAACGGAAGCATACTGTTGCACCGACACGCTGGCGCCACCCCGGGTCACCCGCAGTTCCCCCACCGGCTCCCAGGCCGCGCCCGGCGTCAGGTAGGACACGCGCAATTGCGCCTTGCCGTAGCCGCGCACCTCGACCACGATGGAGCTTTGCTGCAACTGCGCGCGCACTTGCACCTCGGCCAGTTCGCGCTGCCGCTGCACCAGCAGCGGTTCCAGGTCGCGCCGCTTGCGGCTCAGTGCGCGCATCTGCTTGCGGTCCGACCGCGCGGTCTCGGTGATGTAGGTCATGGTATCGCTGAGATTCTTGACCTTGATGTCGCCCACCGCGATTTCCCGCGGAACCTTGTCCATGGACATGCCGCGCAAGGCGTCCAGGCGGTGCAGTTCGTCCTGCAGTGTGCGCTCCTCGTCCTGCAAGTTCGCAATTTCGTCTGTGATTTCCAAGACGGCGGCCGTGGCCTTGCGCACCGCTTCCTCAGACGCTTCGGCCAGGAACGCAGTCTGGACGCCCACGTCGAGGATCTGCCCTGCGCCGGGCGGATCCAAGGCCACGCGCACGGATTCCGCGTCGATCCAACCCGGTAGCCGGCTCACCACGTAGCGCCCGGGCTCAGCCGGCAGGTCCACCATGGCGGCCCGGGTGACCTGCGCCCGATCGGCGAATACCGTGACCGCGGTGATCTTCGTGACCAGCGGCTCGGGCTCGGCGGACCACGAAGGCATGGCAAGAGTCAGTGACGCCACTGCGACCAGGGCAAACGCCGTCTTCTTCATCAAAATTCTCTCCTTGTCGCCACGCCAGAAACGCGCGGTCGGCGTGCATTCCGCTGTGAGACGCACCAACTTGCGAAACGATCTCTCGACGCCCCAAAGCGATCGGGCATGGTGCGCCCGTATGTGCAGTGCAGGCAAGTTGGCGGACCGCGGGAAACAGCCTGAATAGCCGCGGTTGACCGGCGACCGGGGAGAGCGTAGCGTGGCCTGAGGCGATCGCCGCCTCTGCGGGTCAGACGTAACCGCATGGAAGCCTTTCGTGATCGACTCGATGCCAAGTGAATCGGCGGCTGCTACGGCCGGCGCGGAGAACCCCATGTCGCGAATTCCCCTGACTTTGGCGCTTGCAGTCGCGCTGTGTGGCCTTGGCGGCTTCGCTTGCGGCACCGACTTGCCGGTCACTGGCAACAAGTCTGGCACCGATGTGACGACGACTTTGGACGGGTCGACTATCGACGGCACCGCGGGCGACGCGGCCGATGCGCTGGCGGACACCGGTGGCGCTGATACTGCGACGTTCCCTGACGATTCCGGCCCTGACGCGAACCTCAGCGACCTCATTTTGACCCCTGATGGTTCGGAAGGTACCGATGTTTCGCCGGGTTCCGATGCCGATGCCTCGCCCGGTGCCGATGCCGACGCCGCTTTGGAGGACCTGCCGACGCCGGATGATGCCGACGTTGTCGCCGAAGACGCCGCCGATGTGCCGCCCGCCGCAGACGTAACGCCTGGTTGCCAACCGCAGCCCGTGGAGACGTGCAACGGCCAGGACGACGACTGCGACGGCCTGGTCGACGAAGCGACCTGCGACGACAACAACCCCTGCACCACCGATAGTTGCGAAGGCGTCTCCGGTTGCAAGCAGGTCGCCAACGCTGTCGCGTGTTCGGACGGCGACGCGTGCACGACAGGCGATGCCTGCAAGGCCGGCGCCTGTTCGCCTGGCGCACCGCTGGGTTGCGACGACGGCAACGGTTGCACCGCCGACGCTTGCCTCCCGGGCCAAGGTTGCGTGCACGAAGCCGCGGCGGCGGCTTGCTCGGACGGCAGCTTCTGCACTGGCGGCGATGGGTGCAAGGGCGGCGTTTGCCAGGCCGGCGCGGCGATCGTGTGCAACGACGGCAACCCTTGTACCGACGACAGTTGCGACGCCAACGTCGGCTGCGTGTTCTCGAACAATGTCGCGGGTTGCGACGACGGCTCGGCGTGCACGAGCGGCGACGTGTGCAAAGCCGGTGCGTGCGTGGCCGTACAGGCGGCACCTTGCGACGACGGCAACCCGTGCACGACGGAGACCTGCGACAGCACCGGCGGCTGCAAGAGTACCGCCAATACCGTGCCTTGCAGCGACGGCAGCGCGTGCACGCTGGACGACGTCTGCGCGGTCGGCGCCTGCAACCCCGGCAAACCGGCGACGTGCAACGATGACAACCCTTGCACCGACGACAGTTGCGCTCCGTTGGTCGGCTGCACCGCCACGCCCAACCAGGCGTCGTGCAGCGATGGCAGCGCGTGTAGCGCGGGCGACGTGTGCGCGGGCGGCAAGTGCGCCCCTGGACTCGCGATCGTCTGCCAGGGTAGCGCGTGCACCCAGGCCTATTGCGACCCGACGATCGGCTGTGCCACCAAGGAGTTGACCGGGGCTTGCGAGGACGGCAACGGCTGCACCGCGGGCGATGGCTGCCAGGGCGGCACCTGCCAGCCGGGCAAGGCCGTGGACTGCAGCGACGGCAATCCGTGCACCGACGACACCTGCGTCAATGCGGCCGGCAAGCCTGGCTGCACCGCCACCGCCAATAGCGTGCCTTGCGACGATGGCAGTGTGTGCAGCCTCGGCGATGCTTGCGCCGGCGGCAAGTGCGCGTCCGGCAAGGCCCAAGTCTGCGATGACGGCAACGCCTGCACCGCCGATTCCTGCGATCCACTGAAGGGCTGCGTCGCCGTGGTCACCAGCGCGCCGTGCGACGATGGCAACGCCTGCACGACCGGCGACGTGTGCGCGGGCGGCCAGTGCGCGGGCGTCGGCACCGGCAATTGCGGCGACAACAACCCCTGCACCACCGATAGTTGCGACGCACAGAAGGGCTGCGCGTTCGTGGCCAACGCCCTGCCCTGCAGCGACGGCAACGCCTGCACCAGCGGCGACACGTGCAGCGCCAGCGCTTGCCAGCCTGGCGCGGCCAAGGTGTGCGACGACGCCAACGGGTGCACCAGCGATGCTTGCGATGCCCTGCAAGGCTGCGTGTTCACGGGCAATACCGCGCCGTGCGATGATGGCGACGGCTGCACCACCGGCGACATCTGCAAGAGCGCCAGTTGCGCGCCCGGCAAGCTGGTGGTGTGCGACGACGCCAACCCGTGCACCACCGATGCCTGCGTCAACCAGAAGGGCTGCACTTTCACGGCCAACACGCTGGGCTGCGACGACGGCAATAGCTGTACGACCACCGACACTTGCGCGACTGGCATCTGCAAGCCGGGCGCGGCCAAGGCCTGCAACGACGGCAATCCGTGCACGGCCGACACCTGCGACACCAAAGTCGGCTGCGTCGCGCCGGCCCAAGCCGGACCCTGCGACGACGGCAGCGCGTGCACTGTGGGCGACGCTTGCCAGAACGGCGTCTGCAAGCCCGGCGCAGGGCCGAATTGCTCGGACGGCAACGTGTGCACCGACGACGCGTGCGATGCCAAGCAAGGCTGCCTGCACACTGCCAACACCGCGGTCTGCGACGACGCAAACGCCTGCACGATCGGTGACTTGTGCAAGAACGCGGCGTGCGTTTCCGGCGGCGGCAAGCCGAACTGCGACGACGGCAAGTTGTGCACCACCGACGCTTGCGATGCCAAGGTGGGCTGCACTGCGACGGCCAACGCGTTGCCCTGCTCCGACAGCAACATCTGCACCGGCGGCGATACCTGCAAGGGCGGGGGCTGCGCTCCCGGAGCGCCGGTGAACTGTGACGATGGCGCAGTGTGCACCTTCGACTTCTGCGATTCGAGCAAGGGCTGCAGCCACGCGTTCATCCCGGCGGCCTGCGACGACGGCAGCGTGTGCACCGCGGGCGACGCGTGCCAGAACGGCGCGTGCGTGCCGGGCAAAGCGCAGGTGTGCAACGACGGCAACCCGTGTACGCAAGATCTGTGTGACGCCAAGGCCGGTTGCACCTTCAGCACCGTCACCGGACCGTGCAACGACGGCAATGCCTGCACAGGTGGCGACGTGTGCCAGGGCGGCTTCTGCCAGGGCGCGCCGGTGGTGTGCAACGACGCCAACCCGTGCACCAACGACGCCTGCGACGCCAAGATCGGCTGCACCGCCACCGCCAACGCCGCGACTTGCGACGACGGCAGCGTGTGCACCGTAGGCGACGCTTGCGCGGGCGGCGTCTGTACGCCAGGCAAGGCGCAGACTTGCAACGACGGCAACGTGTGTACGACCGACACCTGCAACGCCAAGACGGGCTGTGCCACCGCGGCCAACACCGCGCTTTGCAACGACGGCAGCGCTTGCACCGGCAGCGATACCTGCGCGGGCGGCCAGTGCGCGGGCAAGGCCATCGTGTGCAACGACGGCAACCCGTGTACGGACGATTCCTGCGATGTAGTCAAGGGTTGCGTGGCCAATGCCAACTTCGCCGCGTGCTCGGACGCCAGCGCCTGCACGACTGGAGACGCGTGCCAGGGCGGCGCGTGCTTGGGAACGCTGGTCAATTGCGACGACGCCAACCCGTGCACCGCCGATACCTGCAGCAAGGCCGCCGGTTGCCAGCACGCCGCCCTCGCGAACGGCAGCAAGTGTGGCGACATCGGCAAGTGCATGGCCGGCACGTGCTCACCGGGCAGCGACGTCAACCCGGGCGCGAGTTGCAAGGCGATCCTGGCCGCGGTACCCGGAATCGCCAGCGGCACTTACTGGCTGGACCCGGACGGCGTGGTCGGCAACGGCCCGAAATACCAGGTGAGCTGCGAGATGGTGGCCCAGGGCGGCGGCTGGATGAAGATCGATAACGCCCAGGCTTTCGCGCTGATGACCATGACCCAGTTCAATCCCCAGCAGGGCAAGTGCGTGCTGGCGCCGAATGAATGGCGGGCGTGGGACCAGTTCGACGGTGCGCCGGGTACCGAGGAGTTGTGCATCGGCGTCACCAAGTCCAGCAACTGGCCGACCTACCAGCAGGTGCGCTTCGAAGCCATGGTGCTGACTGGCTATACCGGCGGGCCGGGCAATACTTTCGACCTGGGCACGAACTGTTACGCGGTGGGCTATGACGGCTACTTCTGCGCGGGCCCGGCGGGACAGCAACAGTCGCCGAATACGGTGGGCTACAACCTGAACAACGGTCAGAAGACCGCGGTGCTGACCCGCCAGGTGACGCTGGCCAAGCCGGCGAGCGATTTTCAGATCCGCTCGCATGAGGAAGGGCCGCAGTTGGAGGGGATGGTCTGGAATACTGGGGCGATTTGGTTGCGCTGAGAGGTTGACGATCGCCGCTCGCGTCCTTGGCGGCCCAGAAGAGCCACATGGCCGTGGATCTGTTCTGCATCTATTGGCAGCCGCAACGTCACGCGGTGACTACGGCTTGGCCACGGTGTTGGGCGTGACGCTATACGGGCGGCACTGCTGGCCGCGCAACGACGGGCACGGGGGCAGCGACTTGCTGGCGGGGATCGACACACCAGCCAGGACCGGCAGGGCGATGCTGGACGGCCAGGCTGCCGAGTGGGCGATGTCGTAGCTGACAGCATGGGAAAACGGCAACAACTCGAAGCGCCAATCCGCGCGGCTGTCGCCCGGCGTGTCGATGGCGATGCGGATGCGCGAACCCTTGCGGAACGGGTGGCCAAAACCGGCAATCGCGACGCGGACCTTCTCCCACTGGCCGACGGGCAGCGGCGCGGTGTCCTTGTAGACCAACGAAGGCTCGGGCCAGAGATCGGTGGCGGCCGCTGACAGCTTGCGGAAGCTCGCCCGCAGCCAGCCGCTTTGCACGTAGCGTTCCTGACCGTCGGCGCGCACTTCGCTGAGGTTGACCTCGAGGTCGGCATCGGTCACGTCGGCGGCGTTGGTGCGCAACCACAGGTCGACGCTGCCCGTGCCCAGCATGACCAGGTCCTGCGCCAAGGGTTCGGTGATGAACGCCACTTCGTTGCCGGCGACGGGTTGATTCCAGTTGTACGTGGCGTTCGCGCTCCACAGGTTCTTCACGTCCAAGCCACGCTCGCCGGCCTTGGGATCCAGCGCAAAGCTCGAAGCCGCGGCGGTTTCGGTCGGCGGCGTGGGCAACAGCGTGCCGTTCGGGTGGAAATACCAGCGCTGGGCTTGGGTCTCCTTGGGCGGCCATTGGCTGAATGGCAGGCTGAATTGGCCTTGCGGGGCGCCCAGCGGATCGAGCGCGCCGTTCTCGAAGATCGCTTGCACCTCCGGCTCTTTCTCCCAGGCGGCCTTGGCCTCGGCGTAGGTCTTGAAGCCGGCCCAGCGGTCCGCCGGCATCGACAGCGACACGCCGAAGACCTGCTTGGTGAGTTCGGGCATGAGCAGGCCCATGAACGTCGGCAGCGTCGGCACCTTCCGCGCCACGTACAAGTCCAGGAACGCCTTCCACTCGGCCATCACCTGCGGGGCAAAACCATCTGAATGCACGCCGTTGTAGACGATGAAGCGGCGGTTGGGCGCCGCCTTGAACTGGTCGAGCAAGGTGATGAAGAACGGCCCGGTCTGCTCGTCCTGCCACGCGCTGGCCAGGAACACCGGCACCTGGACCTGGTCGGCCCAAGCGGAAGGATTCAGCGGCGTGATGACCGAACCATCGTAGTACTTGGGATCCTTGGCTTGTTCGACGTTATTGATGCGCTGGTCGTGCAGCAGCTGGTTTTCCTTGCAGATGGTGTCGCCCTTGTCGACCTGCTTCTGTTCCCAGCCCTGGCCATACGGCGCGGCCTTCTTGTAGACGTGGTCGATCCAGTTGAGCGCAAAGCCATTGTTGAGGATGCCGCCGGGAACGAGCGTAGTGGCGGTGTTGCCGATGACGCTGAGAGGGGTGATGGCGGCCAGGCTCGGCGGCTGGGTCTTGGCGACGAAAAGCTGTGTAATTCCGGGATACGACAGACCAGTCATGCCGACCTTGTGGTGCATCACCCAGGGTTGCGCTGCCACCGTCTCGATCGCGTCGTAGCCATCGAGCAACTGCAATTCCTCGAAGTAGTCGTAGGCGCCGCCCGAGCAGCCGGTGCCGCGGATGTTGACGCTGACCGTGGCGTAGCCCGAGACGGCGGCAATCATCGCCGTGGGGTCGTTCGGGGCGTTGCACAACACCGGTACGGCCTCGCACAGGGACGCCTGGTCGCCGCTGACCAACGCCTTGCCGGGCCGCGCCGGGTCATAACCCGAGTAGTTGACTATGGTTGGGTAGGGTCCCTCCTCGGCGGGGCCGGGCAATGTGGCGAAGTAGGCCAGCGTGGTGCCGTCGCGGGTCTTGAAGTAGCCGGTGCCCGGGTTGATCTTCTGGCTGGCGTAGAATGACTGCGGCGGCAGGCTCTCAGTGGTGCCGAGCACATCGACCTTGGCCGAGAAGAGCTCGGGTGCAGTGCCCAGGGCATAGACGCGATAGCCTTTGCCCGGCGCGATCTTGCGGAACACGAGGCTGCCGAGGTAGTCCGCCTTGCCCTTGGCCGCCGACGTGCCCTTGGCGTCGCGCAGGTCCAGCGACAGGCCAGGCGCTGCGTGGGTGACGAACACCTGGCCGATGCTGCCCTGCACCGTGAAGGTGGCGGTCCCGGGCTCGGCCACCGCGTCGGGTCCGCTGTCGGCGCTGGCATCGACGCTGGTCTCGGCGCTGCTGTCGCCGGCGTCGGGGCCGACCTGGCTATCGGCGCCATTGTCGGCCAAGGGTGCATCGGCACTGGCGTCGGACTTGCTGGCGTCGGCCGGGCCCGATTCGCAGTGGACCAGAAGCAGCGCAGCGGGCAGCAGCACGAGCAGGTGGAGCTTCATCGGCGGGTCTCCGGCTTGCTGCAATGGGCCGCAGGAGTGCGAACGCAAGCCTGGCGGAGGCTACACTGACTTGCTGTTCGAACCTAGGACTAGTCGAACACCTTCTCCTCTAGGGCGTCGGCCGCGACGGCATCGGCTTCAGAATCGCGCACGGTGCGCGACTTGCGCGCCTCCTTGGCCTCCTTGTACCACTCGGTCGCGATGATCGACGCCATCACCTCGTTGGTGCCGGTCCAGATCGAAGCCAGGCGCAAGTCGCGCACGATGCGCTCGACCGGGTAGACGTTGGTGTAGCCGATGCCGCCCATGACCTGCATGGCATTGTGGGCGACCTGCTGGCACGATTCGGTGACGAATTTCTTGGTCTCCGAGACCAGCCGACGCACGCGACCCGCCGGTTGCTTGCGGTCCACGGCGAGACTGGTCGCCACCACCATCGCGCGCGACGCGTCGAGCAGCATCGAGGCCTGCGCGATCTGAAACGACACGCCCTGGAACTCCTGGATCGTCCGGCCAAAAGCTTTGCGCTTCGAGGTGTAGTCGGTAGCCAGATCCAAAGCTGGCCGCGCCGCACCAATGGTCATCGCCGCCGTGCCGAGGCGTTCCGGCACCATCATGGTGTTGAAGACCGCCAGGCCGCCGTGGAGCTGGCCCAAGATGTTCTCGCGCGGCACGCGGACGTCGCGGAACACCACGCGGCTCGCACCGCCGCCTCGACAGCCCATCAAACCGTAGATGTATTCGGTACTCACGCCGGGCGACCTGTCGACCAGGAACGCGGTGATGCCCTTGTGCGGTGGTGCGTCAGGATCGGTGCGCGCGTAGACCAGGAAGTAGTCCGCCGCGGTGCCGCCGACGATGAAGCGCTTCTGGCCGTCGAGCACGAAATGGTCGCCGCGATCGACGGCGCGCGTGCTGGTGCCGAAGAAATCGGAGCCGCCGCGCGGTTCGGTCAGGCACTCTGCCGCGAAGATCTCGCCGCGCAACAAGGGCTTGACGTAGCGCTCGCACTGGTCGGGCGTGCCGTGCTTGACGATCGCGTCGCAGACCAGTTCGGCCCCGACGCCGAACACGCAAGCGAAGATGTAGCCGAGCGCGCCGACCTCTTCCATCACCGCGGAAGCCGTCACCCAGTCCATGCCGCGACCGCCGAGCTCCTTGGGGTAGCGGCAGCCCATCAGCCCGCGCCGGCCGGCTTCTTGCGGGAACTCCTTGGGAAACTGGACGCGGTCGGCATCCATGTCGAGCACGAGTTGGGTCGGAATGCTGCGGATGAAGGCGCGGACGTCGTCGCGGAGCGCTCGCTGCTCAGCGGTCAGCAGGAAGTCGTACATCGCTGGCTCCGAGGCCCGAGTAGACCGGGCGGGCGGTACGGTGGAACTGGGATCGGCGGGCGTCAAGGGGCCGAGCGGCGCCGACAGGAACGACCCGGTCAGGTTGACCCCTCGCTTCAGGCCGACCTCGACCAGGGCCGCGAGGCAGGCAGTGACAACCGGATCAGCGCGGAGGCGCGTGTTGAAGGATCATTGCCTGGGCTCGTGCATTTGAGTTCCCGCCCAGCGATGCGGTCACCGCTGCGGATGCGACCTACTTGACGGTCACCGTATGCACGAGCGCGTTGAATTCCTGTGGTTCGAGGTATGCCTTGTCGTGGTTCACATCGAATATCAGGAAGTAGACGCCCGCCGCCAGCGACATCGGCAGCGTTGCTGTCTTGCCGTTGAACAGGCTGCCGCAATTGTAGGGGTAGGTGCCCATCGGCTTGAACTCGGGGAAGCCGACGCCCGTGCCTTTGTGGATCTCGTAGTCATCCGCCGAGGGCAGGTTGTCTTTCGAGAGCAAGATCCGCGTCTTCAGATTGACGAGGTTGGTGAGCGTCTGGTTGCCCACGTTGCAGAGCCCCATCTCGACGTTGAGCGCCGCGCCACGGGAGATCGCAGTAGGTTGCGCGTCGTAGTACTTCGCGGCGCCGACCTTGGTCACCGTTTGGGCGATGGACAGGTCCGGGCCGAGCACCGTGAAGTCGCGACAGGCGACATTGTTCGCGAAGTTGGTCTCGAGGATCTTCATGTCGGGATTGACGCTGACGCAGATTTTCGCCGCGGCTTTCGGCAGCAGATCGACCTTGGCCTTGGCGCCGGCAGGCCAGACCCAGCAATCGCCGCCATAGCACTGCGAGTTCGGGTCCTTGAGGCTGTCCCACTCGAACTTCCACTTGGCGAGGTCCCAACCGTTGGCCGCGCCGACCCAGCAGCGGACCTTGACCGGTGGCACGGCGATGCCCGTCCCGGGATTGCTGACCTTCTTGACGACACAGCCATAATCGACGCCCCAATTCGGACTGTCGACCGCGACGTAGCTCGTGGTCGAAAAGCCCACATCGGCGACGGCGACGGCCAGGTCGGCAGGGTTCACGAACGACTGCGGCACGCACAACACATTGTCCCCTGGCACTTTTTCGTTGACCGCGCCGACCGGGTCGATCTGGACGCACAGGAACTTGTGGGTCGCCTGCACGGTCGAAGCCGGCTTGTACGTGACCACATAGTCCTTCTTCGAAACCTTGGCGACGGCCGGAATCTCCGCCGAGGCGAGCAGCAGGTCCGCGGCCGCCCAAGTCGCGTCCACCGAAGCGAACAGCTTGACTGCAATCTTGCCGCTCGTGCCGCCACTGTTGGTGATGCCAACCGTGACCGAACTGCCGGTGCTGGCAACCACGGTGGCGTCATTGGACAGGAGGGTTGCCAACGTGAGTTCAGCGGGTTTGAGCGGATTGCCGATGCATGCGGTGTTGTTGGCGGTGTTGGAATCGGCGCCGCCGGTCAGTTGCAGGCACCAGTAGACCTGATCCCACTTGCCAGTCACCGACGGGTAAAACGGTAACAACATGGTATATTCGGTCTTGTTCGGGGGGCCGAGGTTGTCGTTGGTCCAGCTGTCACCGAGAAGCTTGAAATCGGCCGAGTCGGCGACCTGATCTGCTGAAACATAGATCGCCCATTTGAGGGCGCCGGGAAACGTGCCGCTGTAGGGCTTGCCGAGGTTGCTCACCGTGAAAGTCAGCTTCAGGGCCTCGCCCAAGTTGATTTCCGGCTTGTCCACGCTCAAGGCCTTGATCTGATAGTCGGTCGGTCCGACACAGCCCGCAACCGGCTTGACCGCGCAGGCGCCGACGGTACAGCCGTCGGTGGTGCAGTCGTTGGCGTCGTTGCAGTCGGCGGCCACTTTGCACGCCTTGCAACCCACGATGGCCGCATAGACACAGTCGCCGATCTTGGCGTCGCAGCTGTCGGTGGTGCAGACGTTGGCGTCGTTGCACTTCGGGGTGCCGGCCTTGCAGGTGGCCGCCGCGCAGAAATCGCCGCCAGTGCATGGGTTGCCGTCGTCGCAATTGGCCTCGCTCGCCGGCGCGGCGCTGCATCCCTTGGTACCTGCGCAAGTATCGGCGGTGCAGGAGTTTCCGTCGTTGCAAAGGCCTTGCTCGCTGCCCGGGCCGACGTCCGTGGTGCCGTTGCAGTCGTTGTCGAGGCCGTCGCAGACCTCGGTCGTCTGGTTGGTCGGGATGCACACGCTGCCGGTGTCGCCAGCCGCATCCTCCGCCGCATCTGCCGCGACATCCTCAGCAACCTCAATCGCGCCAACTTCCGCTGCATTCACAGCGACGTCGGCCGAAGCGTCCTGGCCAGCGTCCCAGGCATCGTCCTGGGAAAGGTCCGGGCCAGTGTCCTGCGCCACGTCGCCCACCGCGACAGAATCGTTGCCTTGTAACAAATCGGGCGTCGCGGCGGCGTCTTCGCCTTGGGCCATATCGACAGGTACCGCCAGGTCATCGCCCTGTGCGACATCGGAACCTGTTGCCAGGCCATCGCCTTGGGCCACGTCGGCAGCCGCGCTGGCGTCGGCAGGGCCTGTGCCCGCCGCTGGCGGATCGGCCGCGGGGGAGGCACAGCCGGCAAACCCGGCGAGCGCCACAGCGACCGCGACCAGGCGGACAGCAGAAATCAATTGCCAGCGGCATACAACGGACATCGAAACCTCGATCGATTCGGTCTTGGGGCGCTTCGGGCGCGCGCAATGCCCGCCGAGCGCACATCGCGTGCAGTTCGGTTCGCAGACATGCGCTGGATCAGGACTGCCCGTAGCTGCGTGCACTGGCTGCGCGACAGGGCCAGCCATGGCTGTCGACACCACGGCGGATTGCAGATGGTGGCCCCCGGTGGCCGCCATGACGCGATGTTGCCGCTGATTTCGGGCAGGAGCAAGCGTTTTCTCCAGCACGGCGTGGGCCGCCGCTCAGGGCGCGGTTCTGGCTTCTGGGCCGGTGACGGTGCTGCTTGTGGCGAAGGGGCGGGCTTCCAGCCCCTACAGGTGATCGTTGATTCGGCGCCTTTGCCGCGGAACCCGACCAAGATTTCGGAACCTCACCCCGCTTTTCGTCGGAGCGGGAATCACCTGCTGGCCGACCACGTTGCCTTGCGCTCGACGGCGGTTGGTTGCGGACACTCGGGGCGGATACGGACGCGTGGCCGGGGTTGCGGGCGTGGAATGGCCGCGGGTCGACGCCGGTGACGTGGACGTCACGGATCAACAAGCGTTTACCGACGCCGTCGATGCCGACCATGTAACCGCCGAAGGTGGCCAGCGCCTCGATCACCACGTCATCGGCCAAAACATGGATTGTGCCCGCCGGGCCAGAAAAGGAGGGGTAGCCCACGCCCAGCGCAGCCTTGGTCTTGCCCACGATCCGCGTCAAATCGGGCCCCGAGCCGCGCAGGACCACGCCGGCCGCCTTGATCTGGACCATGCCCCGGAACGTCCCAGGCCCGACGTGCACGACGCAGCCGGCCTGGACGACGGCCAGTGCCTTCTGCAGGCACGTGAACGGATGGCCCTGGGTGCCGTCCTCGAACGTGGAAAGAGACGTAGCCTCGACATAGAGGTTGCACTTCACGGGTACTGCGGCCTCGCATACTGCATCGGGGCAACGGCGGCGGTGACAGGAGTCGCATCACAAGTGATTGGAACTGGAGGAGCAACGTCGGTGGCAGGCGTATCCGCATAGGAGTCGGGAGCGGCGTCGGGCTCGGGTACGGAGTCGGGCTCGGGTACGGAGTCGGGCTCGGGCACGGAGTCGGGCTCGGGCACGGAGTCGGGCTCGGGCGCGGAGTCGGGCTCGGCTTCGGCTCCGGCTCCGGCTTCGGCGGCTGCGTCGGCCCCGACATCGAGCGCAGTCGGACTACCCGCCTGACAGGCAACCAACGCCAGGGCCACCGGGAAACCGCACAGGCAGCCACGCCTACGCCCTTCGGATCAACGGGTCAATCGCGACTTTCCATGGTTTTTCCGCGATCCGCGCGCACCCGTGCCTGCCGTCTGCTGCCCGCCAGGCAGGCCGACTCGTCGCTCCAGGGCCCGCTAGCCCCGGCGAACCAGCCACGCGGCACGCCGCCACCTGACCAAGCCGATGGCCAGCAACATCAGCCACATCCCAACCACGCCCGGCCGCGACCCCGCTTGACAGCCGCCCGCGTCTGACTTGGTCGCCGCCGGTGTCGCGACCTTGACCGTGCCCCCGGCGTCTTGCAGCGTGCCACCGTCCTGAACCGCTGCCGCGGAATCCTGCGCGACGTCTTCACCCGCCAGCGCATCCGGCACCGGCACATCGCCTGCCGGCGGCACCTTGCCATCCTGCCAGCCGGGTTTCGCCTTGCATCCCGATGGTTGGTGCCACGGCCCAGCGACGGTCAGCGGCGCCACGGTCGGCGGCGGCGTCCACGCTTGCACCGGCTTGAGCGTCAACCCCGCCGGCACGCTCGCCTTGCCCGGTTTGGCGCCCAGGATCGCGGCATCGACCATCGCCACGTCCACGGTCGCGATCGGCACCGGCGCGCCTTGCTCCTCCTGTACGTTGATCTGCAACGCCGTGGGCGCGTTGATGAACTGCGGATCGACCACGGCGGTCTGCGCCAACAGCCAGGAGCCCATGCCGGCCACCGTCAGCCGCGTCTTCTGCGGGCCGTTGTTCCAGCCGTCGGTGCAAACCTGCCGATACTTCACGCTGCGCACCGGCGCCACTTCCGGCAGCATCGCGGAAAAAGCGAACACCGGATCCCGATCCATTTCGTCGGGTGAAATCCGCAACACCAACCGCGTCGCGCGCGTGCTGCCTGCCAACATCGCGCCGACTTGCACGATCGGATCCAGAATGCCCGCCTTGAGCTCTTCTGCCGCGCCCTTGCAGTCGATCTGGACAGTCTGGACTTTGGACTTGGACAGCGTGACCTTGCCTACTGCGCACGCGTCTTGCGCACCGGGCTTTTGCCAGTACTTGCCGCAGGCTTTCAGCGCTGCCACCGCTTCCTCGACGCTGACGTCCATGAACAGGCCGGTCTGCCCGAGCCTCGTTTGCAGCGTCGACACCACCTCGCCGTCCAGCGGCAGTGTCGTGGTGGCCAGGAACATCGCGAGATCGTACAGCGTCTTGCCCGCCGCCAGCGAGGACACGTCGACTTTGGCCAGTGGCGAAAGCTCCTTGAGTGCCGCGGCCAGCACTGACGCTTCGGTGACGAAAGCATGGCCACCCGCCTCATCGATCGCCGCCGCCAGCACCTGCGCGTAGTTGCTCGGCACCACGCACTCGCCAGGCGTGTCGGGCGGACAGGTCGCCGGCTCACCCTTGCCGAGCAGCGTCAAACGCAACGGATTGACCATCACATCCAGGTAGTTCTTGACCACCGCGCGGCCCGTGCCCGCCACCGTCACGGTCACGTTCATGTCCGACGCCGCGGCGATCGAGGTCAGGCGCAGCGGCACGCACGGCTCGGCGTCGACCATTTCCAGCGTCACCGGGCGGATCGACTGCACACCTTGACCGTTCTGCAGCTTGATGGCCAGGAACACGTCGCCCTTGTCCGCGTGCGACTGCAGGATCGGCTTGGCTTTTTCCGGCGTCGCGTAGCCGTACGTGGTCAGCCACAGGTACAGCTTGTCGGCCTCGGCGCCTTTGATGACCGCGTAATCGTAGGGTCCGGCAGAGCCTTGCGCCAGCACTTCGACGCCGGGAATGGGCGCCGGCGGCTTCCCCGCGTCCATACCAGCGCTGGTATCAGAGGACGAGTCCTTTGCCGCCGCGCCATCCGACGCATTCGTGCCGCTTTCCGGCTCGCAGCCGGCATAGGGATCCCGGCAATTCTCCGCACTTTCCTGGACCCGCGCGACGCGGAAGGCCATGCGCTCGTCCAGAGCATCGAAGACGTGGCGGGTGCCGACACCGACCTTGGGCACTTTCGGCAGCGGCAAGACCCAGCCGAACTGCTGCGGCGAGCCGGCGTAGACCACCTCGATCCAGACGATCGACTTGCCGGTGGCAGGATCGTGCGCGAACAGCACGCGCTCGGCGTTCTGCACGACGGTCTGGTTGGTATCGCTCGAGGGCGAGAAACAGCCGCCGCAGGCCCACGCGGCCGCGGGCGACGAGGTAAGGATCGCGAACGAAAAGGCGAGGATTGAGCGTACGGACATGGCGGCCTCCAAAGGAACTGTGACATGAACTGGGACTCTGACTTCCCGAGCGCCAGGTTGGCGCAAGTCCCCACGACTCCAACCCTGCTACAGGCCGACGATCCGCCGTCTGTGGCCCGCCAGCACCACGGTCGCCGCGATCAACAGCCACACGCCGCCGGACGCCCTCGGGCCAGCCGCACAACCGCCAGCGGCCTTGGACTGCGGCGCGGGAGTCGATGCCGCCGACGTGTCAGCCACTGCTGCGTCCGGGGTGGATCCTGCATCGGCGGTCACGACGGCACTGCACTCGACCGTGACATCGCCCCAAAGATACGGCGCTTGGACGTTCTGGCCCGCGATGTACAGGCGCAAGTCGACGTGGTGCTTCCCTGGCGGCACACCGGCGTCCGCGGACTTCGGGACTTCCGCGCAGGGCACGAAAAAGCTGTGTGCGTTCCTGCCTCCGTTGCCCGACTGCTGCGCCGGCGCGCTCAGCAAGGGCACCGCTCCGTAGGCGGAACGCTGCCAGAGCAGGCCGTCGACCCAGAGCTCCGCGCGCGAGAGCGCCAGCCACGGGGCCAGTGCAGGCGCGCCATCCAGCGCCACTTCGGCCTGCGCGGCCAGCAGCGGCACGACGCAACTACCGGCCGAGGTCCAGACCGAAAGCGTCGTTGGCGGCTTCACGGTCAACTGCAGCATGCCGAAAGTGCTCGGCAATTCGGCGGCGGGGCCAGTGGTGAACGGCGTATCGACCAAGGTTGGCGTGACGGCTCCCGGGGCATTGCAGGCGCTCTCCAGGCGCAACGTGTAGCTGGCGTTTGCCTTGAGGCCCTTGAGCGGCTTGATCAACTGCCAGCCCGGCGCGGCATCGGCGACGACCTCGATGAGCATCGGCTGGCCATTCGCGTCGAGCAGTTGCACCTGCACCGCCTGCTTGCCGGTTTGAATGTTCTTGGGCAGTTGCACTGGTATAGCCGCGGTCGAGGCGGGAATCTGGCTGCCCGCCGCGAACGGCACCACGGGCGCGCACAGGATGTTCGGTTGGCACGCCCCAGCGCTGGGCGTCCACAGCAAGGTGCTGGCCGTCGTCAGGATGAAACCAAATAAATGCAGGACGATGCGGTTCACGATGTCTCCTCGCTTCAGTCGGCGGTGTCGCAATTGTTGCACTTGGTCTGGATCGAGGCGTCGGACGCGCTGACCGCGTCGCTGCCGCTGCTGCCGGCGTCGACGCCACCGCTACCTGGCTTGGCCGTGCACTGGTGGTACTTCTGATCGGCGAAACAGGCGCCATTCTGCTTGCAGCCGTTCGAGCCTTGGCAATCGCTGTCCTGCAACGCGACGCAATGGCCTGACGATGGGAAACCAAAGACTTCCAAGCCGCAATTGCCCGCGTCGGTACAGCCGGTCGATGCCTTGCAGTCCGCGGCGGACTTGGCGAAACAGCCGCCGCTCTGGCCGCCGTCGGTGTGGCATTGGCCCTTGACCAGGCAAATTGGCTTGCCGGCACAATCGGCGTCCTTGACCGCGAAACAGAGCCCGTTCAGCAACGTACAAGCGCCTTCCGCAGCACAGGATTGTCCTTGCGCGCAGTCGGCGTCGCTGGCTGGGGCGCACTGGTCGCCGCTCTTGGAGCAATGTCCGTACGCCTTGCAGGTCGACGAAGCGGCGCAAGAAGCTGCGGTCGATACGCACTTGCCGCCCTCGGCATGGCACTGTCCGCCCGCGACGCACAGCTTGGCCGCGGCGCAGTCGGCATCGCTCGCTGCCCCGCACAGGCCGGCCGCGGCATGGCACAACCCGGCATAGACACAGCCGTTTGTCGCCGCGCAATCGGCATCGTCCGCGGCTACGCACACGCCGCCCTGGGCTGCGCAACGTCCGAGATTGGTGCAGCAAGTCGAAGGCTTGCATTCGGCGCTGGTGACGGTGGCGCACCCCGGCAAGCAGCCGACCGGAAGGATGACGTCACCGCAGTTGAGCGCGTCGCCGAAAGACGAACCCATGGCGGAATCTCCCCAGACGCCGCCATCCTTCAGGGTAAAGCTATCCTCCGCATGGCCGCGCTGTTCCGTGGTCGTCGATGGCGTCGGCACCGGATTGACGACGCAGGCCGATGTCAGGGCTGCCAGCAGACACAGCAGGCTGGCCGCGTAGTTGGGCAGATTTCGGTTCACCTCGACTCCTTTGCGGCCTCTGCTGGCCGCCCAACGAGGTCACGGACAGTTCGGCGTCATCTTCGTGAGCTGCGGGAGGCAGGTCTCGACGGGTACCGGGCCACCGGTGATGTAGAAGCTCGTGTGGCTACAGAAGGTCCGCACGTCGTCATCCGATTTCACGGCGACGAGGGCGCCCTTGTCCGGAGTGTAGAAGCATTCTGCCGAATGGGTACCGTGGCCGCGCCGGAGCACGCGAAATCCTCCGCAGTTGGCGGTGTAGCGTATTTCAAACGGCGAGTTGCAGGGCAAATCGACCGTCACGCCGTCGAACGTCGCCGGGCAGCCCTGCGTTCCCCAGACGTTGGCGCTCTCGAGAGTGCCGGTGCAGGGCGCGCAAGTGTCCGTGGCCAGGCAGCCGGTGTCCGCGGTGTCCGCCGAATCTGCGGCGGCGATGTCTGGCGCATCGGCAGGCACCGACGTGCCACAGCTTGTGACAGCAAAAAACAGTAGAACGAGTCCTAAGTTGCAGAGGATTGTCCGATTCACACGATCCTCCGGCAACCGATGCGGCTCAGTCGACTTCGCTGCGTTCGCCGCGGCCCAGACAAGCATGACCGGAGCAAGCTCTGTGCCAACCTCGCATCGCAACACCGAAGTTGCCTATTCATCCGCTGTTGAGTCCGGTTGCACCGAGGTGTGCCGAAGCATCGGCAAGCTGCGGATGCTGGGATTTTCAACACTGTGTGGAAGATTCCCGCACGGACCGTGCACGCTGGCGCCGCGGTTGGTGGCATCCATCGCCGTTGACCACCTGACGCTGGGTTGAACCCCGTGCACGCGGCGTGCCGTCCGTCGCTCCGGCCAGCCTGCGCGCGTCCGGACGCCAATTCCTACCTGGCTGTTGACGGCGTCGAGTTCCCGCGCGTCGTCGGCGTTTTCCGTTGCGAGCGCCGCCTCCGCCTGTCAAGCGCCAGCACAAAGAGACCACCTCCGCCTAGCTTGGGAAGTTCAAAGAGTTGCGGTGTTCTCAGGCCCGGTCGGCAGTCGCAGGTCTCGCGAGGACAGGCAACCGGCGCCGCATGATTGCAGGAAGTTCCCTCGGCCCGACGCACATGGCGGGAAACGCCACCGACACGCGGATCGGCGCCACCGTCCACAGCTCTGCCCCACACGCACGAACGCCCCCGGTCAGCTGACCGGGGGCGCTCTGCTTCGGACCCTGGCGGATTGTAGTACCCTGTTGTAGTACCCCAACCCCCCGCGTGTTCTGTAACCCCTGGCGCGTCCAAAGGGATTCGAACCCTTGACCGTCGGCTTAGAAGTCTAGTGCCCGCAGCTTCGACGGCCTCGCGTTTTGTTTCATTTCAGCGTCTTCCCGTTGCCCCGCGCCGCTGCCAGACGCTCCGTGACGGCAAATGTAGTTACCCGTGTAGTTACCCAGGACGGTCTTGGTTGGACGCGCGCGTCGGCGTCGTGGCGCTGTACGGTTGACCATGCGCAGCCGTGTTCATGACTTCAACTCACTGATAATCGGCTCCATCCACGCGACAGGATTGCCGTAGAGCTTGGTGATGTGGCCGGTCGTGGCGCGCAGCACCAATCTCGGCGGTTCGTCTTCGATCGAGTTGTCGTACAGGTACAGCCGATCCACGTTGCGGGCGATGGCAGCGCAGTTCGCGATCGCCCTGTAGTAGCGCTCGATGATCTTGGGGATCGGGACGTCATGGCCACCTTGCATGACGCGTTGGGCGACGCGCTTGGCATTGATGGTCGGGTCTGCGGTGCCGACGAAGAAAAGGCGCACGAAATAACCTAGTTGCATCGATCGAAGTACGAACTCCGGCTTGTCGGGACCAGAGAAAACCGTCTCGAACGCCAAGCTCCGCCGTTCAAGCAGGCACGCCTCGCGCCGTCTGGCGGCCAGGTCGGCTGCCTGGCGCACGGCTTCAGCGTCGTTCCAATCGCCGAATTCATCGCGTGCGATCAGGTCCGGGTTGACGTATTCGCAGCCGCCGAACCACTCGTGCGCCAGGCCCTGCTCGGTCACCGTGGTCTTGCCCGATCCGTTCGGCCCCGCAACGACCAACAGCCGTGGTCGGTTGCTGTTCGAATCAGCGCTCACCGAAAGCGGCCTTTTGCCGACGCGACTGCTTCAGCCAACCGGCGGCGCATCTCGACTTCGGACGCGCGCTTGCGCTGGATCGCCGTCTGGCACGCCGCGCGCATCACGAGTTCCAGCTCTTCATCGGTCGGCTCCGTGTCCGCGGTCATCGGATTACGTTGCGGCGGTCTGTTGTTCATGGCTGCCTCAGGTCTGCGCTGGCGGCGCGCAGGACGTGGTTCGATGATGCGCCGCGAGGCAGGCGGTGACAACCGGAACAGCGCGGAGGCGCGACGGCTTGTTGGCGATCACGTCGCTAGAACGGTTGCGATCGTGCCGATTCTGCGTTGGTCGCGGCCTCATGTTGACGGCGTCGAGTTCCCGCGC
>CAYHHL010000024.1:0-48350 GCA_964356325.1 uncultured Enterobacteriaceae bacterium | reverse complement strand
ACTTCAACCGGCGCGGGCGAGCACAGCTAGGCTTCCCAGTCCGCCTGTGGGACCCTTGCCGCACCTGGAGATGCCGATGCCCGACGCGATGCTGTCCCCGCCTCCCGAGCACCTGTTCGACGCCGAGCATCGCCCGCATCTCGGGCGCTTCCTGGCGCCGATCGCGCACCCGGACTTGCCGGCCCCGCGCTGGCGGCTGAAGGAATGGCACTACACCTCGCTGTGTACCGACCGGTTCTTCCTGGCTTTTGCCGTCGTGCAGCTCGGCTACCTGGCCAACGCGTTCTGCTATTTCGTCGATCGCCGCGCGCCGACCAGGTTCTGGCAAACCGAGGCGATTGCGCCGTTCGGCCGCGGCTTGCAGTTCGCGCCGAGCTCGGTGAACGGCACGACGCTTTGGCGGCGCGGCGGTGATCGCCTGGAAGTGCGCGCTGTTGCGTCTGGGTGGCAGGTCGAGCTCGACATCGGCCTGGACGGCGAACGCTTGACCGGCGCGTTTGCGATGCAAGCCGACCAGGCCCTGGCCCTGGTGCATCCCCTGGCCCCGCAAGGCGATCCACGGCGGATTGCCTACACCCACAAGGCGGCCGGGCTGCGCGCGCAAGGCGAGCTGAAGTTCGCAGGCGAAACCCATGGCTTCGACGACGCGCTGGCGACCGTGGACTGGACGCGATCCCACGCCTTGCGCACGACGCAGTGGAAGTGGGCGTCCCTGGTGCATTTCTTGCCCGACGGTCGCCGGCTGGGCCTGAACCTTTCGGCGCTGGTCTATGACGGTCCAGACGGGGCGTCGCGCGAGAATGCCGTGTGGTTGGACGGTCAGGTGCACTGCCTGGGCGCGGTACAGTTCGCGGTGCCGGACCAGCCGATCCAGCAGCCCTGGCGTCTGCGCGGCGACGACATCGACCTGACCTTCCAACCACTTGGAGGCCGCCAGCAGCACCTCGAACTGGGCATCCTTTCCAGCCGTTTCGTGCAACCGTACGGGACGTTCACGGGCACGCTGCGAGTCGGCGGCGAAGTGCTGGACATGGTGCAGGCCTTTGGCGTCGTCGAAGATCACCGCTCGCGCTGGTGACGCCGGCCTGGACTTCGCGCCCGCCTGCCTTGACTTCCGGACTGGCGCACCGAGCATGCGCGGCGCGTCTCGAAGCAAACGCCCCACCGCCGCGTTCAACAGTTGCCGCCTGAGCCACGCTCCCTCGGGCGATCCAGGAATTCCATGCGTCGATTTCGTTTCGCTAGCCATCTTGCCGCCTTGGCCCTGCTGCTGCCCGCGCTGCTGTCGTGCGAGGCCCTGCAGCAGGCGGCAGGGCAGCTCCAGCAGGCCGAACTGCCGCTGATGCCGACGGTGACCTACCAGGACGCGACGCTGGTCCAGGCGCCCTCCAAGATGGCCCTGGCGGCCTACTACTGTCCGCAGCTCGTCACGGTGGTGGGATCGACCTACCTGTGCCAAGGCTTCTTCGGCCCGGCGCTGTCGCCCCAACAGCTGATGGTGTCGTTCGACCTGCGCTTCCTCGTCGCCAACCCCAACCACTTCCCGATTCCGGTGGCCGAGTTGCTGACCGGCGCGCTGGTGTTTCCCGACAAGACCCAGCAGAGCTTGGGCGCGGCGTGCGTGGCGTTTTGCGGCGTGGGCCAGGCGAATTGCACTGGGCTGCCGGGGCCGGGCGCGTGCGTGTCCCACCGCGGCGACATCAAGTCCCTCGCGGACTTCCAAACGGCGACGGCCAACCTGCTGATCGCGGCGGGGGTCAAGGCGGCGCTGGGCGGCGAGCCGACGTTCCAGATGCCCGAAGTGGTACAGGACGGCGAAGTACTGGTGACGGCGCGGTTTTCCTTCGGCCCCGAGGCGCTGCTGAAGGTGCTGTACCAGGTGGCGAATCAGGCGATCGATCAACTGGCGGCGGGCAAGTCGATCGAGTTCACGATTCCCTACCGGCTCGAGGGCACGGTCTGGCTCGACGTCGGCTCGCTGGGACGGGTGGAGCTCGGCTGGGGGCCGGCGGCCGGCGTCTGGCAGATCCCGACGACGGCGCTGGTGCCCTAGACCTCAAAGCTTGCCAGGTGTTGCGAGTGGCGCCGCGGTCAGTTCGGCCCGCAGAGCCTGGGCATCTTCCACCACGTCCAGCAGCCACAGCAGATAGCGCACGTCGGTGTTGACGTTGCGGGCGATGTCGGGGTTGTAGCCGAAATCGTTGGCGACGTTCTCCCACACGCGGTCGAAGTTGACGCCGACCAGCCGGCCGCGGCCATCGATCGCCGGGCTGCCCGAGTTGCCGCCGGTAGTATCGGCATCGGACAGGAAATCCACCGGCAGGTCGCGCAGCCGAGCATCCCGGTAGCGTCCCGGGCCCTTGCTGGCATAGGCGTCGCGCACCCGCTGCGTCAGGTCGAATGGCTCCTTTCCCGTGTGTTTCTGCAGTGCTCCGGCAAAGGTCGTCTGGGCGTCATAGGCCACTGCGTCGCGCGGCGCGTAGCCCTTGACCCGCCCGAACGTCACCCGCAGCGTCGCGTTGGCGTCGGGCGCCAGGGGATGCCCGGCCTGGGCTATGACCCACTTGCGCCAGGTCGGCCGCATGCGGATCTCCGCGCCGCTCCAGCGATCCCGCCGTTCCTTCAGCTCGCGCAGTGCCACGTCCAGCGCCAGGCCCAAGTCCAACAGCGGATCCTTGCGCGCCGCCAGTTGCGCCGGGGTCTCATCGAACATGCGTTTGCGCACGTCCAGTTCCAACACCTTGCTGCGTTCGTTCAGTTCGGTCACGCGCGCCAGGACCGCCGCCTCGTCCACGGTCTGCCTGCCCGCCACGGTGCGCAGGCTGCCTTGGAACAGCGCGTCCACCATGGCCAATCGCTGATTCGCCGGCAGCAGCAGCGCCCGCCGCACCCAGGAAGCGAACAGGCGCCGATCCGCGACCGCTGCGAAGCTCACCTGATCCCGCTCGTGGCGCTCGCGCAGCCGCGGCACTTCGCGTTCCATGTGCGCAGGTTCCCGTTCAATATCAGGTTTTTGTGCCTCACCCGCCCGGCGCGCCAGCAGCGTCGGCCAATACAGCCCATAGGCCCCGGAGCCCAAGCTGTCGAGCAGAAAATTGCGCTCCCAAGTGTCCAGTTTCTCAGCGAGTAGCTTGGTCAGCCCGGCGTGCGCGTCCAAACCTGCCTGGCCGCCGGGTCGCCGCGTCGCCCACTGCAGCACGCGCTGGTCGGCCTGCCCTTGCTTGTCGATCAGCCGGCCGCGCGCGAGCCCGGCGAGTTGCCCCTCGGCATTCTTGCCGCGGTTCAGCAAGCTACGTTGCTTGTCGGCCACGGCAATCGCCACCAGTTCCGAGCGCTTGCCTTCTTCTTCCAGGATCGCCGTCCACTCCGCGGCCAGGTCGCGCGCCGCCGGAAAGTAGCGCTCCTGCCGTTCGGCCATTTCGCTGGCCAGCCAACCGCGCCAGGTCCGCCCCGGATAGCCCAGGACAGCCACGGCATCGCCTGGCTTGACCCCTTGTTCGGACAGGGGAAACCAAGACGCCGGGCGATACGGCTTGCCGTCGGCATAGGCGCGCACCAGGGCGACGTCGGCGGCATGGCGCGGCCACATCCAGTTGTCCGTCTGCCCGCCGAAGTCAGCGATGGCCGTGGCCGGCGCATAGACCAGGCGGACGTCGGTCAGTTCGGTGAATTCGGTCAGGGTGTAGAACAAGCCGCCGTCGAAACTGGCGAATTGGCACCGCGTCGCCGGCTTCTTCTCGCAGTCCGCGACCAGGCGCTTCTCGGCGGCTTCCACGGCGCGGAAACGGGCCAGATCGTCGGCGCCCGCGGGGATGGCGGCGAGCACGGCGTGGGTCACGTCACGGAACGCCCGCGGCACGTGGATGCGGAAGGCCTTGCTGCGCTTCTCGTCGGCCTGGGTGCGCGCCACGTAGCCGTCGCGACCCAGGTTGGCCTGCGGGGTGGAGTTGTCCTGCAGAATGCGCATCACACAGTGCTGGTTGGTGATGAGCAGACCGTTGGAAGACACGAACGATCCCGAACAGCCAGGCAACTGCACGGTGTTGGCGAGCAGCCCGCCGCCGTTGCGCGCGTCCCACAGCTTGGCCATCGGCAGTTCGAAGCCCTGCGTTTGCAGCCACTTCGCGCCAAGCTCCAGCACCTGCTGCGGCATCCACTTGCCTTCGCTGGCCTGGGCGGTCGCGCTCGTCAGCAGGCAAGAGATGAGCAGAAGCCATAGGTTGCCACGCAGCGCGCGGCGGCGCAGCGGCGACGGCGGCCACGGTGTCGTGGGCATGGATGTCCTGCCTTGCTTGGTGATTTCGTGAAGTTACGCGAAGTTCTTGTGGTACACGACCGCCGCATAGCCCGGGCGCTCGTTGATGACCTGGTGCATCGGCCGATCGTTGTTCGAGCCGATCGTCATCGAACCGCCGCCCTCGGAAATCAACTGCGTGTGGCCGCGCGAGTAGTTGATCCAGACGTCGCCCGGCTGCGCCTTGGCGTACGGAACCTGGTGCCAGCCTTGGGCAATCAGCGACCGCTCGAACTCGCCGACGTTGATGTGGTGACCCTTGATGCGCCCGGTCGTTTCCAGGATGGCGCTCACGAAGTCCGCGCAGTTGTTGGTCCAACCGCCGGCCGCCGTGAAGTTCGGGATGATGCCCTTCATGTCGTGCGAGGCCTTGGGCGGGTCGTGCAAGAAGCTGCGCGCCAGCGAGATCGGATCGCCGCTGGAACGCGCGGGCGGACCGTCGGGCACCTGGCCGCCACCGCCGACGTTGGGCGGCGCATGGCCGGCGCCGGAATACGCCACGCCGAGCGACGCCCAGGTCGCCTGGCCGACGATGCCGTCCGCCTCCAGGTCGTGCGAGCGCTGGTAAGCCTTGACCGCGCCGAGCGTCTTGTTGCCGAAGTCTCCATCGATCACGCCGACTTCGAAGCCGGCCTTCTCCAGGCGCGTTTGCAGCAGCTTGACCTCTGGACCGCGGTTGCCGAGGCGAACCATGTGCGCGTGCGGCTGCGACTCCTTGCCGCCCTTGCCCGCCGGAGCGCCACCGCCCTTGCCCGGGGGGGCTTCTTTCGCGCCGCCGCCCTTGGCCGCACCGGGCGCTGGAGGCTGGCCCAGCGCGCCCCAGGTGTTGGGGCCGACGATGCCGTCGGCGGCGAGGTGATGAGCTTGCTGGAACGCGACGACAGCATGCTTGGTGCGCGGACCGAAGTCGCCGTCGATGGCGCCCGGAGAAAACCCTGCGCCGGCCAGTTCCCGCTGCAGTTCACTGACTTCGGCACCGGACGAGCCGACCTTGAGCAGGCCGTGGTGCACCGTAGCGGCCGGCTTGGCCGGCGCCTTGGCCTTGGCCGCGGTCTTGGCATGCGCACCGCCGTTGTCCGCGCCGCCCGGGGCGACCAGTTCTTGGCCCTTGGCATAGTCCAGCGCTTTCAGCTTGTTGTGGACGCCGCCTTTGTCGCCGCCGCCCGCGCCCTGGCCGACCGACGGGCCCTTTTGACCGCCGCCGTGTGCGCCACCCGGCTTGGCGGCCGGTTTCGCGGAGGACTTGGCTGCGGGCGCGTGCGCTGTCTTCATGCTTGCCTCAAACGGTGGTTCGTGCGCCGTTGGACGGCCAGTAGGTGCATTCTGGCCGAGCGGGCCTGCGATTGCACAACAGCGTACCGTCAGGTGGGGTATCCAGACCCGCAGGCGTGCGGTGGTCGAAGCGGACCGGGTAGCTTACGGAGGCCCGCCAGCCCCACACAACACCAACCAACCCCAGAATGTTACTTCCAGGCTGCCCATCGCCACCCCGTCGCGGGTCCAGGTCGGCGGGGCGCACGTCGGCCCCGGCGCGAAGGTGATGTCGACCGTCGCCGCGCCGTGCAGCCGCAGCTTGCCCGAGGTCGGCACGAAACACTGCGGGATCGCCAGCCACTTGAGAGGTTGCACGGTCTCGAACTGCACGCCCGCGCCATCGACGTCCAGCCAGCCGGTCAGCGCCGTCCCAGCCTGCGTCGTGCCCGTGCGCGCCACCGCCTCGCCCTTGACCGTGTGACCCGTGACGATTTCGGCCGTGGCGGGCAACCACGCGGTCGGCAGCTTCTTCCACACTGTCTTGCCCTGCCACGCGTAAGCCAGCCCGCCTGCACTTGAATCCACGGACAGCGACAGGTCGATCGCCAGGTCCACCACACTCGCGCCGTCCTTGCCCTTCAGCGTCGTCGGGGTCGCGGTCTGGAACTGGTAGAGCTGGTGAGCCGGCGCGGACTTGCACGGATCGCTGTATGAGAGGTTCCAGCCGCCGAACAGTTCGACATCGTAGGCGTCCTTGTGGATCGTGCATGCGCTGAAGAAGCTGTCGGCATAGGCGGTGCCGGTCTTGGCCAGGAGGCCGGGGCATTTCGCGTCGCCGTTCTCGTACTGACGTTCGACCACTTGCCGTACGCCTGTGGCAATGACCTGATGCAAGTTCAACACTTGCTTGACAGCCGCGGCATCGGCCAGTGTTTGGGTCCAGGCGCCCAGCGGCTTGGGCTTGGCTGGCACGTCGGCACCGGCATCGCCGTCCGCGGCAGGCGAGGCGTCCACGCCGGCATCGACGGCTCCGGTCACGGCGTCTGCCACGGCAAGCGCCACGTCGGCCATGGCATCGGTCGCCGCGTCCTGCGCGCTGTCGACGCCGGCGTCCATGGCGACGGCAGTTACGTCTGTTTGCGCTTGGATATCCAACGCTTGCGCGCCAGGCTCGACCGCGGGCGACCCACCGCAACCGACCCAGAGTACCGCCAGTCCCACCGCTGCCCGCATGGCTACCTCACTGTGATCATTCGATCTTGAACAGCTCGATGTCGAACACCAGCATGCCCGCAGGCGCGCCTTGTCGGCCCTGGTAGGCAAGCTTTTCCGGAATCCACAGGCGGCGTTTCTCGCCCACCACCATCTGCAGCACGCCTTCGCGCCAGCCGGCGATCACGTTGGCCAGACCGATGCGCAGCGGCTGACCGCGCACGACCGAACTGTCGAACAGCCTGCCGTCGGTCGTCCAACCCGAGTAATGCACGACGACTTTGCTGCCCGGCGTCGGATGGATCGCCCCCGTGCCGGCCTTGAGCACCTTCCACGCCAGGCCGGTGTTCGACTTCTTGGCATCGGCCGGCGCGCTGGCGACATCGGGCGGTGCGGCGACTGTGGCGGGCGGGCTTGGATCCCGGGGCAACTCTTCTTCTTCGGGCAGCTGCGGCGCGGCTTGTGCTTCGGCGGGATCGACGTCGTCTGGATCTTCGGCTGCGGCGGCTGGCTGACCGCCACCGGGCTGGCCCGTACGCCCCGCCGGCTTGGCCCGATTGCGCTGCGCCTTGCGAGCGGCCCGCGCCGCCGCCTTCATCTCGGCTTCGGTAATCGCGACCTTGCCTTGGGGCGTAGCGGCGCCTTGATCCGCGCCCGGCTCGGGCGGGACCTCTTGGCCGATCTGAGCTTCGGGCACCGTGGCAGCACCGCCGCAGCCCGCTGCGGTCAGGGCAGCGGCGGCGAGCGCTAGAATGACGTGACGCGGCAGGTACATGGGCAACTCGCGGCTCGCCCGACCCGGCGATCCAGGGCGGGAGCGTGGCCGATTGCCGCGAGCCTGACAAGCACGGTCACGCCTGGGTGGCCAAGGTCACGCCGGTGCGCAGGGTCGACCCCGGCACGTCGAACAGCCGACTGCTCAAGTCGACATGACTGCCCAGCACGCGCTGAGCGAAAGTCTTGTTGGCGTGGCGGCCCGGGTGCGGATAAGGCACCACCATGAAATGGCGTTCCATCTTGTCGGCATGCTGGCTGCCTAGGATCAGGCCTTCCACCACCATGTCCACACCCTCGTCGTAGGCTATCTGCACCGCCTCGGCTTTGGCGTCGCGGGAAATCACGCTGCCGTCCAAGTAGCAGATGTCGCGCTTGTCGACGTCGGCGTGCACGGTCTGCAGGCCAGCGCGTTGCAAGGCTTCACAAATATGCGTCGTTTTTTGTTGGCGGGTCATAGCGCACCTCGCGAAGTGCAGTTGGCCCAAAGCCACTCGTGCACCGGAAGGAATCGTCTTGGCGATCCAAGACCACGAAATATCATAGCTTCACAATCAACCTAGCACCCAGCGTGGACGTGTCAACGAAAAAGCACTCGGGACCAAGCTGGGCACAGCGGTTGTGAGAACCGGCACGCTGGTTTGCCGGTGCCGGTTGCCGGTCGCACCTTGAGCCCGAGGGGCCGCGCCCGTACACTTCCGCCCGCCGCGCGCCGCCGACTACGAGCGGGTTGGCCCGACCTCGCGACCCGGAGACAGCATGAAGAAGGCTTGGTGTGCAGCGGTCTTGGCCCTGAACGTGGCTTGCGGCGGTGGCGCTCAGACGGGAGCGACGACGAGCGACGCGGTGGCCGGGGCCGATGCCGGGGCCGGAGCCGATGCCGGGGCCGGAGCCGGGGCCGGTGCCAAGGATTTCCATAAGCCGGGGCCGTACGGCGTGGGCGTGGCGACGGTGACGGCACTGGATGCGTCCAGGCAGCGCACCGTGGCGATGACGCTTTGGTATCCGACGACTCCGCTCGCGGCTGTGGAGGGCTTCGCGCCGGCACAGTACTACATCGGTCCCCAGTTGGGCGTTCTCCAAGGTCTTTACGCCAAGGCCACGCCTGGCTGCACGACTGAGGTGACGCACGTCGGCGCCCTCGGGGTCATCGCCGGCAAGGTCCCGCTCGTCGCTTTCTCGCACTGTTCCAGCTGTTTTCGCACGTCGTCGTTCTCGCTGGCGGAAGCCCTGGCCAGTCACGGCATCGCGGTCATCGCCCCCGACCATCCGCCCAACACCCTGTTCGACAAGCAAGCTGGCACTTTCGAAGCGCTGACCCAGGCCATGCTCGCCACGCGCGTCGCCGACATCCGCTTTGCCCTGGACGTCGCCCTGGATCCGACCTCGGCGGCGCTGCCCGAGCCCCTGCGCGGCAAGCTGGACGCGACCCGTGTGGGCGTGTTCGGCCATAGTTTCGGCGGGGTGACGGCGGGCAAGGTGCTGCTCGACGATCCGCGCGTGCTGGCCGGTCTGGCCATCGCGGTGCCCATGGAGAATCCAATCCTTCCGGGCGCGACGATGGCGGCGATTCACAAACCCGTGCTGCTGATCTTGGCCAAGGAGGACAACAGCATCCAGGAGATCGGCAACGAATTCATGCGCATGAACTTCGCCGACGCCAACGCTCCCGCCTGGCTGGTCGAGGTCGCCGATGCGGGGCACTTTTCGTTCTCGGACATCGCCGGCCTGACTCCTGATTTCGCGCCGGGCTGCGGGGCCGGCAAGCGCCAGACCGACGGCGGCGAGTTCACCTACCTCGACAACCTGCGCGCTCGCAAGATCGCCCAGTTCTACGTCACGGCGTTCTTCAGCCGCTTCCTGTTCGGCGATACGTCGGCCGGACTCGCCTTGGATGCCACGCCGACCGACAGCGCTGCCACCGTTCAGGTCAAAGCCAAATGAAACCGATGGTGTATGTCGTGTCTGCAGGCACCCAGGCTGGGCCGATCAGCGACCGGCCGAGCGCGGACCTGACCGGCATGTGCCTGCAGGCCGCCGAGGAAGCGCTGTCTGGACCGGCCGTTGCGCTCGACGCCATCTACCTGGGCACGATGGGCGTGCAGCGCGGCCGCGACGCCCGAGCCATGGACGTCAGCCACGTGCCCGCGATCGTCAGGCAGCGCCTGGGGTTGCACACGGCGCTCGGGCTGCACGTCCTGACCGCCACTTCGGACACCGGCGCGCAGGTGTTTGCCCAAGCAGTTCAAGACTTGCGCGCGGGTCGCTACCGTCGCGTGCTGGTGCTGGCCGGCGAGCAGATGTTCAGCCCCGGAGGCGATCGCCCAGCCGATTCCCTGTTCGCGGCCGCTTTCATCCGCGGCATGGTCGATCCCGCCGAGCGCCTGGATTATGGCCTTTCGATGCTGCAAGTTGGCGATCTGCTGATGGATCACATCGTGGCCCTGGTCGGTCTGCCCGAAGCGACCTGGCGGCAATTGCTGGCCAGCGTCGCGATCGACAAGGCGCGCCGGTCGCTTTCGTGGCGGCGCAGTTTCACCGCGGGCAAGGGTCGGCCGATCGATCCGCACAGATACCACGACGATGCGCACAACCCTATAGTAAGCCATTGGTATCGCCGCTGGGACGTGTGCGCGAACGCTTCGGGCGCGACCGCCGTGGTATTGACTACCGCGGTGGACGACCTGCCGATGTCCGGACCGCGGCTGGCGGTGCTCGGCATCGGCCACGGCGACGTGGAAGTGGCCTTGCGCGACCGCGTGGGGGCTCTGGGCGCGCCCCAGGTCGTCACGCTGGCGCTGCAGGCGGTGCTGCGCGAGGCCCGGCTGACTCGCCGGCAGGTGCGTGAACTGCCCGGGGCGCAAGGGATCTTCCACGATCCGTTTCCGGCCATCGAGTTGCTGTTCCTGCGCGAATTGGCCGGTCAGGCGGGCTGGCCCTGGGCGCTACAGGCCTACGCGCAAGGCTGGTCGCACGCCTTGGGTGGACTGGCGGCGTGCGGGCACGCGCTGGGAAACTCGGGCCTGCTGCAGATCGCCCAGGCTTTCGCGATGGTGCACGGCGATGCGCGGCTGATCCACGGGCCGGTCGACAGGCCGCGGTTGGTGCTGACCAGCAGCGTCGGCTCGCCGCTGACCCGGGTGGTGATGACCTGCCTGGCCGACGTGACCGATCCGCTGATCCAGGCCGCGCAAGAGCAGGGCGCGCCGGAGGAAGTGGCGCAGGATCCCTATCTGTTTCAGCCCGGTACCGTGCTGGCGGCGACCCTGCCAAGCCGGGCGCCGCCCGGTCAGCCACAGGTGCCCGGCTTCGTGCATGCGGTGCAGGCTGCCGGCCAGCGCATCGAGTTCGCCTTGCATCCCGCGCGGCTGGCGGCGGGCGCGCAAGTGACGCTTTCGAGCCAGGAACCGCGGCAAGTAGTGACCGCCGCCGGGCCCTAGATCCGCGGTGCCGGGTCCGCTGCCGGGGAATGGTATGCTGCGGGGCATGCCGAATGCGCCGAACAGCGACCCGCACCACGTCGAACACCGCCGCCACAAGCGCTTTCCGGCGGCGTTGCAGGCGACCGTCCACATCGGACCGCTGCACGCCGACGCGACGTGTACGAACCTGGGGCAGGGTGGCGCTTTTCTCGAAGCGAAGTTGAGCCCCAAGCCTGGCACGCCGGTCCAGGTCGCGATTTGGCCGACCGAACCTGGCAATGCCGTGATCTCGTTGCCAGCCGAGGTGATGTACGTCGTGCATCCGCGGCATCAGCGCCCGGCCGGCGTGGGCGTGCGCTGGCTGATTCCGGACGATCCGCAGTTGTTGGCCTTGGTTCGGCGCGTGGCGTCGGCTCCACCGCTGCTGCGCGAGCACGTCACGGCCGAGTTCGACTGGAACCGTGTCGGCAGCGAGGGCACCGGCGACACGCGCAAGCTCAAGACCCAAGGCAGGCCGCGCCTGCCCGAAGATCCGCGGCTCAAACCCTAGCTGCGGCTGCGAACGGTCCTGCGCACCTGTCGGTAAAACCAGCACAACCTGCGGCGGGGTTGGACAAAGGCCGGGCCGCCGCCTAGCCTGCTCTGCATGATCCGCCTGACCGTCGCCAGCATCGCGCTACTCGGAACCCTCGGGACGTTAGGCTATTTCGTCAACCAGCGGATGCACGTTGCGACCCCCGCCGTGCTGCAACCCCGGCTCGCTTCACCGTTCCTGCCGCCGCCGCCGCAGCGACCGCCACCGGTGGCCGAACTTCCCGAGCCCGTGGCCGAAACGCCCGCGCCGCTGCCCGGTCCGGTGGTCAAGCCGGGCCGGCCGGTGACGGTGACCTTGAGCGAGGCGCCGGCCCTGATGCTGCAGGCAGGGGTGCGCACCGACAACGACGCATTCTACCAGCAACTCGTGGCCGAAGTCAGCCATGGCCGGGCGATCTACGATCCGGACCTCGGTCGGGCGGCGCGCGAGTTCGTGTTCCAATACACTGAATTGGGCATCGAGCCGCCCTCGGACGTGCGCGAATTCCTGGTGTTGGGCTCGGGCGCGCTGGCCGGCGACACGGTGTTCCAGCACGTGCGCACGACCTCGGAGGCGGAAGCGGCGCTGCGCAAGGCGATTGGCTTGGTAGTCGACCAGCCGCCGACTGGACCGGGACCGCTGCGGGTCGGCGTGGGCGAGGTGTTCCAGCCCGGCAGCCAGTATTCGCGCCACATCGGCGTGGTCGGCACGCCCATGCCCATCGATCTGCAGCCGATGCCGCGGCGTCTGGAGCCGGGCCAGGTGCTGCACATCGCCGGACAGTTGCGTGGGCGCTGGAAGGACTTGCACGTGCTGGTGCTGCGGCCCGACGGCGGGTCGGACACGCTGAAGCCGCGCATCGAGGGCGATAGGCTGGCGGTGGACGTCCCGGTGGGCGATCGGGTCGGCGCGGTGGACGTGCAACTCGTGGGCGATGGGCCGGGCGGACCGGGCAAGCTGGTGCAGGTGCGCGTCGAGGTGGGTCGGGCGCCGCCGCGCAGCTACACGACCCGCCTGGCGCCCGATGAGAACAACCTGCAGACCGCGGATGATGCCGCCCGTTACGCGCTGGATCTGCTGAACCAAGACCGGGCGCGTTTCAGCCTGCCGGCGCTGCAGTGGGACGCGCAGTTGGCGGAAATTGCGCGGGATCACAGTGCTGAGATGCGCGACGCCGGGTACTTTGCCCACCGCTCGCCGACCACGGGGATGCACACCGATCGCATGACAGCGGCGCATTACCGCAGCGTGGCTTCGGCGGAGAATCTGGCGCACAACAGTTCGGTCTACGAGGCCGAGGCGGGGCTGATGCACAGCCTGGGACACCGGCGCAACATCCTGGACACGGACGTAACGCGCGTGGGCATCGGCGTTTCGGGCAAGGACGACGTCGAGGGGCACAGGCGTTGGTGGATCACGCAGCTTTTTGCCAAGCCGGTCGAGGACATCGACGTCGCGGTGGAGTTGAGCAAGTTGCAGGCGCGCATCGACGGGCGGCGGCGCGAGGGCGGCAACGCGGCGCTGGAGTTCGACGATGCGCTCTCAGCGGTGGCGCGGACCGCGGCGGAAACAGCGCTGCACGGCGAAGTGCAGGGGGCTTCAGGCAAGGCGTTGGCGATGTGCCAGGACAAGGGTCTGTTGCGCGGCAAGCTGAGGGCTTGGGCGGCGTTGCTGCCGAATCTGGCCAAGCTGGAGTTGCCGGCGTCGGTCGATGCGGGTGAGGCGCGGCGGTTGGGCTTGGCGGTGGTGCAGGACCCGGGGGCGGGGGATGGGCGGATCGCCGTGGTCGTTTTGGTCGCGGATTAGCCGCTTGCTCTATCTTTTTGCCAAGGGAATTTCACCGCACAACAAGGGGAACCCCAAAGGAGAAACTGTGAGTTTCCCCTTTGAGTTTCCCCTTATACCCCTCCTGAAACCCCTTCCTTCAACTCGCGTTCCTCACTCTTGCGCGCAGCGGGAGGCGGCGACGGTGACCCTGGCGCGGCATGCCCAGGTTGCGTCTCGGCCTACGCTCCACCCGCTTGGTCTGGGACCTGCCTGGGTGTTTCTGGTGGAGCCTCCACTTCGGCCTCGGGGCTGGTGGTTGACGGGCTCGGGCTCGTGCTTGGCCTGCGGCCTCGTCCTCGCGGCGATCCAAAGCCCATGGCGCCGACAGAACTCCGCTGTTGTCAACACCGCAAACCGCCTAGCGAACAAGAGCAAGGCCTTGTCGCCGGTCACCAAGAAGTCCGCCTCAGCGCGCGGGTCTGCGAGCAGTGTCAACACGGGGGCATCTGCGACGTACGAAAACGCTTGCCCCCCCCCCCATTCAATGCTACCTTGGCTGTTGCGGTCGCACTTCGCGGTCAAATCAACATGATCGGCGGAATCTAGAGGAATACATGCTCGTCGAATGGATGCACCAACTGCAAATTACCCTGGCTGCGGGCGCGTCGCTCTACGGCCCCGCCAGCCGGAACCTGGACGTCTCGAAATACAAGGAGCTCCTGATCGAGTTCAGCATCGGCAACGCGACAGCAGCGCCGAACTTAACCTGGACGCTCGAGACCGCATTCGAGGACACGAGTCCGATCAACCCGGCCTTTCCGACCCGGTCGGGCTGGGTGACGCCGACCAACGGCTCTTTGACAATGACGACCGGCACGGGCCCGATCGCGGAAACGATAATCATTCGGCGATCGGACGTCAGCCCGCATCGGCGAGTCCTGCGCTGGAAACTGACGAACAATGCTGCGAGCGCCTACACCTTCGATCCGCGGATTCTCGTGGAGTTGCGTGACTCGGACTGCAGTTGCGGAGGCTGAGCCATGGCGATGAAGCCGGAGGAATTCGCCTATTCCCATATGCTTCGACCGGGACGGGCAGGGCTGGTCCGGCATTCTGGTGCCGCGGATCCGTACTTCCATGCCATGCAAGCCGCAGGCTCAGGCAAAGGCGGAGCGACCAGCAGCGGAGGCAGCGGTGGAGCTTCCTCCGGGCCCTGCCCAGCTGGCTGCAAGCTCGTCCAATCAGCCCGAAAGGACAAGACTCGCTGCATGTGTCCTCCGCTGCCGTGCGGCGAAATCTGCAAGGACAAGTGCGGAGGCTCGGTGGGCAACTGTGTCTGTCCTGCCTGTCCACAGTGCGCTGTAGGCCTACCCAGTGACACTTCGGACGATCCTGACTACCACGAGCCGGAATCGCCCGCTTGCGGCTGCTACGGGCCGTCAAAATGTCCACCGGGTAAGCAGAGTGGTGGACGATGCTTCGTCCGATCCGGTCCAGGAATGCCTTGCGTCCCGATGGGTGGAGGCCCGTGTAACAAGAGCCAGATCAAGGTCTATGGCAACAATTTCTGTTACAACGATTGCTCGTGCTATTGAGTTGCCCACGCCAGCGCGCGTTGGTCATTTCGGTGCATCTGCTTTCGATAGCCTGTACTCGAAGCTTGCCCGCGGCACACGGACAGGCTTGCGTCAGCACGGCGACAATCGCGTTTCCGTCGCCGCCGTGTCTACTCGAGCCCGATCCCATACCGTGGGGAATCGAGCATTCGCCCGCCGACAAGAGCCCGAGGCACGCAGCGGCCGTCACGTGCTGGAATCTGCCTCGCGACATCAACCAGATTGGCGTGCTTGCGATTGACGGCCCGCACCTGCTCGCGTTGCTACACGCACGCCGCGCCCGACATCCCCAGGAGAGCGCGCTGCTGCGAATCAATCACGCAGGCGAGGTCGTCACCAGGCGGCTCTTCCCGACAGGAGTTGAGGCGTCGGCGCTCGTTGTCTTCAACCGAGGCTTGTCCATCGTAGGTGGGGCCGTTCGCGACGAGATGTGCGGGCAGGGCCGGAGATGCCCGTGGCTTTCGGCGACGATCGACGGTGGCGAAATTTGGACGAGCACTGGTACCGGTTCACCGACCGACGCAACTTGTAGGCAACTCCTTGCGGTGGCGCAGGAACGAGTGCTTTCGCTCATTGACGCCGCACCAGACTCGACCGGTGCACAGTCGCTCTGGCAGATTCACGAAACCGTCCGCGGCACGCTGTTGGGCCAAGGTCGCGAAGTGCCGGAAATCCGCGAGACTGGCCCGTCAGCCGCGGATGGTCTCGGCGGCTGGGCTACGCTGGCAGCGCAAAGCCACGCAATTGGCGCGACGCTGGTGCTCGTCCAACATGATGCCGGGGGAAGCGTCACTGTCGCGACGAAACTGATTGAATCTGAGCGCTTCGTCCGTCCTATCGGGCTCGTGCGTGACCAACAGGATTGGATCGGAGCAGCCATGTCCGCGCACGATTCGGGCGGATGCTCATTCTGGATGGCACGTGTCCAACGCGACGGGACGATCCGCGAACAAGGCTGTCACGACATGAGAAACAAGGTGGCCGGCCTCGCATTGCACGGCTTGTTCGCCGCACAGGGAGTTGTGCTCGCGTCGGGCAATCGCGACACGGCCGCCGCCCAACATCCTGTGCTGGTTCAATTGTCACACGCGGGTGAACCGAGGCAGTGGCTATCGCCCGAGTCGGCACGGTTCAAAGTGCTGCAGGCGGTGACCGTTGCCGCGAATGGAGAGCTCTGGCTGGGGTTGACTGGCGAACGCGGCGAGAGCGCAATGTTCTGCAGGGCGCCTACCGAGATCTGGTAGACACTGCCACGTTCGCGTGGACGCCGGCCAGGCAACGGCCACGAGCGCGAGATCAACCCGATGCTCAACGCCATTGACCATCAACGCCGTGACATTGAAGACGAGCCGCAGCACCTCGACATCATTCAGCGCGGACCTGCGAGGCTATGCATGGGAATCCCTGCAGCGTGCTCAGGGAGGCTCCAGAACCGGGCGCAACTCGAACCCCAGAGCCGCGGCATTGACGCGAACCCGGGCGTCCAGCGATAGAAAGCCAACCATTTCACCAGGTGTCCGCAGCCGCGTGGCCGTGCTGAGGTGGATCGCATCGAGCGTGCGCACCGGTTCCACGGCGAACGGCCGGGCCAGCGAATCCAGCAGCGTCAGGTCCACCGGCGCCAGGTCCAGGGTCGCCATCAGCGCGCGCAGTGTCGCCTGGGCGCTGGCCTGTTGTTGGCCTGACACGCGCGCCAACGCCCGAGCGCACTCCAGGATCGTCAGTTGAGAAGCGACCAGACGATGGGCACGCGCCAACTCGATTTGTACTGTATCTGCGCTGGGTTGACCAAGCAGCCATTCGAGCACGGCGCTCGATTCGACGTACAGCCACGCAGGTTCGGCGGGCCGCGTCATCGGTCGCCGCGCAGTCCATCCAGAACGGCGACGACATCAACTACCTGCCAATCGGCGCTGCGTGGCGGCGGCAACAGGTCGAAAGGCCGGGCCGCGGTGGTGCCTCCCCAGGCCAGGAGCCTCGCAGTCACGTCGGGGTCCGGGTTGCAGGGTGTGCTCGGCGGCCCCAGTTCAGCGACGACGGTGCCGTGGTCGGTCACGGCAAAATGTTGGCCCCGGGCGGCTTCCTGGACCACGCGACTCAAATGCGCCTTGAGTTCGCGGATGCCCACTTTGCGTGCGACGGCGGGCATCGGGCGACCTCCCAGTAATTCTGCCGTTATTACGGCAGGAAAGCCGCGTTGAGGTTACATTGTAACTACTTTGGGCTAGGGCGGCAAGGTGGTGGTTTGCGAGCTGGTGAAGTGCGATGGGGGCTACGCCGCCCGCAACCAAGCCTCGCGCGGCCAGATCGCCGCCTCCAACAGCGCCCGCACCCGCTGCCAGTCGGCGTGGGCGGTCAGCACCCGTTCGGTCCGCTCGGCCGCGCGCTGCATCACCGCGCCCCGTTGCGCCGCCGACATGCAGTGGAAGGGCATCGCGGCGATCTCATCGGCATCGGGATGCAACACCAGCACCGGCGTGCCGTTGGCCGTTACCAGCTGTCGTTCCACGGCCAGGCGACTGTCGACGTGTTTGCGAAACAGCCGGACCAGTTGCAAGCCCACCTTCTGTGACCACGGCCCCGTGCCGAGCGGCCGCATCTGCCCGCCCGACAACGGACTCAGCACGATGACGAGGTCAAGATCCTGGGCCGCGAGCACGTCCAGGTTGGTCGCACTCCACGTGCCACCGTCGACGTGGCGCCGCCCTTCGATGCGTTCCGGCGCGAACAGCCCTGGAATCGCGGTCGAAGCGCGCACCGCCACTTCCAGCGGCACGATCGGCCCGTCGCGCCCGAACACGACTCGCTCGCCCAGTTCCAGGTCACAGGACACGATCCACAGCGGTCGTTGCGGCCAACCGTGCGAGGTCACGCGGTGTTGCAGGGATTGCGAGACATTGCGCACCACCGTGCCGATGCCCCGCCCGGAAAACAGACCGTCGCCGGCCAGTCCCGCGAACAGCAGTTCCGGTGTCCGCAGCCGCGGTTCGCGCACCCCTCGCCAGGCCAGCCGCGGGCACGCCAGCACGGGGCGCTGCACCCGCCGGTGCATGGGAAAGCGCTGCAGCCACGAGCCGTCGTACTGTCCGTCCAACTGTTGGACCAGATCGCGCAGGTGAGGGTGCGCGCCCTGTTCGAAGTCGGCGCCTGTGCATTGACCGTACAGTGCCTGGGTGGGCACGCCGGTGGCCAGGATGGCACCGATGAACGCGCCGGCCGAGGTGCCGACCGTGAGCGCCGCGTCGGGGACCTCGAAGCCGGTAGCGCGTCGGAACCCTTCGAGTACCCCGGTCAACCATGCGGCTCCCAAGATGCCGCCAGCGCCGAGCACGAGACCGATGCGAGGACCGGACATGCCTGCCTCCCGCCACGCGCCAGATCAGCCGCGACAAGGGCGGCGGTCCTGGTCTTGCGCGTGTCTGTCTTCAGCCTGCAAACGTCGCGACCGTCAGCAAGGCGGCAAGACTGACGCAGCGCAGTCTGGGCGCACGCATAGGGCCAAAGCTGTGTTATTTTGATCAGGTGCGAATGCGCAAAGGCCAAGCTGCCCAGTGCAGGCCCACTTCCGCGGCCAGGTCGCCAAGGGGCATCTGTAGCCGGTCTTGGGCCAAGGCCAAGCGGGTCGCGGCGTCGAAGGACAACTTCGGCTCGGCACCGACCTGGGGCCAGAAGTCGGGCAACGCCTGGACGATATCGGCGGAAAGACTCTCGATCAGCGCCCGGGCCAGGTGCCGGTCGGTCCGGGTCAGGAGGCCCGTGCCCCAGGCCGCCAAGCGCGCGTCCAACCGTCCCACCGGCAGGAGCCAGGGCCGCGCCCCCGCCAGGTGCGCTGTCCGTAAGAGGATTTCTCGCCCGGTCAAGGCTTGCGGTCCCGGCAGATCGAAGGTCCCCGGCTCGCGCACCTGCAGCGCCGCCACCAACGCCCGCGCGACGTCGTCGATGCCGATGGGCGGCGTGCGAAACTGCAGCCACGGCGGCACGGCCATCGCCGGCATGCGCACCGCCAGATCGCGCACCAGCCGCCAACTCGCCCCGCCCGCGCCGATCACCATGCTCGCCCGCAATTCCAGCACTTCCAGGCCAGGAGTCGCCAACGCCTGACCGGTTTCGTGGCGGCTGCGCAAGTGCGCGGACTGCTCACCTCGCGCCGCCATGCCACCCAGATAGACCACGCGGCGCACGCCGGCCTGGACGCACGCCTGGCCGAAATGCCGGGCCGCCTGCGGATCCGCTTGTTCGAAGCCTGGTTGGCCCACGCCGTGGATCAGGTACAGCGCCGCGTCGCAGCCCCGCAGCGCCAGCGCCAGCGTCTCCGGCCGCGCCAGATCGCACGCCACCCACGTCAGGTGCGGCGTCGACTTGCGGGCCTCGTCAGGCCGGCGGGTCGCGCCCACCACTTGCCAGCCGGCACGCTGCAGCGGCAAGACCAGGTGGCGGCCGACGAAACCGGTCGCCCCCGTGAGCAGGACGGTCCCGGTGCGGTGCAGCGGGTGGTCGTGAGGCTGGCGGTGGCTGGCTGACACCTCCGCACTTCTGCCACGCGCCTCGCGTCGGGGCAACCCGCACGCAAGCATGAACTTGGACCGTGTCGCAACGTCGCGGTCGCCATGCTACAAGCCGGTGCGACGCAGTGAAGGGGTGACCGTGACCAAGCCCATGACCAAGCAGCGAATCGCGATCCTCGGCGGCGGCGTGGGCGCCCTTTCGGCGGCGTACGGGCTGACCCAAGTGCCCGGCTGGCAGGATCGCTATGAAATCGCGGTACACCAGATGGGCTGGCGGCTCGGCGGCAAGGGCGCCTGTTCCCGCAACCCGCAGTATGGCCAGCGCATCGAGGAACACGGCCTGCACGAGTGGTTCGGCTTCTACGAGAATGCTTTTCAGGTCATGCGCCAGATCTACACCGAGCGCGGCCTGGACTGGAGGCACGCGTTCGCGCCCCACGACGACATCGTCTTCGCCCAGCAATGGCACGGGCGCACGGTGTCCTGGGCCGTGACCCTGCCGACCAATCCGTGCGAGCCGGGCGATGGCCATGCCCTGCCGTCACCATGGGATTTCGTGGTCGAGGCGATCCGCGTACTTCTGTGGGGCGATGACAGCTGGCAGCGACGACATGCCGCCCCCGACGCGATCGGCTATCCCGACGAGCAGGACGCGCTGGCCAAGGCGGCAGCCCTGGAGTTCATCACCACCAAGCTGCCGGCGATCTGGCCCAAAGCCTTCGTCATTGATGACCATGGCAAGCCGCAGTTTCGCTGGGAACTGCTGGTGGATCCTGAGCAACGCGTCGGACCGGCGCGCCTGGACAGCCAGTTCTGGCGCGCCAACGTCGACCCGAGCGAGCGCTACGTCTTGTCCATCCCCGGCAGCAGCGCCCAGCGCTTGCGCGCCGACCGCAGCGGGTTCAGCAACCTGTACCTCGCGGGCGACTGGACCGAAAATGGCTTGAATGCCGGGTGCATGGAAGCCGCCTTCATCTCCGGACTGCAGGCGTCGCGCGGCATTTGCGGGTCGCCCAGCCGGATCATCGGCGAGTTCGATGGCCCCGTCGGCTGAGCCCGACCCTCGTTTCGCAACCCAGGAGTACCATGGCCCTGCTAGTATTCGGTTTTCGTCTCGACGGTCACCAGGGCGCCGATCCCACGGTGCGCATCTGGGTCGACGCCAACGGGGACCAGCAACTCGACGCCCAAGAGGAGGTCAAGCCGCTGCTGCGCGAAGGCCTGCAATGGTTCGGCAGTTTCGCGCTCGACGACGCGTTGGTCGACGGTACCTCGTTCATCTTGAAGTACAGCGCAAGTGTGGGCACACGCTGGCATCTTGACGTGGCTTTGGCTGGCGAACCGCCGCGTCAGGTCTACAGCGAGACCGATCGCGTCACGGCCAGCGAAGGGCGCATCATCGGCCGTTGTCGCTTCTGAGCCAGTGGACCGATCGGTCAGCTATTGCGCAAAATTGCCGCGGTGAACGAGGTCCGCAGGTAGAAGCCGAGCGGCAGCACCTGCGCGCGGTGACCTCCGCCGTCCAGGCCTAGCGCGCGCGACGTGGCATCGGCGGCTTTCGGACGGATCTGCAGGCATTCTCCCAGTCTGGCGTCGATCTCGTCGGTGCGGCCCAGGACCACCAGTTCCATCAGATCCTGCCAATCGGCCCGCAGCTTCGCCACCTCGGCCGCATCGGGGCTCCACAACCGCGGCCGGCCGATCCGCTGCGCCAGACCAGCACCCAGCAGGGGCATCCACAGCACGCGAGCCAGCTTGCGTCGCACGGGCGAACTCTCCCAGGTCTCCTGGTCGTCGAGCAGCGCCACCCGGGTCACCCAGGTCGACTCGCGAACCTGACCCTTCGGTCCGATCGGAATCGTCTTGAGTTCGATACCCAAGTGCGCGAAGTCAGGCTCGGCCAGCGATCCGGACGACGCCCCCAGGGCACGCTCGAGCAACTGGCCGACCTGACCCTTCCAGCGGCGCGGGTCCCGCAACGGCCTGCCATGCTGCGCCGCCAAGTCAGCGATGGAGCAATCCTGAAGCGCCAGGGCACGTTGCCACAGTTCGTCTTCACTGGTGGGAGCGAGAGGAGGCGCCAGCACGGTGGTCACGAGCCGCTACAGGCAGCCGAAGTCGAACACCAGGTGGCCGCCCTGCATCGCCTGGCAAGTCTGCGGACACACGGTCGCTTTCTGTGGCGCCAGCGGGTCGTCGAGGTACCAGCCCTTGGGCGTCGCCTCGCAGGCCGCGGCCGAGGCGAGCGGCGTGAGGGGCTCGATGACCCCCGCCTGCTCGGTATGGATGACCTTGAGGCTGGCCGTGCTGATGACCTGCCCATTGGGCCAGGGAATCGCGTACGCACAGTCCGACTTGGCCGTCGCCGCCACGGATTTCGCCAACTGATCGAAAATCGGGTTCCAGTCCGGCTGGCAGATCTGGAAGGTCGCGCCGCCGGTCTGCTTGCTCAGCGTCAGGTAGACCTTGCTCAGCGACGCACCGGTCGAGCAGCCCTTGGCCGGCTGCGACGCCGCGGGATCCGGGTTCACGTACGAGACGATGCTGTGGAAGACCCAGTTGGCGCCAAAGCCCGGGTTCTTCAGATTCGCCAGCGATGCCGTGAAGCTGGCGGCGGTCACACTGCTGTTGTCATCGGTGACGGCGACGATGTTCTTGCTGGCGTCCGGGCGCAAGAACGCCTGGAACTTCGGGTAGGCGGTGATGAACTTCTTGAGGCCGTCGGTACTGCCCACGTAATCGGGGATCTGCAAGAACGACGGGCCCTTCATGCCACAGGCTGAGCTGGCGAGCGGCGGGTTGATGCACAGCTTGATGCTGCCGATCGACTGGCCGATCAGGACCACGCGCATGTCGAGCTTCTGGGCCTGCAGGAATGCCGCAAAACTGTTCAGATTCTTGCTGACCCAAGCCGCTTCGGTGCCCATGCTGCCCGAGGTGTCCACGAAGATGATGATGTCGACCTTGCCGGGTCCGCCGATCGTCGCGGTGATCGGCACGGTGCTGACTTTCTTGGCGCAAATGGTGTTGTCGGTCGGCGCGGGCGGCGGCGCTTCGTACACGACGTCGAGCTCGGACCCGCCGACGTCCCACTCGTCGGTCCCGGGCTCCTCCTCGGCATCTTCGCCTTCTGCATCGGTGCCTGGTTGCGCGGCGTCCTTGGTGTCCTTGGTGTCTTTTGCGTCCTGGGCGGCTTGGGCGTCCTGGTTCGCGACCGCGGTGTCCTTCAGGGCGGCGTCAGACTTGGCGATATCCTTCGCCGAGCCGCCGTCCACGTTCACGCTGCCGTCGGCCAAGGCCATGATGTCGGTCGGGATCGCGCCGTCAGCTTCGCTACCATTGGCGTCGGCCAAGGGCTCGTCCGTACCGGACTCGCCGAGGTCGCGCGCCGAGTCAGCCGGGGCCGATCCATCGCCTTGTGCCGCGTCCAGGCCCGCGCCCCAAGTACCTGAAGACGCGCTGTAAAACGCAGGCACGTTTTCCGTCGGCTGCGAACAACCCACGAGTACCGCGGCCAGGCAGGCGAAGTGACAGAAGAGTGCTCTTGCGGACACGGCTACCTCGGTCGGTCGCGGAGCGATTTCAGGGGCTGTGTCGCAAGACCAGCCAGCCGCACAGCATCGCTGAGGCATGGCCGGCAAGCAAGCGTTTGATTGGCCACAGGCTCCCGGAGCGACGCTACTCGCGCACGAGCACGAAGTAGTGGTCCAGCGGCTTCTCTTCCTTGTAGGCGGCACCGATGGTCACGCCGTTGGCCACGCGCCGCATGAAGTCACGGGTATGGAAATAAACGAGGCGAAGCAGGCCCTTGGAGTTCGGCACCACGGCCGGCCAGCCGTCGGGCAGCGCGCCGTCCGGCACCTGGAAGTAGTCGACGACCACCGCGCCGCGCTCCTGCCACGCCGCCTGCCCCGCGGTATCGTGCACGACGAAATAGCCCGGACCGATCAGCCCGCGCGACGGCGCCTCGTTGTAGCCGAACAGCCGCGCCGAGCCGTCTTCAGGCCGGGCCATCGGCTTGGCGAAGAACTTGTGCTTCCCGGGCAAAGGCAAGGTGTTGCGCCCCTGGTGCATGACAGCTTTGCGGGCGCCCAACGCCTCGGGCACGAAGTCCTCGAGCGTCAGCGCGCGGGCGGTCGCGGCCTTTTGCCACAGGAGGCGCTGATCGGCGCGGCCCAGGCTGTGCGCGGCGGGGCGACGCTCGGCCGGAGCCAGGGCATCCAGCCACGCGGCGATCTGGTCGATGCTGGCGGCGGGGTCGCGCACGAGAGTCTGCAAGTCCATGGGCGTCTCCAGTTGCAAGCGCGCGCACCGTGGCATCGCGTGGCGCTGGGGTCAAGGCATTCGCGCTGCCGCTGGGTGCTGGCGGGCCGTGCGCGCGCCGACAAGTTGCTGTTTGACATCACGACGCAGCGGATGCAATGCTGTCAATGCTTGCAATGCAAGCACGCGATGATCGCACAATGGAGGGCGAGATGGCTACGTTGACCATTCGAAATCTGGACGAAGACGTGAAAGCGCGGCTGCGAATCGAGGCGGCGCAGCACGGACACTCGATGGAGGAGGAAGTTCGCTCCATCTTGCGTCGCGTACTCAGTAAACCGTCATCAGTGCGGGGCCTGGGCAGTCGCATCCAACAGCGGTTCTCCGCAGTGGGTGGCGCCGAACTGGAACTGCCACCGCGCACGGACCCGCCACGCTCAGCGGCCCTGCCGAAATGATCGTCCTCGACACGAACGTGCTGTCCGAGTTGATGCGCCGCGAGCCAGACCGCCACGTTGTCGCTTGGTTGGACGCGCGCGCCGACGTCGAGTTGATGGTGAGTGCTGTCACCGTGGCGGAGCTCCTTTACGGCATCGGCCGACTGCCCGAAGGCAAGCGCAAAGCGGACTTGCTCGACGCGGCGGCGGCGATGCTGCAGGAGGACTTCGGCGGTCGCGTCCTGCCATTCGATGAACTCGCCGCGGCCCACTACGCCAGCTTGGCGGTGCTGCGGGAGCGATCGGGCCGACCCATCAGCATGGCCGACGCGCAGATCGCCGCCATCTGTCTCAGCCACGGCGCTGCTCTGGCGACCCGAAACGGCAAGGACTTCGCGGGGCTCGCACTGGCCTTGATCGATCCGTGGCTCGCTGCCGACCACCCACCCTGAACCGCGCAAGACCGCGTGGCGCTGGGGTCAAGGCCGCCCGCGCCCTGCCGAAAGCACCTGGTCGCGCGTGACGTGCGCCTTCAGCGTCCAAAACGTCGGTTCGGTGAACCAGGCCCAGGTGTTGAACATCTTGCCCGCCACGAGATCGCCTTCCAACTGCTCGACTTGCATCTGCATGGGCGTATCGCGCTGGCCGCTGCTGATGACGGTGCAGCCCCGGCTCTGGACCAGGTGCTGCATGTCCTCGGCGACGTCGTGGTTGCGCGCGCCGACCTGCTGCACAAGTGCGCTCGCCGCAGCGGTTTTACCTTCGCGCTGCAGAGCCTGGTGTCGGCGCATGCCTTCTGCCGTCACGCACGCCACGATGCCGGCGACGCTGGGTGCGGTGGCCAGGAAATAGCGCCGCCCGGCTTCCAACTCGCGCTGGGCAACGGCAGTCACCACCGGGCGGACCGGAGCCGGAGCCGGAGCCGAACCCGGAGCCGGAGCCGAACCCGGAGCCGAACCCGAACCCGGAGCCGAACCCGAACCCGAACCCGCACCCGACCCCGACCCCGACCCCGACCCCGGAGCGGGCGCCGGAGTCGCGGCCCAACGCGCAGGTTGGGCGGAAACCGTAGCCGCGATCGCCGGTTGCCCATCATCGGCCTGGCGCAAGCGCCACTGTGACCACGCGAACACCAGGCACGCGAGCACGGTCACGCCACCGATCCACACCAGCCCGACGGGCGGCTTGGCGGACTTGAGCGCGGCCTGCCGTTCGGTCAGTTCCACGAGCGCGGTCAGGTGCGGGCTGGCGAGAGAAACCGTAGGCGGCTGCTCGGGATCCACGGGTTCGCTGGTGCCACAGTGCGGGCAGGTCAGGGCGTCGTACGGCACGCGCAGGCGGCAATGGTGGCAAACACCGGTCACGAAAGGCCCTCGGCGCTGCGGAAGCGCGCGACGATGGTGCGACGCCGCCGCCGGCTGGTCAACCGCGCAATCCGGCTAGCCAATCGTCACGCGTTCCAAAAGCACAGGGACGAGCGGCCGCTCACTGCGATCGGTCGGCACCGCTTCGATCAGGCGCAAGACCTCGAGACCTTGAGCGATCTTGCCGAAAACCGGATGCTTGCCGCCCGGCGTCCACCAGTCGAGCTGGGGGTTGTCCACGGTATTGACGAAGAACTGCGAACCTCCCGAGTTCGGCCGGCCGTCGTTCGCCATAGCCAGCGTGCCGGTCAGGTTCGACAGCCGCGCGGTGAACTCGTCGCGGATGCAACCACTTGGCGGATCGCCGGTGCCCGCGCGCCGGTCCAACGGATCGCGACTGAACGGACAGCCGGTCTGGACCATGAAGCGGCGGATGACGCGGTGGAAGTGCAGCCCGTCGTAGAAGCCGTCTTGCGCCAGTTGCAGGAAGTTCCCGGCGGTCAAGGGCATTTTGTCGACGTACAGTTCCACGATGAAGTGGCCGAGCGACGTTTCGAACAGGGCGGTGGGATTGCGCATGGTGCGGCAAGCCTCGCGCCGGCGCGCGCCGATGGCAAGGTCTCAGCGCCTCGGCCCCGGGCGCGCGGCCGTTGCCTGTGACCGCGCTGCCTGCCACCATGGCTGTCCTTTCAGGAGGTCCCACGATGCCGAACGCCCTGTACGCCCCGCCCGCGACGTCTGCGAGTCTCGTGCCCGATGGCACCTACACCATCCGCCGGCCGTTCTTCTCGTTCCTGGATCGCACGTTTCGCGTGACCGACGGCGACGGTCGGCTCGTGGCGCTGGTCCGCCATCCGATCATGCGGTTGCGCGAACAGTTCCAGGTCTTCGCCGACGAGGCGCGCACCCAGCCGATCGCCAACATCCAGGCCCGCCAGATGATCGCGCTGAACTTCACCTACGATGTCACGGACCCGCAAACCGGCGCCTGGCTGGGCACGCTGCGTTCGCGCGGGCTCAAGTCGATCCTGCGTGACACCTGGGACGCGTTGGACCAGGGCGAACAGCCGATCGGCCTGCTGGAAGAGGAAGGCCTGTCGTGGCTGCGGCGGTTGTTGCCGATCCTGCTGGGCAAGTGGCGCATCGACATGAACGGCGCGACCTCGGCGCGGGTGGATCAGGTGTTTCGCTTCTTCGTCAAGGAGTACCGGCTGACCTTGCAGACCCAGGGACGGCGCGACGACCCGCGCTTCCTGCTGGCGTGCGCGCTGCTGGCGGTGATGCGGGAGAATCGGCGCGAGGAACGCTGAGGCCTCCATGCAAAGCCAGCAAGTACGCTGCGCCGGTATCATTGGTCGAGGGTCTTGCCGATCTGGGGCGCGCCTCGAAACTACGCTTGCACGCGCCAGCACGCGCAGGCATGCTGCCAGCACCGGCCATGGTGCGTCGGCAAGAGGGCATGCCATGGCGAATCTCACCATCCGCTCCGTCCCTGAAGCCGTGGTGGCGCGCGTCAAGACCGCGGCCCAGCGCAACGGTCGCTCCATGGAGCAGGAACTTCGCCACCTGCTCGAAACCACCTACGCCGACAAGGAATCGACCTTGACGCGCATGCGGGCTCTGTGGCCGCGAACGACTGAAGTGACGCCGGAAGACGTGCGCGAGTGGCGTGATGCGGGGCGGCCATGAGCGGCGATCGGGCCAGGCGTGGCGCCGTCGTCGACACGATGCTGTTCGCCTATGCGCTGCTCGGCGTCACCGACCGACGTGAATGGGCGGCACGGGTGTTGGCCGAGGCCGAGCCGATTTGGAGCCCGGACTCGCTGCGTCCCGAACTCGGCAACGTCGCCTGGCAATGGGTCCAACGTGGCGGCATTTCGCAAGATCACGCCCACGCCGCCTTGCGCGGCCTCGAAAACGTGGTCAGCGAATTCGTCTCGGCGCGCGACCTTCTAGCGGCAGCGCTGGACCTTGCCTGCGAGGCCAAGCACCCGGTGTACGACACGCTTTTCGTCGCACTGGCGCTGCGGAGCGGTGTGCCGCTGGTGACGGACGATGTGCGGCTGCGCGCGGTGTTTCCGCACGTTGCGATTTCGCCGGAGGCGTTTCTGGGCGGGGAAGGTCAAGGCTGAGCTGCTTGCGAGTCACAAGGGGTGTCGAGCGTTGCGCAGTTGCAGCGAGGAGCGCCGAGCCCTCCATGCAACGTTCACCGTCGATGCGCAGCGTTGCCGTGGCCGTGCAAGTCGGTTGCGGACGCAACAGAAGATCTCCTTGCAAACTTCACCGTTCGTGTGCAAGGGTGCGCTGTGTACGTGCGCGGACAACTGTGTCTCACTGCAAAGAATGTGTGTTGTTCGATAGTCATTTGTCACGCCACTTCACGCAGTTATCGCCTCGCTGGCTGTCTCCCCCGGGCGATCGGCGCTTGCGAACGAGCGACGCGCACTCCCCCTGGCGGGCAGGTACGCAAGGGGCATCCATGCAGCAGAACCACGGGTGCGAAGCTGCTTTGCGCCACAACGGCGAGCAGAGGCCGCGCCGAGGTCCATGGCTCGTCGCCCTCTTGGTGGCCGCCACCCTGGTCGCCTGCCACGACGTCGATCCCCGCCACGCTGCCCGGCCAGCAGGGCCAGCCCCCGACGTCGCGAATATGAATGCGCAGACGGACGTCGTCACAACCGTGGAGCCAGGAAGCGTGGCGACTGCTGCAGGGACCGCCACCGCAACCGATGCCTTGGATTCGTTAGTGACAACGAGCGGTGCCGATACCCAAACTGCCCCGACGGAGGACGCTAGTGGCGGGGCAAACGCCGAAGTCGGAGCCGATGTTGGTACCGCAGCGGACGATGACACCGGTGCAGGTGCTGACGTCGAAGCGGACGCCATTGCCCCGACCGATGCCATCCCCGACGTCGTGACGGAGCCTGCGGATGCTGCCGCGGCGGTGGACACAGCGATCGCCGTGCTGGCAGACGTCGCTGCGGCCGGGGTCGACGCAGACGCCGTCGCAACGTCGGATGCCGCGAGCCCCGAAGTCGCCCCCAGTCCGGGCAATCCGGTCGACCCGGCGACGCTCCCTGCGGCTGAGTTCGTCGATATCACCGCAAGTTTCGGCATTGACTCCGAGAAGTCGCACGAGTTCTGCGTGGCGGTCGCTGACTTCGACGGCAACGGCCGCGAGGACTTCGCCGTGGTGGAGCGCCTGAACTGGCAACAGACCATCCACGTCGTGCTGCTCGGTCTCGGCGCGCCCACTCACGTCTACTCCAAGATCGACACGACGGTTTTCTCGGCCAGCTTCGGCTGCTCGGCGGTCGACATGAACGGCGACGCCAAGCCGGACCTGGTCTTCGGCGGCTACTCGGGGGCTGGCATCTGGCAGGGTGACGGCAAAGGCGGGTTCACCGACGCCACCGCGGCGTGGATGCCGCCCATTACGGACTTTGCCGCCTTTACCGTCGCGCCGGTCGACCTCGACGGCGATGGCGATCTCGATCTGTTCGTCGGCGCCGGCTTCGAGCCGCCACCCTGCGGCAGCCTGAAGTGCAAGTACTCGACAACCAATCTCTTGTGCGTGTTCGACCCGAAACCGCCCGCGACGCCGCAGATGGACGACCGCGTGCTGATCCGTGGCCCGAAGCTGCCGATGGTCGACGAGACGGCGTCATGGAACGTCCCGACCGGCGGCAACCAGTCCATCGCGGCGGCTCTGGACGTGGACGAGGACGGCAAAATGGACATGCTGGTGGGAGACGAACTCGGCGGCCACCGGCTGCTGCACAACACCGGCTCAGGGTTCAAGACGCTCGATACGGACATCGGCTTCGAGCCGTGGGCCGCGGCCATGGGCTGGGGCATAGGCGACCTCGACGGTGACGGAAAAGTCGATCTGGTGCTCGCCGATGCGGGGCCGTCCCCGGTGTACTTGCAGACGAAGGCAAAGTTCGGTAATTCGCCAATCTTCGGTAATAAATCTGCCGATTTGGGTGTCGCCTGGCCGACCTGGGGCGCAAGCGCATGGACGCCGCTGGTGGCCGACTTCGACCACGACGGGCTCGACGACCTGCTGCTCGGCATCTCGGTGAACATGACGGCAGAAAACCTTTTAGAATTCGTGACATCTTGCGGCGAGACCATGATGGGCACGGGCCTGAACCCCTTCGCAGGCAAGACGAGCATCGACGTGCTGTTCCGACACGGGCCTGGTCCGGGCCTGATCGCTTCGGCGTTGCCGCCCGGGGCGCACGCGCACGGCCTTTACTTGGATCAGCGACTCATCGATCTTGACGACGACGGCGACCTAGACGTGGTGCAGACGCGCCCGGGGCCCAGCATGCAGCCCGTGGCGAGGGTGAGGGTGCTGCGCAACGATCTGCCCAAGCTGGGCAAGAGCATCCAGATCGTCCTCAAGGGTAAGGGCCTCAACCAGGACGCGCTCGGCGCCCGCGTGACCGCCACGATCGGCGGCGCCGAGCGCAAGAAGTGGCTCAACGGCAGCGGCGGCTTCGGCGGGACACCCAGTCGGATTGCACACTTCGGCCTCGGCGCCGCGGACAAGGCGACCGACGTCACCGTCACGTGGCCCGACGGCTCCAAGACCAAGCTGGGCAATGTGATGGCCAGCACGACCACGACGGCGACTTGGCCCTGAACTCAGGGTCATCGACACGGACGGCCAACCCAGTCGACACAGGGAGAGCCAAGGCGCAAAGAACCCCGCGTCTCCCAGGACCGCCTTGTCGAACGTCGCCTCCGGCTTGCCGATGCGGTAGGCGGCCTGCAGGACGTAGACCACTTCGCAGACGACGATGTGCGCGACGAACAGCATTTCGCCTTGATCGGCCGCGCCTTCGATGAACTGGGCCGGGCGCACGATCATCCTGAACCTGCGTTTACCATTCTGAACACTTTCTGGGACATTCCTGCGTATCGTGGCGCGACCGGCTTTCCGGGACCCTAAGGAGTTTTCGATGGCATGTTGTTTTCACGACGCCCAGGTGGCGGGCCAGAGCGCTCGCCGCAACTTCTTGAGGTTCGTGGTGATGGTGCTTGCCGTCACCGCGTGCGGTCAGGCCCAAAGCACGAAGTCACCCGCGGCAACCACCGACTCTGCAAAGAGCGTCGACGGCGATGCGTCGAGCGGTGGTAGCGACGCGGCGAGCGGTAGTAGCGACGCGACGAGCAGCGGCTCCGACTCCAACGACACCGCTAGCGTGGGCGATGCCGACACCGCCGACACCGCCGACACCGCGGGCACCGCCGACACCGCGGGCACCGCCGACACCGCGGGCACCGCCGACACCGCCGACACCGACGTGGCCGTTGACGTTCCCGACGATCCGACGGTTGCGCTCCTGGCCGAACCGGTCGGTTGGAAGTTCACCGAGGTCGCCGTGGCCGCGGGCATCCCGTGGAAGCACAAACGCGTCGAAAGCCCCGGATTGACGACCATGTACGAACACGGATCGGGCCTCGCCGCCGGCGACTTCAACGGCGACGGCCACGAGGATCTGCTGCTGCTCAACCAGTGCGGCCCCACCGGCTACTATCTCGGCAAAGGGGACGGCACGTTCGATGACAAGTCCGACCTGATGAAGACCCTCGACGACGGCGTGCGGTCTGGCGTGGCCTACGCCGATTACGACAATGACGGCGATACTGACTTCTTCGTGGCCTTCGTGCGCCGTCCGTGCGCGCTCTTGCGCCAGAATGCCGACGGCACCTTCACCGACGTGGCGGCCGCAGCTGGCGTCGGCTTCAGCGCTCACTTTGGCAGCGCGACCTTCGTCGACTTCGACCGTGACGGCTGGCTGGACATCCTCGTGGTCGGCAACCGCCAGTACACGGAACAGAATGTGGTGCCCGCCTCGCCGAGTTGCCCAGCACACTACGCTGGCAAGTCCCTGGAGGCCATGATGGCGGGCATGAGCGCCGACCCGACGCTGATGCTACGCAACCTTGGTCCAGGCAAGGGTTTTGCCTTCATTGACGTCGCCAAGACGAACGGAATTCCAGGCGCCAATGATGCGACCCTGTTGCGCAGCTTCACCGACGTCGCGGCGTCGGACATCGATCGCGACGGCGATCCGGACATCCTGCTCGGCGACGCCTTCGGACAGTCGGCAGTGATGATCAACGACGGCAAGGGCTACTTGACCGACCAGACGGCCAAGCTCATGCCGCAGCTCTCGTACGGGGCGATTGGCGTCACCTGCGCCGACTATGACAACAACAGCTTCGTGGATTGCTTCCTGAGCGACATGCACTCCGACATGTGGGCCGACGCGAAGATGCCGCTCAGCCAGATCGACACGAGCGCACGCCACCAGGGGTTCATGGGCCCGATGTCCGGCATCGGGGACAATCCGACCGGTCCCCTGTACGGCAACACGCTGTGGCTGCACCAGCCGGACGGAACGTACCTTGAGCAGGACATTCCGTGGCAGACCGAGACCTACCAGCCGTGGGGGCACACACCGGGCGACTACGACAACGACGGCGACCTCGATATCTTCATGAGCAGCGGCATGTCGAATCCGTCCATCTACACGCCGAATGTGATGCTGGTCAATCTCGGTGACCACATGGCGCAGCGCCAGGCCCAGGTCGGCCTCGATCCGCCAGCCGACGGCGCAATCGATGCGGTCCAGATGCTCGCCGGCGAGCCGTACGTCGCGAGCGCTCGCGCTGCGGCTACGCTCGACTTCGACGGGGACGGCGACCTCGATCTCGCCGTGATCACGTGGCAGCACCGCATGCACTTGTATCGCAACGATCTTCCGGCTGGGCGGCACTGGCTCGACGTGAACCTCGCAGGCAAGGCGCCGCACAACCCGTTCGGTGCGTGGGTGGAGGTACGGGCGGGCGGTCGCACGTACTGGCGCGCCCTCGACGGCGCCCAGGGCTACCTCAGCCAGGCCCGCAGCACGGTGCACTTCGGCCTCGGCGCGGCCGCCAAGGTGGTGTACGTGACGGTCCACTGGCCGGACGGCACGACGGAGAAGGTCTGGCAGCCACCAGTCGACAAGGTGCTGACCGTGCAGCAGAAGTAGGGCGGGTCGCGACGGGCCGACGCAGGAACGCCGACTTGTGGAACGCGCGGATGCCGCCGCCGAGCAGTTCGCCCGCCTGCCGCTCATGGCTGGCTCTTTCTCCGCGAACTCGTCGGTCGGCGTCTCGTTGCTCTCCGCCTCTTGATCCTTGAAAGTCAAAGACTTGCGTGATCGATCAGCCCTGCACGACCGCGCAATGCGACCTCAAGACCGGGAAGTGCGCGTTCGACGTCGCCAGCGAGGGCTCGGCGTGCGACGACGGCAGTCTGTGCACCGACAAGGACGCCTGCCTGCTTGGCAAATGCAAGGGCGCCAGCGTGGCTTGCGACGACGGCAATCCTTGCACCAACGACGGTTGCGAGCCCTCGACTGGCTGCACGCAAAAGGTCACCACGGCGCCTTGCGATGACGGCAACGCGTGCACGAGCGGCGATGGTTGCAAAGGCGGCCTGTGCACGGGACTGGCCAAAGACGCCAGCGCTTGCGACGACGACAATCCTTGCACTGCGGATGGTTGCGCGGCGATCGGCGGTTGCACGCACAAAGCGCAGGACGGCTTGCCGTGCGATGACGGCGAGATCTGCACCGCGGTGGACTTCTGCGCAGGAGGCGCGTGCCAAGCCGGGCCATACCTGTGCCCGTGCAAAGTCACGCAAGATTGCGCCAAGTCCGAAGATGGCGATGCCTGCAATGGCACGCTCGTCTGCCTCAAGGTGGCGGGGTGCACCGCGACGTCAAGCCGGACAACGTGGTCGTCGGCACCCATGGCGACGCCGTACTGCTCGACTGGGGGATTGCCAAGGTGCGAGGGCTGCACGAGTCGAGCCCCGCCCACGACGACGACGCGGCTCCGGCGGCGACGGCGGACCCGAACGCGACGGCGCACGGTTCCGTGCTCGGTACACCAGCCTACATGGCACCGGAACAAGCGCGCGGCGAGGCCAGACGGCGGTGGCACGACCGCGGTCTTGAAGCGGACGGCACGCCCGATGACCGCGGCGATTGTGCAACGCCACCATGGAAGATTGGGGTGATACAGTGCTTGACGTCGCGCAAGGACTTTCCTTACGATCCGAGACCGGAGGCCGCGATGATTACCAGCAAGTTGACGACCAAGGCCCAGACGACGATTCCCCAGCCCGTGCGCAGCGCTTTGCACCTGCGTCCTGGCGACGAGGTAGCGTACGAAATCGCCGGCGATCGCGTCATCCTCACCCGACGCCAGGACGCGCCCGTGGATGACCCGTTCGGCACCTTTTCCGAGTGGGATTCCGAGGCGGATCGGCGGGCCTATGGCGACCTTTGAGCCGTGGAGCATCGTCAAGGTGCCGTTCCCGTACACCGATCGACCCGTCCGGCAGCGGCGTCCTGCGCTGGTCGTCGCGGCCGGCGAACTGGAGTCGGCGCACGGGTTGCTGTGGGTGTTGAGAGCTGTGCGATGACGGCGAAATAGGGCGCGCATTGCGGGCAGGCAAAAGTTTCGCGCGCGGAATTCAAGCAATCCAGAGGTTAACTTTTTGCACGTGTAAAGTACCGAGCTAGCCGGGGCCGATCGCCACCTCCAAGCTCTGCAGCTGTTTGCGCAAGGCCACTCTGCTGGGCGTACGCGGCGAACGACGATGCCGCGGACGATGACTGGCCGATCGATCTGCCCGACTACGGAGCAAAGCCCTGGATCGTGCCGGGCGCCGTCGTCAAGTCGATGGAAAACGACACGCTTTCGAGCAGGCCATCGCCGTCGGTATCCACGTCGGGCGCAAACGCCATGCCTGTCGAGTCGTCCTCCTTGCACTCGGTTCCGCCGTCGAAGAAGGGTTTTTCGTTGGTACCGGGCGGGCACTGCAGCAGCTTGGCCTTGTGGACCGCTCCGCACAAGCGCGCACTCTGGCCGGGTCCAGGCCACGTCAGCTCCGCCTGGCGCAGGATGAACGTAAACACCTGCGGATGGCCGGCACCGAGTACGATCGGCACCTTGGCCCCGGCCGGGAGCTGCCATTTGCCGGCGCTCTTGCCGGGCAGCAGGCGGATCCGCGCCGGACACGTCACGTCGGGCGCCGTCTGCAAGTAGCTCCACGGAAACGCGAGCACCGGGCAGGCCGTCTCGCTCGGATGGCAGGCCAGATCCGCAGCCGGGAGCACGCCGCCCAGGAAGTCGAGCGCCTCCGGTTCGTGCACCCGCGTGGTCACGAGCACGATGCTGCCGTCCGCGAACTGGGCCGCCAAAGCCGAGTTGAAGTTCTTGTAGAGCGAACTGAGCTTGCCCAGCTTGTTGTTCGGCAGGCCGTCGCCGTCCAGATCGCAGCCATCCTTGGGGTCGGTCATGGCAAACGTGAGCACGCGCTGGGTTTCGGTGAACGTGGCGGGCAGTTGGCAGGCGGGCTTCGCGGACACATCCTTGGCATCGGCGGCATCGCCCTGCCCGGCGTCGGCTGCAGCGCTGGCGGCAACGGTAATATCCAGCCCGGTAGAGCCTTCGCCCAGGTCGGCGACCGCATCGCCTGGCACCGCGTCGACCTGGGACGTCACATCGGCAGCCGGCGCAACGGACGTGGGCGAGCAGGCGGCCAACACACAGACCCAAGCGGAAAACCGTCGCATCGTGGCCTCGCGTGGCGAAAAGTGGAGCGGTGATCAACGCCTTGGCGTGAGCGACACGTCGCAGGCGGTGGCACTGTAGGGGCTGGCGGAAGGCGTGGCAAGAGCCGTTTGGTGGGCGATGGGGCGCTGCGCGAGTGACGGAGGTGCGATGGACTGTCGGAAGGTTCACGGCGTGCGCGGCGCCAGGCAGCTCGCGGAGATCAGGCGAAATCGTAGCCCCTCGAGGAGGCCACACTGCCTCGCCGCCGGACTGCTTGACCGGCCTTGGCGGGTAGGCGCATCCTGGCTTGGCAGGCAGGCGGGAGGTTGGCACGGGGCTGGGCGAGGGTCGCGGCCCGCGAAAGGATTGCCGGGTTGCACAGCCATGCGGCCGTACTTGCAGGGGCGAGCGCCCCTGATCGAACAGGCATTGGAGGCAAGGATGCTCTGGTCCACGACATGCACGGCCCGCTTGTGCCTCCTGGCGGGGGCCCTTGCCGTCTTCGCTGGCTGCGCCGGCAAGGCGAGCCAAACCGCGCCGGACGGCAACGACCCGGCCGCCGATGCCTCGATCGTGGGCAAGGACGACACTGCGGCGGATGTCCCGCCCGCCGACGTCCCGGAACCTGACGTGGATTCCGACACTTCGATACCGGGTGACGCCGCAGCCGACGACGCACCGCCCGACACCACGCAACCCCTTGCCGATGCCGACAGCTCGGTCCTGGCCGACACAGCAGCGGACGCCGCCGCTCCGGACGCCGCCGCTCCGGACGCCGCCGCTCCGGACGCCCCCACACCCGCCGAACCCTGTACCGCAACAGCCGATTGTCAGGGTCAGGTGTGCGATCCGACCTTGCACGCATGCGTCGATTGCGTCGTGGCGGCGGACTGTGGCCCGGGTCACCTCTGTGTTGCCCACCACTGCCAACCGGCGCCCGCATGCAAGGCCGAGGTCGACTGCAAGCCCACCGGTCAGGTGTGCTGGAAGGCGGCGGGCGCGTGCGTCGACTGCATGCTGGAGGGCGACTGCGACGCCGGCAAGGGCTGCGTCGCCCAACAGTGCGTCGTGCAGAAGCCTTGCAAATCCAGCAAAGAATGCCCGAGTGCGTGCGATCTGGCCAAGGGAGTCTGCGTCGCGTGCCTGGATGCAACGGACTGCGCAGCGGGCGAGACCTGCTCAGCGAAGGGCACCTGCACCCCTGCCCTGTGCAACACCGCGGCCTGCCTCGGCAACGTGCGGTTCGCGTGCGCTCCAGGCGGCGGCTCCTACGCACCTGGGGAGACCTGCAACGACGGCGATCCGTGCAACGGCGCTGAGGGCTGCAGCAGCGGACAGTGCACGCCCGGCACGCCGACCGCCTGCGATGACGGTCAGTCCTGCACCACGGATGGTTGCGCAGCCAAGCTCGGTTGCACGCACGTGTCGGCGAGCGGCGCCTGCGACGACGGCAACGGCTGCACCGCGGGCGACGCCTGCCAGGGTGGCCAGTGCCTCGGCAATCCGGCGCTTTGCGACGACGGTTCGCCCTGCACCACGGATGCCTGCAGCGGCGGCGCCTGCTCCCATGCCCCCGCCGCCGGTGCCTGCGACGATGGCAGCACGTGCACCGCCCTGGACGCCTGCTCGGGCGGCAAGTGCTTGGGAACGCTGGTGTCTTGCGATGACGGCAACCCCTGCTCTCAGGATATCTGCGATCCCAAGGCGGGCTGCGTACACGTTCTCCTGGCTTCGTGCGATGACGGCAACCCCTGTACGGAAGGCGACGCGTGCACCGCCGGCGGCTGCCAGGGCAAGGCCAAGGGCTGCGACGACCAGAACCCATGCACCAGCAACGCCTGCCAGGCCGGCAACTGCGTGTTCGCCGCCGTGCCGGGCCCGTGCAGCGACGGCGACGCGTGTACCGCCGACGACGCCTGCCTGGAAGGCAAGTGCGTGCCCGGTAAGGCGAAGTTCTGTGGCGACGGCAACGCCTGCACCCAGGACGTGTGCGACGCCAAGGCCGGCTGCATGTTCACTGCGCTCAAGGGCGCTTGCGACGACGGCTTGCCCTGCACGGTCGCCGATTCGTGCGCCAGCGGCGCCTGTGCCGGCCAGCCGATGGACTGCGACGACGGCAACGCCTGCACCTCGGATTTTTGCGCGGGCGGCACCTGCCAGCACGCGGCGGCGGCCGGCCCCTGCAAGGACGCGGCGGCTTGCGGTTCGTGCCAGCAGGGCAAATGTGTCGTCGGCGCGGGCGGTTTTGACCTGCCGTTCGGTGGCATGGAAGACGACTACCTGTTCGGTGTGACCACGTTCGGCGATGGCTTCGTCGTCGCGGGCACCACGGCCTCGCAAGGGGCCGGCAAGACCGACGGCTGGCTGATGCGCGTCGACGCCAAGGGCGCGACGGTTTGGGACAAGACGTACGGCAGCAGTCAGAACGACCAGTTGCAGGCCGTCGTGGCGATGCCGGACGGCGTGGTGGCGACCGGCTTCTCATCGTCCAGCCAGGGTGGCGAGGACGGCTGGCTGGTCCGGGTCGACGCGTCCGGCAAGTCGATCTGGTCGGCGACCTACGGCGGTCAGGAGGGCAACCGTTTGTATGGTCTGACCAAGACGGCCGACGGCTTTGCCATGGCCGGCTACGTCCTGGGCAGCACCGCTGCGGGCTGGGTGGTCCGGACCGACGCGTCCGGAACCGCGCTGTGGCAGAAGACCTACTCCGGCCTCAACAACCTGCAGGCGATCTTGGTGCTGCCGGACGGCACGCTGGTCGCGTTGGGCGCCGGCAACACGGCCAAGACCAAAAGCATGGACGCCATCCTGCTGGGCCTCAAGCCGGACGGCAACGTGGCGTGGCAACAGAGCTTCGGTGGCGGCTCGGACGAATCGGTGCAGGACCTCGTGCTCCTGCCCGACGGCATGGCCATCGTCGGCACGCAACCGCCCGGCGGCGACTGGTCGCAGTCCAACGTCTGGGTCGTGCGCACGGACCTCGCGGGCAAGGAACTCTGGCAGCAGACCTACGATTTGGGCCACGGCGAACAGGCGTTCGGCGGCGCGCTGGTTGGCAGCGGCGAACTGCTGGTGGTCGGGCAGCAACAGGTGACGGCCAACAACAGCATCCAACTCCAGGCCTTGCGCCTGGACGCGAGTGGCAAGAAGGTCTGGGACAAGCAGTTCGGCGGCACCTTCACTGACGTGGGCTGGGCCGTGAAGGCCACGGCGGACGGCGGTGCGATCCTGGCCGGCCAGACCGCCTCCAAGGGCAATGGCAAGACGGACGGCTGGTTGCTGCGCATCGACGCCGAGGGCGGCGCAGGCTGTGAATGCAGCCAGGACCTCGCGTGCGAGGACAGCAACCCTTGCACTGGCGATGTCTGCGGAGCCAAGGGCTCCTGCGAGCACAGCCTCGTCGCCAAGGGCACGCCGTGCCAGGGCTACTGGGCCTGCACCGGCGGCGGCAAATGCGCACCGACGTCGTGCGGCGACAACAAGTGCGCGGGCGAGGAGAACGCCATGAATTGCGCCTCAGACTGCGCCAAGCTGTCCGGCTGCGGCGACGGCAAGTGCACCACCGGCGAGACGTGGTGGACCTGCGCGACGGATTGCCAGACTCCGAATGCGTGCGGCAACGGCTATTGCGAGGCCGGCGAGAGTTCGTACACGTGCGCCAAGGACTGCGCGTACGGCTCGTGCTCAGGCAAGTGCGGCTGGCACGGCAGCGGTTCGTGCTGGTGCGACTCGCTATGCAAGTTCATCGGCGATTGCTGTTGGGACGCCTGGTACTACTGCGGGTACTGAGCCTGGTGGCACTTGGCGCGGCGGTGGAATCGCTGTGAAAACCCCGTCATCCAGCGCAGATGCCGTGGGTTGCACCGTTTGAAACGGCCAGGGCGTGTTCTGGTTGCTGGGCCAGACCACCCCGTGGTCGCGGATCCGGCCGGCGGCATTCGCCGTCTCGCGCGCAATGCCAAGCCTTGACCCGCGTACAGCGACATCGCGCAAGACCGTGCTATCCTCCACGACGCCGTCAACATGGGCCGCGCTGCCGCGCTGGGTCTGGCCGTTCGCAAGCACATTTGGGGGGTAGCATTTGACCGACATACAAGTGGCCGTTCGCGGTAAATTTCTTGTTTTGAAAGCAATTGTTACATTCTCCGTGCTCCTCTCATCTGCCCAGGCCCTGGCGAATCCGCCGGCTGCAATGGCCCCGCTGCCCGCGGCAGCGACGACAGTTGACGCCGATGTCCCTCTTGAGCAGATCATCGAGATCAGCTTCGGCTCATCGCTGCTGTACCTGAACCAACCCATCCTGACAGAACCTTTCAGTACAGCCACATACAGGAGGGTGCCCTTGCGCTCGATGCTGATGCTGGGCGAGTGGTTGGCCCGGGAGACGGTCACGGTGATGTTGCTCGTTGGAATTCCGCTCGACACCAACAAGACGAAGAAGGAAGGCGTGGTCGTGGATGAGTACTTGGGAGGCACAATCGCTCTTGGCGCGACCTGGACACCGTTCATCTGGCGCCCTTGGAAGCGGGCGGATGCCAAGACGCAACTTGGCATGCTGCTGGCCAGGCGCTTCGCCAGCACTGCGGGAGATAGCTTCTTTCCTCTGGGAATTGTCCGTGTTCACGTCGCCAGCCCCAAGGGCGTCTCGATGTACCTGGGTATCACCTATGATGCGGTCGCGAGCGACATGACGGTGCTCTACGGCATCGGCCAACGCTTCTAGAGGGCCAAGCAGGTCGCGCCGCGTTACTGCTGTGACACGTCCCACTTCACGCGCTTCCACGAGCCGCGCAACGCCGCCGCATCCGCCAAGACCGCGTGCCCGAGTGCCTCGCGACCGTCGAGGAACGCCACGAAGTCGAGTTGCCGATCCGGCTTGTCCCCCTCCGCATCGAACAGCTTGACGATCTCGCTGGCCGGCAGCGTCGTGCGCCCGACCACTTGCACCAGCGGAATGCGCAGGCCGGGCTGCCCGTCCGCCTCCGGCACGTAACATTTCCACACGAGTTCCGTGCACACCAGGCTGCTATCTGAGCGGAAATCGAAGTCGAAATCGTAAGGTCGGCCCTGCAAGCCGAATGCGCGCACCACTGCCCGCGCCTTGACCATGGCCGGCACGCGCGGCCGCAGAACGCCCAGGTAGTCGACCTGCAGCGCGTGTTCGGCAGCGGTGAACGACACCCCTTCGCTGATCGACTCGATGACGCGAATAGGCGCATGCCCCAAGAAGTCCTGCCCTTTCGCGTACGCCTGCCACTGCTGCGGATGGACGGCCGCCAGGTGCGCGGTCAGCGTCTTCTGCTTTGCCGGCAGCGACTGCACCCATGCGCATACCTCCGGATCCTGGTCGAAAGCGGCCGAAAGCTCTTGCGAAGTACCCAGATACAGTTCTGCGTGCGGCCAGAAGCCCGGCAGGCCGAGGTTGCTCAGGAACCAGTTCTGCCGCGCCAGCACGATGTCGCCCGGGCGCATGATCGCCGCGAGCGCATCGAGTTGTGCCTTCTGGATCAAGGGCTTGCCGATGCGTCGGACGCGCGTGTCGCCCATCCACTCCGCCACGCCCTTTTGCACCGGCATCACCGTGCGCATGGCCCAATCCTTGATGATGTCCAAGGCATTGGTGAAGAACAGCTTGCCCGCGCCCTGCAGCACGGCCTTGCGCGCCATCGCCGACCACGCTGGCAGCACCGCCAGCGCCGCATGTCCGTCGGCTTGTTTGTCGAGCCCGTGCCGGAGCAGCACACCCCTCGCCAACGCCAGATAGGCGTCGCCACTGAGCATCTGCGTCGAAGTGCCGACGTGCAGGACTTGCAGCTTGAAGCGCGCGAACGAGCCGGCCGGCACGCCGAAGTCGTCATCTGCCTCGTCCAGCAGCATCTCCAGCAGCGGCTTGCCGGTCGCCAGCGCCGCGAACGGTCCGCCCTTGCCGAGTTCCGCTAGCAGCGCGTGGTGCGTGACCAGGAAGCCCCAGGCGTGGCGGCTACTCGTGAGAGGTTGCGCAACAAAGCCCCACCAGCGTTGGCGAATCGACTCGATCGCGACCATGTAGTCGAACAGGGCACCCCAGGCGGTCTTGACCAGGCGCTCCTCGTCGGGCGTCAACGTCTGGCTGCGCTTGGGGTCGAACAAGGTCGGGTGCGCCGTCAGGGTGTCGAGCACGCGCTGCATGGCGTCGGCGTAGCGCCGGGTCAGGCGCAAGTCCGCGGTCGCCTGGATGACGAGATCCGCATCGGACAACGCGAATGGATCCGCGGCGGTCGGCGACACCGCGGCGGGCGGCGGCACATCCGCGTGGGCGGGCAGCGCGAGCAACAACAGGCCGAGGCACAGCAGGCGGACGAGCATGGGGACTGCCTCGCGAGCTCGCCGGGTTTCGGCCCATCTGAATCCCGCGGCAAGCTCGAACTGTACGTCTACGCGCGAGCCCGGAGCCAGTCAAGGCATCGCCCAGGATCCACCATCATTTCGAGAGCCAAGCCTGATCGGCCGCGCGCGTCGCTCCATTAGCTGCCCAAGCCCCACACACCTTCACGCCTGAGTGCAGATCGCCGCCGACTTCCGCGCGTCCATCGTTCCTGCCGACGCACCGTCGTCCCGGAGGAACCATGTCACGCTTGCACCGCCATTTGCGCCTGGGCCTGTTGCACGAAGGCCGCCTCGTTCGCGAACTGCTGATCGACCGAACCGCCGACGTCACCTTGGGCCGCGAGTCCGGCGTGACCTTGGAAATCCCGACCGATCCGCAAGCTCCCGTGCGCCAGGACGTGCTGCTGTACGACCGCGGCTGGTTCCTGGTCTTGCCCGATAGCGCGGCGCACCCCGATGCCGAAGTGCACCTGCGCGGAGTCACAGGACTTCCGGCGCCAGTGTCGCTGCGTGGCAAGCGTTGCGTGCCGATCGACGCGGCCTTCGGGGGGTCAGTGCAATGGGGCGCGTGGACGGTGCTGTTCCAGTTCGTCAGCGCGGGCGTGCCGGTGACGGTGACCCGCGATCAGCCGGTGTTGCGCGTCGGGCTGGTGCTCGACGATCGGCTGCTGACCGAGCGCGCGTTCATGCTACCCGGTGAAATTACAGTGGGACCGTCCACCCGCGCGACCCTGGTGCTGCCGGCTGAGGAGTACGCCGGCCCGCCGGTGTCCCTGCAGCGTCGCCGTGATGGCTCGGTGCTGTTGCGCGTCGATGCGGCGGCGGATCTCGTGCTGGCGGCCGGCGAGCAGCCGATGGACGCCCAGGCGCTGCTCCGAGCCGGGCACGCGCGCGCCATGGGCAAGGACCTCGAACTGACGCTGGGCCTGGGCGCGCGCGGTCGAGTCAAGCTCGGTCCTTACACGGTGTTGCTGCAGGTCGTGATGGGCCAGATGGCGGTCACCGTGCCGCCGCGTCGCTCGCCGGTGCAGCAGGTCGCGCGGCTGATCGGCACCGATCGCACCTGGGCGGCGTCGCTGTTGGGCGCGGTGCTGTTCGTGGGCCTCATCGTCGGCCAGGCGCTGTACCAGTATCGTCTGATCGACCGGTTCCTGGTGCCGGCGCAGCCCGAGGAGATGCACGTCGGCCCGATCGAGGTCGAACTGCCGACTCCGCCCGAACCCGACAAGCCCACGCCGGTCGCGCAAGTCGAGCCGACGCCGCTGCAACCTGCGAAGACCGCGCCGACAACCGCGCCGGTGCGCCAGCCCGTGGTGGAGAAATCCGTGGCCAAGCGCGCCGAGGTCGATGTGGAACCGCGCAAGACCGTGCGGGAAGTCGTCGTCCAGAACACCATCGTCGGCGTTTTCGACAAGTTGCAGGGCACCTCGGGGATGTTCGCGCCGGATGACAAGGGCGACGTGATCGCCAGGCAGGCGTTCGCGCACGGTCCGACCGGCGAGACCGAGGCGCAGGGGCCGGGAACCTCGGCGCTGATCCTGGAGCACAGCCGGGTCGAGCGGGCGCGAGAAGCCATGGCGACGGCAAGGACTTCACTCGGACCCCGCGAGGCCGACGTCGCCAAACCCACAGCTAAACCGCGAGAAATAGACGTAAAACCGGTGCTGCATGGCGAAGATCCGGATCTGCCAGCTGACGAATCCGCCGCCGTCGCCCGGGTCATGGCGCGCAAGAATGCCGGGGTGCGACACTGCTACGAAACCGCCTTGCGCGAGGATGCCGACCTCGGCGGCAAAGTCGCCATCCGCTTCGTCGTGGGCGCTGCGGGCACTGTGACTGAGACCGAAGTACGCGGCGCCAGTGGGAGTTTCGCCGGCTGCATCCGCGCGATCTTCGACAACGTCCGGGGCCTGCCCCAGTTCAGCACCCCGCGCGCCTTTCACCAGACGTACGTCTTCAGCAAAGGCGGTTGACGCCCGCCTCCTTGCCCCATCACCGCTTGCCGCCTAAAGTCCCGGGTCTTGCGGGAGGTGTGGCAATGACATGGCGACGGTGGCTGCGGCTGAGTACGGTGGCGAATCTGGGTGTGCTGGCGAGTCTGTGCGCGCTACCGGTGCTGGCTCGGCCGCCCGCGGTCCCGGCGGCGATCCAACCGGTGCGACTGCCGCACGAGCGTTACCGATTGGCCAATGGTCTCGAGGTGATCCTCGCGCCGGACCAGACCGTGCCGCTGGTGGCGGTGGACGTCTGGTACCACGTCGGTTCGGGCGACGAGACACCGGGGCGATCGGGTTTTGCCCATCTGTTCGAGCACATGATGTTCCAAGGCAGCAAGCACACCGGCGAGGACGCGCACTTCGACACGCTGCGGCGCATCGGCGCTTCTTCGGTCAACGGCACGACCAACAGCGATCGGACCAACTACTTCGAGCAAGTGCCGTCGCACCAGATCGAAACCGCGCTGTGGCTCGAGTCCGACCGCATGGGCTGGCTGCTCGACCTGCTGACCCAGAAGTCCCTGGACAATCAACGAGAAGTGGTGCGCAACGAGCGACGCCAGCGCTACGACAACGTGCCCTACGGCAAGGAGCGGTTCGCGCTGGCCGAAGCGCTGTACGCCGAGGGACATCCGTATCGTTACATGACTATAGGCAGGCACGAGGACCTGGAGAAGGCGTCGCTGCCGGACGTCCAAGGCTTCTTTCGCAAGTGGTACGTGCCGGCCAACGCGACGCTGGCGCTGGTGGGCGATTTCAAACTGGCCGAGGGGCGCAAGCTGGTCCATAAGTGGTTCGGATCGTTCCCTAAGACCATCGCGCCGAGCCACGTTCCGGTCGCGCCGAGCCCGATCGTCGGGCCGGTGCGCCAGGTGGTCGACGATGCCTTTGCCCGGCTGCGGCGCGTGCATTTCGTTTGGCATTCGCCCAAGGCCTACGCGCCGGGCGATGCCGAGCTCGATCTGCTGGCGCACGCGCTGGGCAACGCCGGGACCGGGCGGCTGTACAAGCTGCTGGTGCACGAGAAGCAACTGGCCCAGGCGGTGACGGTGTATCAGGCAGGTGCGCAGTTCTCCTCAGTGTTTCACGTCATCGTCGATCTGAAGCCGGACGCCGATCTGGCCGAGGTCGAGAAGCTGACCCTGCAAGAAGTCGAGCGCGTGGCGCGGGAAACCGTCACCGAGCGCGAACTGGCCCGGGCGGTCGCGGACATCGAGTCCTCGTTCGTGTGGGGGCTGGAAGGTCTGATGGCGCGGGCGGAAGTGCTCCAAGGTTATGGCCATTTCCTGGGCGATCCGGCCAAGGTGGACTGGGATCTGGCGCGCTACCGCAATGCCACGCTGGCTGGCCTGCGCACTACCGCGGCGACGTGGCTGACCAGCAAGGGCCGCGTCGAGATCGTCACGATGCCGGCCACGCCCAAACCAGCCGCGCCCGCTGCTCCGACGCCCGCTCCGACCGCCGCACCCGCCGGCAAGCGCTGAGGTTTCCCCATGAACACGACGCAAAAACTGACGAGCCTCGCGACCGTGCTGAGCCTGCTGACCCCGGGTCTGGCGCTGGCCAAACCCCGGCCGCGGGGCGCGCTCCTGGGGACGGATCAAGCGCTACACCCGCCGCAACCTACTGTAGCACCTGTGTTTCCCGACGAGCCGTTTCGCGCCAAAGTGCCCGAGGCCGGCAAGCCGCACGCCCTGCAGCAGCCGGTGCCGCAGGTGTTCACGTTGGCGTCGGGCGTCAAGGTGTTGCTGATCGAACGCCGGCAACTGCCCACGGTGGCGATGGAACTGGCGTTTCCGGGCGGCAGTCAGGACGATCCCGTGGGCAAGGAAGGCCTCGCCTCGGTGTGCAACGACCTGCTGACCGAAGGCACCAAGGGCCTGGACAAGATCGCCTACAGCGAGGCGTTGGCCGACCTGGCGTCGACGATCTCGAGCTGGGCGGGCGTCGATCAGCAAGGGCTGTCGATGGCGACGTTGGCGCGCAACCTGGACAAGACCCTGGATCTGCTGGCCGACACGCTGTTGCAACCGGGCCTACGTGAAGCGGAATTCCAGAGGCTGATCAAGCAGCGCAAGGCCGGCCTGCAAGCGCAGCGGGCCAATCCCTCGGCGCTGGCCGCGCGGGTGGCGAACAGCATCGTCTATGGCCCCGCGCATCCGCACGGGCGCATTGCCACCGAAGCGAGCTATGACCGCCTGGTGATTGATGATTGCCGCAAGTACGTGGCCGAGCGCATCCATCCGGTCGGCGCGACGCTGTATGTGGTGGGCGCCATCGATCGGCCGACGCTGGAGCAGAAGTTCGCGTCCCGACTGCTGAACTGGCAGGGCAAGGTGCCCCTGCCGGCGCCGACCGGAGCTCCGGTGCCGCGGGCCGGACGGGTGTTCTTCCTGGACGTGCCGGGCGCGCAACAGGCGGTGGTCCAAGTCATGCATCCGGGGCCCAAGCGCACCGCCGCAGATTTCGATACGACCCAGGTGCTGGCGAGCATCCTGTCGGCGGGCTTCTCGTCGCGCATCAACATGAACATCCGCGAGAAACACGGCTACGCCTACGGCGCGGGCGGCGGTTTCTCGTACACGCGCGACGCCGGCATCTTCTCGGTCGCGGCCTCGGTGCGCGTTGACGTGGCCGGACCGTCGGTGCGGGAGATCTTCAACGAACTGAAGGGGATTCGTGCGGCGGAAGTCACGCCCATCGAGCTCTCGCGCGAAAAGGACGGCGCGATCCTGGCCCTGCCGGCGCGCTGGTCCACCGGGCGGTCCGTGCTGTCTGCGTTCCAAGGCCTTGATTACTATGGTCTTCCGCTGGACTACTACGCGCGGTTCGTGGCGCGCGTGCAAGCCGTCGACGCGGCGCAAATCCTCATCGCGGCCAAGGCTTACGTGCGGCCCGACGAGGCCCAGGTGCTGGTGGTCGGCGACGCGGCGACGGTGCTGCCGCAGATCGAGGCGCTGCGCACGGACGGCACGCTCAAGGGTGAACTGGTGCGGTTGGATGCCGACGGCAAGGTCATCGCGGCAATGCCTGCGCCGCGCTAGAAGCCATTCATATTACGTGCGTTTGCGCCGCAAACCCACCAGGCTCAGCGTCACCCCGGCCAACAGCAGCGCCAGGCCGATCGGTCCACGCCCGCCCTGACCCGACGTGCAGCCGCCCGGATCGGACTGCCGCGCGATCGCCGTGAACGGAGGGTCGCTCGCCGGGGCCTTCCAGCGCACTTCCGCGGACTTGAGCGTCAGGCTGGCGGGAATCGACGGCGTGCCCACCAGCGCGTTGCTGATCGCCGCATCCACCAGTTCAATCTGGTCCTTGGCGATCGGCGTGCCCTGGCCGCCCTCATCCAACACCTCGACCACCAGCGCCGCGGGGGCCGACTTCCAGCGCGGGTCGGTGGCACTGGTCGCTTGGGCGTTTTGCCCGCCGAAACCCGTGGTCGCCCCGCTCACACTGTTGGCAATCACGAAGGATCCCGCGCCAGCTACCGTCAACCGTTGGGCATCCGCGTTCAGGTCGCCGGCCCGACACACGCTGGCGACGGTCGCCTTGCGCTCGTGGCTGACGTCGGGCAGCGCCGGGTTGAAGGCGAACACCGGGTCCTTGGTCATTTCGTTGGGCGAGATGCGCATCGCCAGGCGGGTGAACTTCTGGCCGCCGGTCAGCAGCGGCGTGACCTCGCGCAACGGTTGCGAAAATTCCTTCTCGAGCTGGGCCGCCAGCGCTTGGCCGTCCACGCCTTGGTTGGTGTTGCATGCGGTGTTGGTGCCGTCATTGACCGTGCCATAGAACTTCAACAGATCCGCGGACTGCCCGGCGTTCTTGGCCATGCCCGTATGCTTCTCGAGGATCTCGACGGTGTCGCTGGCAATCGGAAAGTGCTGGCCGCGCAGGACCGCCGCCACCGCGCAAGGATCCTTGGCGGCGGCAAAAAGCTTGGTATCCAGCCGGGTAAAGTCGACCAGCGCTTCGTCCACCGGCGGCTGGAACTGGTTGGGCGAGGCGACGCTGACGGTCTTGGGCACCGTGCCGGCGAACTCGGTCGAGAACGCGTGGCCCGCCGCCTCGTCGATCGCCGCCGAGAGCACCTGACCGTAGTTCGAGCCGCCGTCGAACCAGTTGATCCGCATAGGATTCAGTTGCACGTGCAGGTAGTTCTTCGGCACCGCGCGGCCGTTGCCGGCGATGTAGGTGAGCACCGTGGTGTCCTCCACCGCGGCAATCGAGGTCAGGCGCAGGGGCACGCACGGCTCGGCGTCGTCCATGGTCAGCGAGATCGGCTTGATCTCCTGGACGCTCGCGCCACTTTGCAGCTTGACCGCGACGAACAGATTGCCTTGCTTGACATGGGCTTCGATGATCGGCTTGGCGGCTTCGGGCAGGGCGTACTTGTGGTCGGCCAGCCAGGTGAACAGCTTCTGGCCGTCGGTGGCCTGGATGATCTCGTAGTCGTAGGGCCCGACCTGATCGTGCTCGAGGACCGTCACGCCCGAGTGGCGATTGCCCGCATCTTCGAAGGAAGTGCTTTTCGGCGACGCCCCTAGCGCGAAACTATCGGCGGACCCGCCGCAGCCGACGCCGCCAGAATTCGCCCGCACCGGCGAGTTGCAGTTCTCGCTCGCGCCGAGTTCGACCTTGAAGCGCGGCGCGGTGCCCAGGTCCAGGCGATCGAACAGGTAAGACGTGCCGACGCCGACCGTGGGCTTCTTGGGCACCGGCAACACCCAGGCGAACGCGGTACTAGGGCCGTTGTAGACGATTTCGACCCAAACCACGGACTTCTTGGTCTTTTCGTCGCGCGCGAACAGGATGCGCTCGGCCGATTGCAGCACCTGGATCTTGTCGGTCGGCACGTTGGGCTGCGGCGTGAAACAG